>DASPUZ010000136.1:0-4418 GCA_035622635.1 bacterium | reverse complement strand
CGCCGACGTCCTCGTCCGCGTCGGCGCCCTCGCCGACGATCTCCCCCACATCGTCGAGCTCGACTGCAACCCCATCATCGCCCACCCCCACGGCGCCGCTATCGTGGACGCCCGCATCCGCGTCGCTGCCGTCGAGCCGCCCTCCCACCTCAAACGACGCGCCTGACGGACGCGCCGCAAACAGCCGACTGCCGGCATCCGCGCCGCCCAATTGGTCTGGAAATCCGCGGGGCGTGGTGTCAGGGGCTCTCCGAAGTCGTCTGAGGCAGCCCGCGCTCGAACAGCGCGGCCAATGCGGCCAGGACTTCTTCCTCGCGCTCTCCGTCGGTGCGAAGGATCACCGTTGCCTGATCAGGCACGCCGAGCCCGAGCACCTGGGTGATGCTCTTGGCGTCGACGACCCTACCGTTGTACTCGATCATCACCCGGCACGCATAGGGCCTCGCCGCGGCCACGAGAATCGCGGCGGGACGTGCATGTAGCCCGACCCCGGTGCGGACGAGCACCTCTTTGGCGGTCATGGCGGCGCCGGATCGAGAGGCGCGGCCCCGGTTGGAGAGGCGAATCCGCGTGCGGCAAGGAGCGCCCGGACCTCCGCCGCCCCCCTGCAGGCAAGCGCCCGATCGGCGAGCGCCGTCGCCTCGCCAAACGAGAGCGACCGCACCGCGGCCTTGACCTCCGCCAACACCGGCGGGGTCATGCTGAGTTCGCTCACGCCAAGGCCTACCAGCAAGGGGGCCGCAACGGGGTCTCCCGCGAGCTCGCCGCACACGCCCACCCATCGCTCGCCTCGGCCCGGAGCCCGGGTGACCGAGGCGATCAGGCGCAGCACGGCAGGGTGCAGCGGGTCCGCGATGGACGCGACCCGCGCATTCGTCCGGTCGACCGCGAGCGCGTACTGCGTCAGGTCATTGGTGCCGATGCTGGCGAACTCCACCTCGCCGAGCAGCGTATCCGCGAGCAGCGCCGCCGATGGGATCTCGATCATGATCCCGACGCGCACCGGTCCCTGTGGAACTCCGCGTCGTGAAAGCTGGGATCGGGCCTCGTCCAGGATCCGGTGGGCCGCCCGGACTTCCTCGGCGTCCGCGACCATCGGGAGCATGATCCAGATATGACCGTGAACGGCGGCGCGGAGCAGCGCCCGAAGCTGCGTGAGGAACACGTCCGGATACCTGAGGCACAGGCGCAGCCCGCGCAGGCCGAGGAACGGGTTGTCCTCGTGCGCCATCCCGAGCCACGGCAGCGGTTCGTCTCCTCCGACGTCCAGCGTGCGCACGATCACGGGACGCGGCTGCATCGCCGTCGCGGCTCTCCGATACACCTCGAACTGTTCGTCCTCGTCCGGAGCCGCTTCCCGCCGCAAGAAGAGGAACTCGGTCCGGAACAGACCCACCCCTTCCGCACCACGGTCGACCGCCTCGGCCACGTCGTCCAGCGATCCCACGTTGGCTGCAAGCTCGATGCGATGACCGTCCACCGTCTCGGCCGGCAGGTCCCGGAGCGCGGCCAGATCCTTCCGCCGCGTCGCCGCGGCCTGCCGCTTTTCTTCCCAGGCCGCCACGACGGCGGCACCCGGCGCCACCACCACGGTGCCGCCGGTTCCGTCGACGATGACCGTCTCGCCTGGGGACACGGCTGACGTCACCCCTGGCGCGCCGACGACCGCGGGGATTCCCAGTGCGCGCGCCAAGATCGCGGCGTGCGCCGTCGGGCCGCCCACCTCGGTGACAAACCCCAGCGTATTCCGGCGGTCCAGCGCGGCGGTGTCGGAGGGAAAGAGCTCATCCGCCACGATCACCGAGGGCGTCGCAATCTCTGCCAGCGGATGGACTCCGCCTTCGAGAACGGCCCGCACGCGGGCGGCGACATCGCGCACGTCGGCGGCCCGTGCGCGCAGATATTCGTCCGGGAGCGACTCGAGCTGAGCGGCCACCTCGGCGCCGGCGTCCTCGATCGCGCGCTCGGCAGGGCACAGTGCCACCTGAATGAGCCGTTCCGCCCGTCCGATCAATTCCGGGTCGTCGAGCATCAAGGCCTGCGCCTCGAACACACCCGCCTCGTCCCGGCCCGCCGCGGCCTCTAGCCCCTTCGCCGCCCCCGCGAGCTCCCGCCGTGCGCGTGCGACTGCGGCGGCCAGGCGTGCCGTCTCCCGCGCGATGGCGTCGGCGGAAAGACCGCCGGCTACCAAGGGCATGCGCCTCCGAAAGAGCACCGCGGGACCGATGGCGATGCCGGCGGAGGCGCCTGTGCCGCGCAGTACCTTCACTGCCCCGCTCTTCCCTGCGGCGCGTTCGCCTCGCTGCCCGATTCTCTCATGATCGCCCACAACCAGAATTGCTCAGGCCCCTGCGCCTCCGCCATCCGGCGAGGGCCTGATTCATGCGGGCCCGGGACATCCCCCGCTCTCGGCGACTGGCGGTCCGGGTGCGCTGCCGACGGTGCCGAGGGCCTTCGGCGGGGACGACCGACGTGCAAGCGATACTTCTAATGCGCCCTGAGCAACGGGAGCCTCGCGAGGATCGTCGTCCCGGCTCCAGGGACGGACAGCACCTGCAGGTTCCCGCCCACCAGTTCGGCGCGTTCGCGCATCCCGTGCAGGCCGAGACTCTTCTTGGGCTCGGTATCCTCCGGGACAAATCCCTTTCCGTCGTCGCGGATCATCACGATCAGCCAGTCTTCCCGGCGGTCCACCCGGATCTCCAGGTGCTTCGCCTCTGCGTACCGGAGCGTGTTCGTGGCGGCCTCTTGAACGATCCGGTATGCGGCGGTCTCGACATCCCGCGGCAACCGTCCCTCGGGCCCGACGATCTTCAGGCCGATATCGATGCCGGTGGGTTTCAGGTGCGTGTCGACGTAGGAACGCACGGCCGCGGTCAGGCCCTGGTCGTCCAAGATCATCGGCCGGAGGTCGTAGACGAGCTTGTGCAATTCGTCGAGACTCTGCTCCGCGACGGTGCGAAAGCGCTCGAGTTCCGAGGCGATTGTCGCCTTGTTCATGGTGTCGATGTGCCCGATCAGGTACGCCAGCTGGATGATGAGCGCGGTCATCGTCTGGCCGGCGTGGTCGTGGAGGTCCTGCGCGATCCGGCGGCGCTCCTCTTCCTGCGCGGCCAGCAGGCGCTGCATCAGATCACGCGTCATCGCCTCCTTGTCGCGCACCTCCTCGAACAATCGGGCGCGCTGGATCGCGACTGCCACGTCGTGCCCGAGCGCTTCCAGAACGTCGAGGTCCCGCTCGCTCAGCACCCGCCCGGCGGGCAGGAGCAGGTTCAGAATGCCGACCGGGACCTCACTCTGCGACAGCAACGGGATCGTGGCGTGCTGGTGCCGTTCCGGGGTGCGGGGCAGCGCCTGCTCGAGCCTGAGGCACTCGATCAAGTTGACGGCCTGCCTCAGGCGTCCCTCCCGCAACATCTGCATGCAACGGCACTCGCCAGCCATCCGGCGTTTACCGGACACGGCGAGCGCCGGCGGGAGATTGACATCGGCGGCGAGCGAGAACGTGTCTGTTTCCGCGTCGTGGAAGAAGATCCACGCGGCCTCCGCCTCGGCGAGCTCGACGATCCGCGGCAACGCTCCGTCCAGTGCCTCGCGGAGCGTGAACGAACGGTTCAGGATCTGCGAGAACGCGCGAAGGACTCCGGTCCGGCCCTCTAGCCGCGACATAGTGACACCGTGGTACTCCCTGAGACGGAGTATGTGACTTCCATGATACACGAACTCGCACGCCCATCACAGAGCCTGTCGGCGCGCTTGCGAGGGCGCCCTGCCGTCCCGGCGGGACGGTCGGCTCAGAGACCGCCTGGTGCAGGATGGGCCTTTAGCGGCTTCGAATACCGACAATGAATGTTGAAGAACGAGGGGTGGGTACGCGATGAGCACGACTGCTTTGGAAGTCACGGCGCGCGCTCTTGTGGCAAAGGGGAAAGGCCTTCTAGCCGCCGACGAGAGTCACGGTACGATCGGCCGGCGGTTCGGCGCCGCCGAGGTGGCCAACACGGAAGAGAAGCGACGGCAATACCGGCAGATGCTCTTCACGACGCCGGGGATCGGCGAGTTCATCAGCGGGGTGATCCTGTTCGACGAGACCATTCGGCAGCGGGCCGACGACGGCACCCCGTTCGTCGACGTGCTCACGCGACAGGGCATCATCCCCGGCATCAAGGTCGACGGCGGGGCGAAGCCACTCGCGGGCTTCCCGGGTGAACAGGTGACCGCGGGGCTCGACGGGCTGCGTGAGCGGCTGGCCGAGTATGTCAAGCTCGGCGCGCGATTCGCCAAGTGGCGCGCGATCATCGCGATCGAGGGGGACCGTCTCCCGACGCGCTTCGCGATCGAAGCCAATGCGCACGCGCTCGCACGGTACGCGGCGCTCTGCCAGGAGGCCGGCCTCGTCCCGATCGTGGAGCCCGAGG
>DASPUZ010000135.1:0-4602 GCA_035622635.1 bacterium | reverse complement strand
TACTTTGTCGTTCCGGGATCCACGTTTCCCATTGTACGTCCGGTGCCTCGCCCGGGCCCGCTCCCGGGCATGCCGGTGGCAGAACCGAGCATTGACCGCCCGCACCCGGCTGATCGCAGGTCTCGCCGCCCTCGTGCCAGGCGCAGATCCGATCCGGTAACCCCAGCGGCCGGTGTCGCCTGGTTAGGGTCACCGTTGGCACACGCCGCGCGACAGGGGGCGTCACAAGCACGGCAGGGCGCGACACTGAGCCTCGCGGAAACCGTTGGCAATGGCGGACTACCGCGCGAGGCGACACGGGGCGACAGGGCCGATTTTGAATGTTATATTGAGTACATTCTGGTACAAGCGAGCGTGAAGCGTGAAGCGACCAAATTACAACGCTGCCAAACGAGCGCGGGAGTTAAAGCAGAAGGCCAAGCGTGATGCAAAACTGGCCCGCAGGCAGTCCCGTGCCACCGACATGCCGCCCGCCGCGGAGCCGACGGCACCGACTCCCGACTTCCCCGATCAAGACCGCACGTCCACTGGCACATCGGCATGACCCTGCGCGGGCGGCAACTGGCTCCGGAGGCACGCGCTCAGATCACGAAAATTCGCGCCGCCGCACGAAAGGGTATGGGCCCCACCGAGATCGCGGAGGCGTGTCAATTCCCGATTGCCGTCGTCAACCGGGTGCTTGCGCCGGCGAACCACGGGAGGCTCTCGGACCCCACGGAGATTCTCACGGCAAAGGCAGTACCGGAAGGGCACGCATCAGCGGAGGTCCAGTTGTATTGGATCGGGTTCCTGACGGCGGCTGGGCGCATTCTCGGCCAGGGTTCGTCGATGGCGGTCGTCATCACACTGGGCGACCGCGCGGAAAGGCACATGGCTAGGTTCATGGAGGACATCACCGGGTCGCGGGTCCGCCAGGAGTATTGTCAGAGCAGCCTTCTGGGGTGGCAGGTATATGTCCGCGAGCCGAGCCTGTGCCACGCGCTGATGCCGTGGGGTGTTCCCTCTGACTTCCACGGCGAAGATCCGGCGCTGCTCGACGATATCCCGAGCGACCTGGGCGCACCGTTTCTCGCCGGCTACCTGGACGGAGATTGGCCTGCGTCTACGTTCCCGCGTAGGGGGCGTCTGGCCCTGCACGGGTCCCCCGACGTGCTGTCCGCCATCGATCGCGTGCTGCGACGGTGTTGGAACGTCTCCGAGGGGAAAATTACGCTCCAACCGCCGCGGGCGACCCTTCGCTACCCGGCGCGGCGGGTCGATGAGCAGATCTGGGATCGTGTTCGCTCGCTCGCGTTGCGGCGGGACGCACGCCCTACGAGGCATTTCGGTATTTCCTAGGGCCACCCAGCACGCCATCTCGTGCATCACCGAGACACTTCTCAGGGCCTCGGGCGGCAATGGGTCCTCGTAACGGGGCGCACTTCTTCTCGGGCATGACAGATGGCCTAAATGTGCCTATGGCGAAAAATGCGTTAGCGCGGCCGCTGGCGCTCTCGAATTGGAGCCCCAAGGGTGGCCGGGCTCCGGCTAAGACGCTATTCGCCGAGCGCGGTAAAGAGATCGTCCGCAAGGCCGCAGAGGGGCTCGCTGGGCGAAGGCGCGACTAGGAGATGCGAGCGCACAACCCAACGAACCTCTTGTGGTTGCTCGAAAGCCTGTCATACTGAAATGGCACCAGCAGACAGCGGAGTCGGTTGGTAGCCTGGTTCGATGGGATGGGGTGCGATATGGCGGTGGGCATTGTGAAGTGGTTCAACGCAGAGAAAGGGTACGGCTTTATCACGCCCGAGGACGGCAGCAAGGACCTGTTCGTGCACTTCAGCGGGATCGTCGGCGAGGGCTACAAGTCGCTGAGCGAGGGGCAAAAAGTGGAGTATGAAGCCACGCAGGGACAGAAAGGCCCACAAGCCAGCAATGTGCGCGTGATAGCTTAGCTGTCACGCTCGTCGCAGGGCGTAGGCTGCGACTGGTCGCGAGGGAACGCCAGCCTGTGGATGGGTTCGGCCGCCGGAACTTCATTATGCCTTACGAGGCCGTACGTCAATTCACCGTGGGCCACCATTTCGCCATTGACGATCACCGTCGCGTGCGCCTTACCAAACCGGGCTCGGCCGCCCAGAAACACGACCTCGGTAATGAGCTGGTCGCCGGGGCGCACGACGCGGCGGAAGTGCATGTCCTTAATGCCAACGAGATGGACGATGTGTCCCTCTGCCTCAGGTTGAAGCATCAGGAGCACTGCCGCCACCGGCGCCATCGCCTCCACGATCAGGACACCCGGCATCACCGGCTGTCCGGGGAAATGTCCGGCGAAGAATGGTTCGCCAATCGACACGTTCTTCAGGCCGACGATCCGCTTCCCGGGTTCGACTTCCAGGATGCGATCCACCAACAGGAACGGATAACGATGTGGAAGCCGATCCAGGATGCCGTGGATGTCGATCTGATCACGCACGCTTGGTATCCGGGGCGTCCTCGTTCGGTTTGCGATCGGCGATCCGTTTCGGCGAATTGCTTTCCTCCTGCCGAGCGTTTTCGTCCAAGGGTTTGGCGCGAGCAACCGTTGCAGCGGGTGTCTTGAACTTGATGCCATAGAATGACAGGGGTTTGGTGGAGCCCCGCCGGTGTCGTGTCATCATTTTTCCTCACGTGCAGGGCACGAGGTCAGGTCAAGCACGTCGTGGCCGGCATGAACTGGTGCAACCTTGATTGGTGCATTCCCCGACGCGCGTTTGCTGTCTAGGGGAAGCTTTCCCAACGCAAGCTCTTCCATCGCGACCAGGACTGGATTTCGCGTACTGGTCTCAATCGCCGGAATGTCCCCTCTGATCAACTGTTCAGCGCGAGCGGCCACAGCATTTACCATGGCGTATCGTGGGCTAATTCTGACCAGGAGTACCTCAATAGATTGCATGTGCTTCTTCCCCGTGTCAACCGGGAGACGATCCCTTGGACCGCTTCCATTGTACCATTGAGTCTCCTGAGCCGTCCCACACGTTGCTGGTTCAGTGGTCTTAGCGGGAAGCGCAGGCATCAGAATGAAATATCGTTGGCGCAGCCCTGCATGTCGAGTGGATCCGTTCTCCGTCAACGGACGCGCCGCGCCGCGCGTGCAGGCAGCACGGCCATTCCCTTGAGTCTTCCCGGAGGTTGAGATGGTTGATTCGTCGGGGTCAGATCTGAGCGAGCGGGCCCAGAGGTTGTTGCGTGTCGCGTATCGGGCGACGGTGAATCAGGGAAGGATTTTTCGGTTCGACTCGACCCACAACACGAGAATCCTGACGGGCAAACTAGACGTACAAGGCCTTGAATGGCGCGCCGCGCTCGATGAAATGGAACGGCAACGTCTGATCTGGCGCAAATACGACACTCTCTACGAGCTGACCGAACTGGGTGTTCACGAGGCTGCCTTGTTGTCAGCCTCGTGGCCCCGCGAGGAACCGCAGGAGCGCTAGCCATGCTTCCATGCCGCTCCCCGGTTCACGCCGTCGCCGCCGTTAACCTTGATGAGCCAGATCCTAGTCGAGCGAAAGACCGGCTTCCGCGATTCGTTCATCTGTTCTAGGGTTAACATCTTCGGGGGCGTCAAGATGTGGCTCAACGCTCGCGACGAACGAATTCTGATCAATCTGGATCAGGTCCGGCAAGTCGGGACCGAGGGCACGCCGCTCGTGCTCGTCTTTGCGGCCGGGGAGAAGGTGTTGATCCGATCCTTCGGCAGCGAGGACGAAGCCAGAAACGCCCTCGGGCACATCTCCGATGAGATTGTGACGACCGACTTGCCGCCTGTCCGCCAGACCCGGCGAGACGGCTACTACAAGCCCTGACGGGACAGATAGTCGCGACCGCGGTCCGTAATAACCGCGAGCCCGGTGTCATCCTTCTTTTTCCACGTTGCAAGCCCATAGTCCACGCAGTACTGGAGGTGACGCTCGATCACGTCCAAGGGCAAGCTGAGCACATCAGGCAATTCTCGACTCTGCACTCCTTTGGGCGCGTCCCGAAGTGCGACGAGAGTCCGGTTTCGGTCCTTGTCGAGTGGCATGTTACCCCCCGCTTTAGGTGCCTCCCGTGGTTCCGTCAGGACCATCAAACGCTACCGACAGTATACTCCACCCTGTCTGGTTGCGGGTGGTCGAATGAACTGCTAGTGTGGGTATGTTGCACGTTACGAGGTGCTCTGTGGCCGAGCGCGTCCGCGCGAAAGCTGGTTTGCCGTGGCCGGTGAGCGGGACCTATGTGTGCGATAAGTGTCACGCAGAACACATCGGCCGGGCAGGCGTCATCGCGACGCGATGTACGGCCCGACGTAGCGACGGCCCCCCGTGCAATTGCGCCTACTTTGTCTTGCGTGCGAATGACAGCGGCGAGGAGGGACACACGGCTGGCGCATGAGTGGCGACCACCGCCCTCCAGGTCTCCCGGGCAAGAGGAGTCACTCTACGATCCCGAGCGTCCGTCGCGTCTTGGCCCTTCATTCGAACGAGGGAACTGGTCACTGGATCCACGACTCGACGGCCGCTCGACCGCAAACTGTTGACGGTCCCAGAATCCTAGGCAACGACCCGCCGGGCACGGAGAGGGAGGGGGGACGATGAAAGA
>DASPUZ010000134.1:0-21823 GCA_035622635.1 bacterium | reverse complement strand
CGCAGAAGCCTCGATGTCGATCTACCTAAGAGTAGAAGATTGTCAACCTTCGATAGATCAGCTATTCAGATCTGAGAACTTGTGCCGCGCTACTCAATAAAGCGGTTACGAAGCACGTACGTTATCAACTGGCTTCGGTTATGACACCGCAGCTTTGCGAGGATGTTGTGGACGTGGGTTTTGACTGTACCTTCTGTCAACGTGAGTTTGTCTGCGATTTCGACATAAGTGCTGCCGTTGACCAGCTCCAAGAGGATATCGAACTGGCGTCGCGTGAGCCCTAAGGCGCGAGTCTGGTGCCATGTCAGCCAGTCTCGACGTCCCCGCATCATGCGAGCCAAGTCATTTATGAGTTTCCGAGTAATCTCGGGATGGATAAATGCACGGCCGTTGCACACGGAGCGCAACGCGGCCGCGAGGTTGGCGGCGGGAATATCCTTGAGGACGTAGCCAGTCGCTCCCGCCTCAACTGCTTGCAGTGCCTTCCCGCCGTCGAGCTGGTCAGTCATCATGACCACCTCGATGTCGGGCATTGTTTGCTTAAGAATGCGGGTGGTCTCTAGTCCGTCACATTCAGGCATATCTTGGTCCATCAGTACGACATCTGGTTTGAGCTCGTGCGCTAGCTGAACGGCCTCCTCTCCACTGGACGCCTCGCCAACAACTTCCACATCTGGGGCGGTTCCTAGCATGGTGCGAATGCCACAGCGAATCATTCCCATGTCGTCCACGAGCAGCACACGCGTTCGCCCCATCACCGTCTCCCTCGAAGTCGCCAGTCGTCCACCCCATGGGCTGTGAGGTCCCGCGGCGCGATCGCTGCCAATCGCGGGGGAAAGAGGATACTCCGTTGATGCCGTAGCGCGAAATATCGCGAGGGAGATTGACTTCGGGCTCCGGTCACGAGGGTAGATCCAAGAAACGCAGGTAGTTGCCGCAAGATCAAACGGCGCACGAGCTGCATACCTGTTGCTAAGCAGCGTCGCAAGACATGCGGGTCAGTCGTGCGGATCATAGACGCGACCCGATGGACCGAACAGAGGCGGGCCGTGTACGCGCTCAAGCGGCGAGGAACTACGAGCCAGCCCGTCTGGAGGATCCGTCAACAGTGAATACGATGTCGTCAGAAAGGGCAAGGAATCGCTCGGTTCAGCGTACACGTAGATTGCATGGGTTGAATGTCCGAGCCTGCGAGATGTTGCTTGTGTTACAATGGCCCACGTGTCCAACCCCGCAGGATCTTGTGAGGGATAAACCGGCGCGTGCTGCGCCCCTATCGTACCAGCGGTCGGCTCAACTGCGAAGAGACAGAATCGGTCGCTCGCACCGAGCGGAGGTATCCGCAGGACGGCGAGCCCGAAGGCGACAAGCAGGACGACGCCAGCGCGGCCCATGTCGCGAACACGTGATATTGCCATTTCCGCAAGTCCCGGCGGCTCCAATACAAACCTGCGTTCGTGGGTTTCTCGGGCACCCACGCCCATTCCCCCGAAGCCACCTGTTAAAGACTCGAACTAAATCTCAGGATTGGCAATCGCTTACGCAATTTAGCCTTAATCTTAACTTAGTCTTAATCCAACTTTACTTCGATCCAGTAGAGATCTTACCTGCGATCATTCGGAGGAAAGACTGTGTCACCAAATGGTGATCACCAAGCATTCGTGCGCTCGGTTCCAGCAAGCCTCCCGCGCAGCTTGCCAAACGCCCGTTCCCCTAGCCGCCTCGCTCTCTCCCGAGAAGCGAATCCCCCGCTTCCAATCGATTCTTGCGTGAGGCCGTGCCCCTGAACGTGGCGCGGCTTCTCCGGGTAACGCTGATGACAGTCGCTGTACCGCGGATTTCATGCGAGCTTCGACCGCGGCAATCAACGGACGCGCGGTCCGGCGAGCGACACCGGCACCCTCGGGCGTCGCCAGCGACGCAGAATCGCATGCACCCCAAGGGTCCCGAGCAGACCCGCTCCCCCGCCGACTAGGACAGCGGCAGAGAGCCCCCACGTCCCGCATAACGCGCCCATCAAGAGTGCCCCGAATGGCGTCGTCCCGTTCCAGATCAACGAGTAGATGCTCATCACGCGCCCTCGCAACATGTCGGGCGTGTCGAATTGGATGGTGCTGTTGGCAACGGAGCTGAATATGGTCATGCTGCACCCTGCCAGGAACAGAAACGCCGCGGCAGTGTCCGGTCGCACGGCCCAGCTCAGTGCCATTGTCGCAGCGGACAACAGCACCGCTGACCAGTAAAGGTAGGCCCGGCGCGGGATACTCTGTCCTTTGGCGGCGACCAGGATGCCCCCCAGCATGGAGCCGGCACCGTTCACGGCCGTCAACAGTCCGAACCCCGACGCCCCGACGTGGAGCTGGGCGTATGCCAACACCGGGATGAAGATATTGTAGTTTGCGGGGAACAGCCCCAAGATGGTCAGTACGACCAGCACCCAGAATACCGGTGGCGTGCGAACGACGAAACGCACGCCCGCTTCCATGCGGTCCAACAATCCGGTCCAGGACGCGACCCGGTGCGTCGGCATGCCGCGCATGATACACATCGCGCCGATCACGGCGAGGAAGCTCGCCGCATTCGCAAGGAACGCGACTCCAACCCCCCACGCGGCAATCGCCAAGCCGCCGATCCCGGGCCCGATGAGACGGGCGGCGCTGAATAGCGCTGAGTTGAGCGCGATGCCAGACGTTAGGTCATCGGTACCTTCAACCAGCTCCACGACCAGCGACTGGCGGGCAGGGACATCGAGCGCATTGACGATCCCGAAGCAAACGGCAAGCACCGCAACATGCCAGTACCGGACCGCACCAAACACGGCCAAGAGGCCAAGCACGAACGCCAGCAGGCAGAACAGCGTCTGGGTCCAGAGTACGAGCGCCCGTTTTGCGAAGCGGTCGACGAGGACACCAGCCGGAAGCGACAGGACCAGAACGGGACCCCACTGCAGCGCGCTGACGACGCCCAACCAAAACGCGGAATGCGTCAGTTGGAGGACCAGCCACGCCTGGCCGATCGATTGCATCCAGGTGCCGACGAGCGAGACGGCCTGCCCCGCAAAAAACAATCGAAAATTGGGATGCCGCAATGGCGCGAGTGCGCGCAGCCGCGACCCATGGAGTCGAAGCAAGTCGTGGACGTTCATCGACCACCAGACTACCAGGAGAGTGCGGACTTCGCCAAAAGTCCACGACGTTGCTACCGAAGCCGCGTGTCAGATCCAGTCGGTCCTAGAACTGGACGAATCTGATTACCAAAATACGTGTCAACCCGAGGCTTAATTTCCTTCTCCATTTCGCCCGCAGAAGCCTGCATCTCATCCTCCGAGGGCGGCGCGGAGGAGGGAATGCGTTGCCCAACGTGCTAGTCCTTCGCGTGTCCATCGACCCGATCAGACTAAGCGCGACAACGCGGCGAACGCTCGCCCGCCTTGGATTCGAAAAGCCTGGCCCGACACGCTTTCCCAAGCCTTTCCGGCCCATGCTCGCGGAGCCAGCAAGGAAGCCCCTCAACAGCCCGGAGTGGACCTACGAGCCGAAATGGGACGGTATCCGCATCATCGCCTACGTCCACGGTGAGCAAGTTCGCCTGCTCTCTCGCAACCTCCAGAACTTCACCGGCCTGTTTGCTTCGGTCGCGGAGGGCCTCAAGACTGTCGCCGTGCCCATCGTGCTAGACGGCGAGGTGGTAGCGCTCGGCGCGGAAGGTCGTCCCGATTTCGCCACGCTCCGGCCATGTGACCTACGTCGTGTTCGACTGTGTCTACGTGAACGGACACAATCTCAAGGACCGTCCTCTGAGGGACCGTCAAGCCGTCCTCGCTGCCCTCAAACGTGCGCTGAATAGTGACCTGGTGCGCGTGGCTGACCCCTTCCCCGGAGAGATGGGCACGACCGTCTACCAGGAGTGCCAGCGCCAGGGCTTAGAGGGCGTCGTGGCCAAGCGCCTCGCCAGCAAGTACCAGCCACGGAAGCGGACGAAGGACTGGCGCAAGATTCCATTCCGCAAGCGCGAGGAGTTCGTCGTGGGTGGCTATCTGTCGTCGGCGCCGGGCCGACCGAGCACACTGGTCCTCGGTCAGTACGATCGAGCAGGGAAACTCATCTATGCCGGCCTCGCTGGGAGCGGGCTCTCGCTCGACATCCGGAAGGCCGTGCTCGAACAACTCAAGGCGACGAAGGTCGAGAAGTGTCCGTTCACGCCCGCCCTGACGCTCCGAGATCATTGGAGCGAGCTTAGGACCGACCTGCCGCCGCATTGGGTGAAGCCGACGCTCGTGGTCTGGGTGGACTATCGAGAAAGGTTGGCAGATGGTCCACGGCATCCCTCGTTGAAGGATGTCCGAGCGGACAAGGAGCCCCGCGAGGTCCGGCTTCCCCGGTGACTTTCAGGTATTCCGAGGCTCGCACCGTCGAGTGAGACATATACCCAGTCGCGGGCACCTTCAAGCCTCATTAGGCTAGCAACATGCCAGTCGTGCAGTAGCCGCTCAATTTCATCATCGCGAGTCTTGTCCAAGAACTCGGTACTCACGAGCAGTTGAAAGTGGAGGCTGGGGACACTGACCTTGAACGCCCAACACCGCTGTGCCACCCACTCGAACTCTTTAATGACGCCTCCAGGGAACCAGGTGGTCAGATAGTTCTCAACTGCATGGCACGTGGGGTGCAGGGCCATGTTTCCTGTCCTATGAGGGGCCGCTGCCGCTACCGATGAGCGTCAACAGCATATCACGTTCGGTAGCATTCTCTACTAACGCGCACACCAACTCCTGGGGGAGCCTGCGCTTCGTGCGGGCCAGCCGCCGATAATGCTCGATAGTAGAGGGAGACAATCCTAAGGCGCGGAGGAGGGCCAAGGAATCGTCAAACTTCTTACGGCGGGCGCTCCCGAGTGGACTTGTGTCCCGCTTCTCAACGATAGCAACAGCTTTGCGGATCGACATCGCATGGCTGCCGCCACGACGTTGCCAGTGTATCATGCCTCCCGGATCCTCCCCTCATAGACCACGCTCTTGGGGATGGTACTAATTCCGAAAACGCAAGAGTATAGGGCGGCGACCTGATTAACGAGTATGAAGCCGACAGAACATCTTGCCAAAACCTTCAAGAAACTTACGGAGAATTTCGAGCCGCTCAGTTGATCATACTAGATAGATTCGTCCCGCAAGGTGAGAAGGGCGACCTGGTTTCTTCCTCCCCTAGGGTCTTCTCGTTTCCTGATCTTCCCAGCCGCTTGTGGTACTTCTAGCAGTTCCACTCTCCACGACGGCTCAAAATCCGCTGCCCTCCCATTTCTCATACGCATGGTGTAGAAGGGCGTAACTGACGTAGAGAGTGATCGGAGCCGGGATCCCGTGCGATACGCCGAGGGCATGGTCCAGTTCGTGAGTTGTCCTCACGACCCACCTTCCACTCCAGGCTGAAAGGTCGATTTCTCTTTCGGTCCGATACACTAATCGGCCAACGTCCCACGGCCCCGACGAAGGCAAGCCGTGGAGGCGTAGGCGCCCGTTCATCGCACCAGCCAGGAAGAACATCTGTGGTTTGGAGGTACTCATCAGCCGTCTCCAAGACCAACCGAGAGACTGCGTTTCTCGATAGGCTTACGCGCAAGTATGGGACCTGCCGACTGTTATCGGTATCGGGTAAAGGCCTGATGTTGGGGAGTTCGGGGCCTTATCCGCGTGTCAAGGGAAATGGCCTGGGGCACGCCCAAGGTGCGGGCTGATAACATCAGTCCGGTTCTTCAGAAAGCTAACCAGGAGACGGCGGCGCTGTCTCTTCAAGACGCGGAAGCGTGTGTTTCTCCCTTCCCTTTCTGGCGAGAATGATTCTCTGTGCGGTAGCGCACAACCGGCTTGCATCCTTAGGGGAGAGTGACTCAATCGGGCTGGTGACGCCCTGACGCTTCAGCCACGCCATGGCTCGTTCGGTTGTGTCTCCCCTTTGCCGTGAATGCTCCAGCGACGAACTTCAGGAAATCCTCGTGGGTCATCCAGCCGCCTTCGGCAGTTTGGAAGAGACCAGGGTGGCGCTCGCGGTCAGACATGGAAGAACCCTCCTACGCGGGATCAGGGGGGCCTTCCCGGTGTTCGGTACGAGGTTCCTGCCGAACAAGACAAAGTCGTGTGCGCTTCAAAACGTCCTCAGCCCACGGATTAGGGGGCATTAGAGAAATATGGGCGATCCACGACGTGGTATCGAGCAAGAACTAGACGAGTTGTTGCAGGCGCTTCTATGTCCAAGCGGTCCGGGACGAATTCGCCTCGTCAGCCCTGCCGAGGCCAAGATACTCGCCTCGCGTATTCAGACCTTACGGACAGAGCTGAACCGGCTGTCCAGAAGCGTTGCAGAGACACGGCCGGAACTCGTGCCGGCCCTTGCACACGTGCGTGCGCGTCTCGATGTATTGCACACAATAGCCGAACGGCTTAAGCGTGTAGCTCCGGATGGTGAGAGCAGAAAACTATGCGACGGAGATCAGCCTTAGCCCGACACGCTGCTGCGGCTGAATTGACCCTCCTCCAATATACGAAGAAACGCATCCACGACATCCGGGTCGAAATGGGTGCCAGCACGCTCCTTGATATAGGCACGCGCTCGCTGCTCACCCCATGCGGCCCGATAGGGTCGCTGTGACGTGAGGGCGTCCCAGACATCTATCACCGAGAATATTCGGGCCGGGAGCGGAATGTCGGTCCCCTTGAGCCCGCGCGGATAGCCCGTCCCGTCCCATTTCTCGTGATGGCAATAGGGGATATCCAACGCCGGTCGCAAGAACGGAATCGGTGCCAGCAGATGATAGGCGTGCACGGGGTGGAGCTCCATCGCGGCACGCTCCTCGCTACTGAGCGGGCCGGGTTTGAGGAGCACAGTGTCCGAGACGGCCATTTTGCCGATGTCGTGCAATAGCACGCCGCGGCGGATGTGCACGAGGTCCTCGTCCGACATCCCCAACCGGCTCGCCAACCGTATCGTCATCTCCGTTACCCGTTGCGTGTGTCCCTCCGTCTCCTTGTCTCGCAGCTCAAGCGCGCGAGCCCAGCCCGCCAGGGTCGTGTCGTAGGCACGCACGAGGTCCTCATTGGATTTCCGGAGCGCCTGGAGTTGTTGCGCGTCACTAATTGCAATCGCGGTCTGCCCCGCGAGCACGTCCAGGAACGCGAGCCAGTCCTCGCTTGGCGTCATCGGTCGGCGGGAGAAGACCTGCAGAACTCCCAGTAGTCGACCCTTGGCGACCAGGGGGACGGCGTAGGCAGCTCTGAATCCTTCACTCCGGCCTAGCGGTGACCGAGCGATAACCACGGCGTCCGGCGTCTCCGCGAGATCGTCAATGCTGAGTCGCCGCCGTTCAAGGGCAGAGCGACCGACCAACCCGTCGCCGAAGTCGATTCGAATGTTCCGAAGAGCGGTCGTATGGAAGCCTTGGTTCGCAACGGGTTCGAGAACCTGGAGATGGGGATTGACCAAGAAAACACAGGCAGCATCTACGCGGAGCTCCATGGTGACCTTATTGAGTACGACGTTCAGGCTCAGGTCAAGGTCCAGGCTGCCAGTGATGGCGCGATCGATGTCCCGCAACGCCTGGAGTTGCGCGGACTGGCGCTTCGTCTCGTCATGAAGCTGGGCGCGATCGATTACGGCGCTTGCCAGTTCTGCGAGCGCTGTCAGAAGGCGTACCGCTCGCGGCGTGAAGGGCCCGAGCGTGGTCCCGCGCTGCCGTGCGACAAAGAGCACTCCAATTACTCGGTCCTGCTCGCGCATCGGCACCGCTACGCAGGGCCCCATGATGCCCAGGCCGGGCGCAGCCGCCGCTACGGACGGGGGCTCCACGGAGAGATCAGGCGTAACGAACGCGCTGCTCTGTTGGATGGCCACACCAGACACACTCCCGGCAACCGGGAACACTGTGCCCTCAGGCACGGCCGGCACACCGCGGACACGCGCACATCGCAGCTGCGTGCCATTCGGCTCGAGGAGTACGAGCGCGGCGCAATCGGCGCGCAGCACAGCCAGCACCCGCTCGGCGACAATATCGTACGTCTCGTCAAGGCTGTCCACGCGCCGGAGGGCGACACCGACATCATATAGCGCTTCCATGTCCTGTGCTTGCGCGCGCACCTCATCCAGCAGGCGCAGGCGCTCGGCAACCGTCCCGACCTGCCGACCGATCGCCTCCACGAGTCGAACATCATCGGCTGGCCAGTGATGCGGCTGGGACGTTGCTACGGCAAACCCCCCGATGAGGCGCCCCTCATGGAGTAGCGGCCCGGTCAATGACGCACCGCTTACCCCTGCCTGCCGCAACACCGGCCTCAGGGTATCGGCCACGGGGCCCGTCGCGGTCTCCCAATCCTCCACGACCATAACCTGCGTGAAATCCAGGCCGGCCGCCATTGCCGCAGCGACCAGTTTCGCGCTAAGGTCGGGCGGCATGTTTCGCGTTACGTGGAGATCACCCGTCGGCCCGAGCCACACGCCGCCGTACTCGCCGTCGAGCACCGCAAGGGTCCGGTCGACCAGCGTGTTGAGGAACGCGTGCAGATCGGCTGCGTTGGCCGCCGCGACGACAATGTCGTTAAGCGCCTCAAGGCGCGCCTCCGCCCGTTTGCGCTTGGTGATGTCAATGATGGCGCCCTCGTACGAAACAACCCGACCCGCAGCGTCCTGCACGGCGCGAGCATTCGTCTGGAACCAAACGTGTGAGCCGTCGTAGCGCTTTACTCGACCCTCGAAATCGATCACTGTGCCATGACGCTCGAGCCGGACAAGCAACTCGTCCCGCATCTCGGGACTGACGTAAAGGTCCTGTGCGGTCACAGCCGTCAGTGCCTCATGACTCGGGTAGCCCAGCATGTGGAGAAGCGCGGGATTCGCGTCGACGATCTTACCGTCAGGAGTTGTCCGGTAGAGCCCGGCCGGGACCTCCTCGAACAAGCTCCGATACCGCTTGGAGAGCTTTGCATTCTCTGTTGCGAGTGCTTCGGTCTTAAGCGTGCGGCCCGTGACGATGAGGAGCAGGGCGCCCAGCAACCCTGTAAAGAAGAGCGATATGGTCAGGAGCGCCCACGGTTGCCACGAACGTCCTGGACCAAACAGGCCGGGGGACGGAGTCACCCCAATGTTCCACCGCCGTCCCCCCACCGACAAAATTGTCTCTGACGTGAGCCCATGGGGGCCTATCGACACGTCTCCTGCGCCAGGCTTTGCAGAGCCCCACAGCAGGCGTTCACCTAGTGGACTGCTTTCATCGTCGATACGGAGTTGCATCCCGTTCAGGTGCTGGTGAGTGAACGCGGAGTGCACGAAGTCATCCGTCCGGAGGACCAACAAACCGAATCCCAAGAGATTCTGGCGGCGGGCTTCGACCGTGGCAACGGGAGCGCCGCGGTTGTAGACCGGCAGAAACAAAAGTACCCCGAACGAGTTCGCCGTCTCTTGAACGAGGGTGATGCGACTCGTGGCCACGACCATTCCCGAATCGCGGGCCTGCAGCAGTGCGGCGCGGCACGCCGGGTTGGACGCCAAGTCGAAGCCTAACGCGGCCTCATTGCCGCGATATGGCTCCACGAAATACACGGGGAAATACTCGCTACGCGGGCCCGCTTGAACCTGGCTTTGGCCGGTCTGATCGTTGATCGCAAACAATGGATACCCATCGTTTCGGGCGGCGCGCTCATACGCGCCCCGGGCGGCGGCCGTCACTCTCGGGATCCACTCGAGCGCCTTGATCCCTGGGTGCCGCGACAACTCCCTGGCTACGAAATCATGAAATGCCTGTCGGTCCACTTTGGCGCTGGCAAACAGGCTTCCGATCGAATACAGGTCTTCAAGGTAGCTATCGAGATTGGCACGAAGCGCATTGGTCAGCGCCTCCGCGCGCTGGTCGAAATCGAACTTGATCGCGTTCTGGTCCCAGGCGCTCGCCTTGACGAACATCACGACGCACAGCGCAAACGCGGCGAGCAGTGGAACTCCCACGGGCCCCATGCGGACCCGCCACGTCTCGCGGGGTTTCGCGAACCAGATCAGAACCAGCGGGGTGACGACCATGACGCCGATCGCGTCGCCGGTCCACCACGTCAGCCAGTTGAATGGGTACGCGGGCCACGAGATCGCTCTCTGCGCGGCCAGCGCGGTCACGCTCCACGTCGCATTGAGCAAGCACGCCACGGGGCCGCCAGCGACAAGAAATATTGCGATGTCGCGCGCTTCGTCGAGCCTGGTCGGGAAGCCGACTAAACGGCGAATCAGCGCGGCCCCGAGGCACGCCTGGAGGGTAGCGCCGATGGCGGTCCATCCAGCGGATGCCGCGATCCAAAAGAAGGGTTCGAGGCTCGATCCGCCGGCGGGCACGCCGAGATCGACGAGAAACTGGCCCAGGAAGATCCCCGGCCAAACCCGGTAGCCGAAGAGCAACAAACTGGCCAGGGCGAGCCCGGCCGGGGGCCACACAGGAGACGCGTAGCCTGGAGGAATGGCTAATAGGAGCCCGAGTCGGCCGGTCAGGTAGTAGGCGGCGGCAAGACCGAGTACCTTGGTAAGGTTAGTGATCATCCCCCTGTCAGTTCTTCGAACGGTCAGCATATTAAGTTCGTCCCAGATCAATCGGAACTACACTGCCAAAAGGAAAGAGTGGCATGTAAGACATGCCCTTCTGTGACGCACTGTAGACTTGATAGTGTTGGGCCGTGCTGTGGTGGGGATTCTACGAGCCTCCCGCAAGAAACGAGAAGGGCGAACCCGAAGGCCCGCCCTCACCGTTGAGTTGATATGAGAGACTTAGGGCGTCTTACGATTTCGTCGGAATTTCGGTAACACCTACCTCGAATACGTTCCCTCCCGACATGATAACGCTCAGGCCGGGATAGCAAAACTTCACTGCTCCCGTTGTCAGTACCGTCCAGGTTTGAGGGTCTCCGAGAGTCGACCTCACGGCGCGTTCGCTAAGTCCGGTGTGGACCCCGTTGGCGGTCGCATAGGACTGATCCCGATACGCAAGGGCCTGCAACACCATATCGCGATACAAGACGGCTCCAAGTCCGTGAACATCTTCCCCTGTACATTTTAGAAAGAGACATCCCGAGGCGGATCGGCCCAATCCCTACCCCGGGCGTGACTAGGTGTGCTGAATCCGCGGTGGCCGATGCGACCATCCCGGGCGCGGTCAGTGTTCCCGTGAGCGCCGCGAACAGTCACGTCCACGCGCTCATCTCTTCACCCCTCAATGTGGGAAATGGCGGGGGGCAGGTTCACGCCCCCCGACTCCGAACTTGATGATCTACTACGATGCGAACGCCCATCGAACTGCCTTCTTGATCGCGTCTCGTGTGGCCCGTACCTTATTGACTTCATCCCTGGGGAGAGCTGCCAGGGAACAACTTGACCTCTTCCTTCGTGTCCCGCAGATGCCCCTCGGCGGAATCGACACTGGCCCTGAGACCATTCGAGCCTCCGCGCCCGTCAATGATTGTGCTGCTCTTTTCGCTCGATCCGTTGGTGCCAGCGTTGCCGCGTGTGCAGGACGTTGGAGCCAAATTGTCGCCACGAACAGACAAGTCGCCGACCGTTTCACCGCACCCTTCTTGCTGTGTACCGGAATCCCGACGCGACTCGTCTCAGTCGTCGGATACCTGGTAATAAACCTGCGTCGTGGTCGGCGTGCCGTGGCACAACATCCGCTGGGCTTCCTCAATCGAGTATCCTAGCTCGGCAAGATTCTGGCCGGCCGTGTGACGGATACGGCTTCGGTTGGGCACGAAGTACCGGGACAGCGGTCTCCTCTTCGTCGGGGAGTTCGGTCGGCCGTTGAATCCGTCCAATGTCCGCAACCGTGATCATTACCCGAGGCTGGAACGGTTGGGGATGCCCCACAGCGACGTTCACGACCTGCGACACTTCCACGGAACGCAGCTTGCCGAAGCCAGAGTGAACCCTCGCACCATCGCTGATCGACTCGGGCGTAGCAAGGTTTCGTTCACGTTGCAGACATACGTGCACCCAGCAAAGGAGGCCCAGGAGCAGGCGGCGGAGGTCGTCAATAATCTGCTAATAAATCGTGGCCTGTACCGCTGATGAATTGCCGTTCAGTTTCGTTGATTTTATTGGTGGGCGCGCGAGGACTTGAACCTCGGACCTCTTCCGTGTCAAGGAAGCGCTCTGACCCCTGAGCTACGCGCCCCTGTCCCGACGTCTCGCATTCTACGGTATCGACCTCCCACCGTCAAGAAAACGATCGCCAAGGCATCCCCGCGCGCTGCGGCGAAGTACCGTCCGCGCAGACGCATCCCCGGACGTGATGTGAGCGAACCGATGGGAATACTGCTCAGGGTCCTCGCACTCTGCCTGACGGCGACACTGGTGGCGCCGGGCCTAGCGCCGCGTCAATCATGCGCCGTGGCGCAATCGGTGGCGGAGACGTCTCACGTGCGAACCGGGCTCGACGTATTCTTGGACAGCCCGCCCGAGATCGTCCGCGGGAAGCGCGTGGGACTGATCACGAATCCGAGCGGCGTGGACGAACACCTCCGCAGCACGGCCGACTTGCTCGCCGCCGATCGCGACATTCATCTCGTCGCGTTGTTCGGCCCCGAGCACGGGGTCCGGGGTGATCAAGGGGCCGGCGCCACGGTGAAGGACGCCGTCGATCCCCAGACAGGACTGCCGGTCTACAGTCTCTACGGGGCGACGCGCAAGCCGACGCCGGCGATGCTTCGCGGGATCGATGTGCTCGTCTTCGACATCCAGGACGTCGGTGCGCGATTCTACACCTACATGTCCACGCTGGCCCTCTCGATGCAGGCGGCCGCTGCGCAAGGCATCCCGGTCGTCGTGCTGGACCGGCCGGATCCGCTCTCGGGAGACCTCGTTGCCGGGCCTATCCTGGAACCGAGGTGGACGTCGTTCTTCGGCCTCTACCCGATCCCGATCCTGTACGGGATGACGATCGGGGAACTGGCGCGATTCTTCAACGGGGAGTTTGGGATCGGCGCCAACCTGACGGTCGTGCCGATGGAGGGCTGGCACCGTTCGATGTGGTTCGACCAGACGGGACTGCCGTGGGTCATGACGTCTCCGGGCATCCCCCACCTCCGGACGGCCATGCTGTACCCGGTGACGGGACCGATCGGCGACACGAATCTGTCCGTCGGCGCGCTCACGACCGAGCCATTCGAACTGGTCGGCGGCACGTTCGTCCAGCCGTGGCGTCTGCGCGCCGCGCTCGAGGCGCGCAAGCCGGGCGGGGTGGCGTTCCGGGAGGACTACTGGCGTGGCGAGCCGTGGACGGCAACCGGCGGGCCGGAGTATGGCGGCGTCGAACTACGGATCACGGATCGGGCGGCTTACCGGCCGGTCGACTTGATGCTGCAGATCCTCTATGTCGTGCACCAACTCTACCCCGCCCAGTTCCGCTGGGGCGCCTCGTCGGGCGGCCAGTACACCTTCGATCTCGACATGGGCACGGACCAGGTGCGGTTGGGCATCTCGGCGGGCCGGACGCCGGAGCAGATCGAGGAGCAGTGGGAACCGGGCCTCGCGCGCTTCCTCACGGCCCGGGAGAAGTACCTTCTGTACCGCTGACGGCGCCCGCGCCTCAGAGCAGCGGGTCGATCGCCTCGCGCACTTCCGCCGACGCTACCACCGGAACGATCTCAAATTCGATCAGGTCGCTCCAGGCGGCGACCCACTGCTGCATCAGGCGCGCATCGTCGCACTCCATGATCTGGAAGCATCGATCGAAGTTGGCTTCGACCCAACTGCCGACGTATCTGAGGCCATCCGGCGTCCCACGGCCCCGCTCACGGAGGCGGCGGTATACCGCTTTGGCGTCGCGGTTCCGGAACCGCTCGATCACCATGAACTGCACGATGTCCCTCCGGCCCTCGGCGCGACTGCTCGGCGCCGCTCCTAGTGTGTCTCCACCGCCTCCTTCTGCTTTCGCGCCTCGGCGGTGACCTTGTCCGCGATGTGCGAGGGCACCTCCGCGTAGTGCGAGAACTCCAGCTCGAACGTTCCCCGCCCGCCCGTCAACGATCGAAGGTCGGACGCGTACCGAAGCATCTCCGCCATCGGCACCTGGGCACGGATCGTCGTCGTCCCGTCTCCGCCGGGCTCCATCCCCTGAATGTGCCCTCGCTTCGAGTTGAGGTCGCCGATGATGTCACCCATCTGTTCCTCGGGCACGTGCACGGAGACTGACGCAATGGGCTCCAGCAGCACCGGCTTCGCGTCCTGCATCGCCTTCTTGAACGCCATCGAGCCTGCGATCTTGAACGCCATCTCCGAGGAATCCACGTCGTGGTACGATCCGTCGACGAGCGTGACGCGGATGTCCACGACCTGATACCCGGCGACGATGCCCTCCTCCATCGCCTCCTTGACGCCCTTCTCCACCGCGGGGATGTACTGCCGAGGAATCGCCCCTCCGAAGATCTTGTCCACGAACTCGTACCCGCCGCCGCGGGGCTTGGGATCGAGCTCGATCCAGCAGTCGCCGTACTGACCGCGCCCGCCGGTCTGCTTCTTGTACTTACCCTGGACGCGCGCGTGGGCGCGCACGGTCTCGCGGTACGGCACGCGCGGCACCGACAGCGTCACGTCCACGCCGAACTTCCGCCGCAGACGGTCGGCGATGATCTCCAAGTGCGATTCACCCAGGCCCGAGATTACCGTCTGGTGCATCTCGTTCGCGCGCTGCACGCCGAGGGTATGGTCCTCTTCAACGAGCCGGCCGAGCGCCGTCCCGAGCTTGTCCTCGTCCGCTTTACTCTTCGGCTGGATCGCCATCGAAATCGCCGGCTTGGGGAACTCGATCGGAGGAAGCGCCAGGGCCTTGTCTTTCTCGGTCAGCGTGTCGCCCGTCGCGGTATCGGCGAGTTTGGCAACCGCCGCGATGTCCCCGGCCGGTACGTCGGCCACAGGCTCCTGTTGCTTGCCGCGGATGAGCAGCAACTGCCCGATGCGTTCCGCCTTGCCCTTGACGGCATTCCACACCTGCGTGTCCGACCGGAGCGTGCCTGAGAAGACGCGAAGGTACGAGAGCTTCCCGACATAGGGATCCGCCATAGTCTTCCAGACTTGCGCGGCAAGGGAACCGGCCGGATCCGCAGCGACCGCGACCTGGGCCCCCTTCGCGTCCTTTGCCTCGACGGGCTCCCGCTCGGTGGGTGCCGGGAGCAGCTTGACCATGGCGTCGAGGAGCGCCGTCACGCCGTGACCGCGCGTTGCGGCGACACACAGCACCGGCACGATCGATCCCGCGAGCACGCCCGCGCGGAGGCCGCGAGACAGCGCCTCCTCGGAGAGTTCACCCTGCTCCAGGTACGTCTCGATAAGCGCCTCGTCGGTCTCCGCGACGGCTTCCGTGAGCCGCTCGCGGGCCGCCCTGGCCGCGGCGAGCACGTCCGCCGGAACCTTGTCGGCGGGAATCGGGCCCGCATCGCCGTACGCCTGCATCGTCAGGACGTCGACCACGCCGCTGAATGCCGACTCGGCGCCGATCGGCCACTGGAGCGCCACGACTTGACGCCCGAACTTCGTCTGCAGCCACTCGACGGCGGTCCCGAACGCCGCGTTCTCCCGATCCATCCGCGTCACGGCGATCAGGCGGCTCACCCGCGCCCGGGAAGCGAGCGCCCACACCTTCTCCGTCTGCACCTCGACGCCAGCGACGGCATCGACCGCGACAAGGACGCTCTCCACCGCACTCAGTGCGCCGGCGACCTCCCCGATGAAATCAGGATACCCCGGCGTATCGATGAGGTTGATCTTGTGATCCTGCCACTCGAGCGGGCCGACCGCGGCGCTGATCGTGATCTTGCGGCGCACCTCCTCCGGGTCGAAGTCGGTGGTGGTTGTCCCATCCTCGACCCGGCCGAGACGATCGATCGCCTTCGCGGCAAACAACATCGCCTCGACCAGCGACGTCTTCCCGGTTCCGCCGTGGCCGGCAACGGCGATGTTTCGAATGCGATCACTCTCATATCGCTTCACGGTACGCCCTCCCCGTTCGGGACGTCTCGGTGCCGCCCGAACACACCTGCAGTACTTCTCTACCTAGCCCCGCCTCCCGAGGCTTGAGGTGCCCAACCATCCCCCGGATATTGCGATGGCTAGTAGCCCAGAGCCGTGTCCACGACGTTGCGGAGCGGCTGCCCTGTCAAGTATCTGCGAAGATTATCGCAAAAAAGCGCGACCACGTGATCCATGTACCCGGGGAATCCTCCCGACACGTGCGGCGATAGGATCACGTTGGGAAGATTCCACAGCGGGCTCGTCTCCGGCAGCGGCTCCTGCGCGAACACGTCGAGTCCGGCCCCGCCGAGGTGCCCGCTCTGAAGCGCCTCGATCAGAGCCGACTCGTCGATCAGTTGACCCCGCCCGATGTTGACGAGAAACGCGCCGCGAGGCAGCAGGGCGAACTCGCGCGCACCGACGAGGCCCCGGGTCTCCCGTGTCAGCGGAAGCGTCAGCACCAGTACGTCGGATCTACGCAACACGTCGTCGAGCCCGGTTGGAGGCAGCACGCGTTCGACGCCCTCGACCGCCGTCGAGGGATGACGCCGGGTGCCCCAGACCCGCATCCCGAACGCCACGGCCCGTCGCGCGACCGCCCGGCCGATCGTGCCGAGCCCTAGGACCCCCATCGTCGCCCCGGCCAGCAGCCGCCTGGCATGGAGCAGGTCGTGTGCCCACTCCCGGCGGCTCTGATAGTGAACCACCTGACGCAGCACCCGTGTGTGCGCCAGCGTGAGCGCGAAGACGTGCTCGGCGATCGTGTCGCCGTGCACGTGCGTGTTGGTGACGACGACGTCGGTGCCCGCGACATCGGCGGAGAGGTGCTCAACGCCGGCCCCGCTCTGATGGACCCACTTCAGGGTTCGGCTGCGCCTGACACCTCCGCCCAGCGGCCGGAACCCCAGGATCACCTCCGCCTCCGGCGCCTCCTCGTACCACGTGGCGCGGTTGGCCACCCGGACAACCTGGACGCGCGGATCAACGCCCTCGATCTGGGCGACGTGCCGCGCGTCCAGGCTCTGGAGCACGGCGATCACACAGACGTGCCCGCCACCTCGCTCAGGCGGCATCGCGCGCCACCTCCCACAGACGGCTCAACACAAACTGGCGGTCGAGCGCCGCAAGCAGCCACCCGGCCTGCGGTCCTGAGTCCTTCCCGAGGAACGCCTCGTAGATCGCGCCGAACGCCTCGCGCGGGGAGAGTCCCATCTCTGCCTTCAGTTCATGGAGTCGCGCGTGTAGTTGCTCCCCCGTCCACGTCAGCGTCTCCTTCGGGGCCCGTCGATCGTCCGCAGACGGCGGGCTTGCGGGCGTCCCGGCACCTACCCGAGTCACGGACGAAGACGCGCCGGCATCGCTCGAGCGGGGGCCGGTTTCTATGGCTTGTGCGACGCGCACGAGATACCGGCGCTGCACCGGCGTCAGCAAGGCGGCGCTGTGCGGCACGGAGATCCGGACCTCGAACTTGTAGTGCTCCGGCGCGTACGTCGCAAGCCACCGCCGAGCGTCGGCGACGCGCAGCGACGATTCCTCCCGGTCGTCGGCGGTGAGTGGCGCACCCTTGTCACGGGCGATCGCGTCCGAGAGGTCGACGGAGGGCATCTGCACGAGATACGCGACCTTCACGAATCTCGGCCGGTGGCAGTGCCGCGGTTCGCCCTCGACGCGCGCGAAGTGGAACGTCCGCGCGAGGTCCGGGTTGTCGGTCTCTTTGAAATAGGCCGCGGCCGCGCGATCGTACTCGTCGTACAGATTGGGGATCGTGTCGCCG
The DNA here is from genome assembly GCA_035622635.1 of bacterium. Classification (GTDB taxonomy): domain Bacteria; phylum Sysuimicrobiota; class Sysuimicrobiia; order Sysuimicrobiales; family Segetimicrobiaceae; genus JAJPIA01. Next base: position 4,033 of record DASPUZ010000134.1, on the reverse strand, counting down.
CCCGGGTCGAACTCCACCTGGCGGCGCGGCACGGGGCGGACGATCAAGAAGCGTGCCAGATCGGGCCGCAACACTCGGAGAATCTCGGACGCGGTGGCACCGACGGCTTTGGACGTGCTCATCTTCTTGCCGCCGTATAGGAGAAACTCGTACGCGAACGCAAACGGGGCCGGCCGTCCAAAGACCCTGACGCTGGTCTCCCGCGACACGTCGTGCGTGCCGCCGCGCGTCATGTGATCCTTGCCGGCTCCCTCCACGGTCACACCGAGCGCGGCCCATTTCGCCGGCCATTCCACGCGGTACAACAGCTTCGCGCCGCCGCCGAACGGCGAGCGCTTGCCCCGATACCCACATCCCTGGGCCCACGCGACCTTATCGGGCGCGCACAGATACTCGACCTGACGCCCGTCCCATGCGACCACGGCCGTCGTCCCAATTCGCCCGCAGTTCTCGCAGAGCACCTGGACGGGCCACCAACGGTCGTCGATACGCTTGCTGTGCGTCACCTCCCGGTAGATGGTCCGGATCGTCTCCACCTGATCCAGCGCCCGGCGAATGCCGTCGTCGAAGCGCCCCTCGCGGTACATCTCGGAGGTGCGGTAGATCGTGGGATGGGCTCCTAGCCGATTGAACGCGTCGGCGAATTCGGCCGCATAGTAGTGGCCGTAGCTCAGGGCGCGCCCGTCCGGCGACGGGATCATGGAAAACGGCATTCCCATGTACTGCGCGTAGTGCGGCAGCGACGGCGGAAGATCGTCCATGGGGTCGTAGTCGTCGAAGCCGTACAGAAAGGTCGTCCGCGTCCCCGCCTCACGTAGCGCCCGGGCGACGCAGTCGTGCATGAGCACCCCGCGCAAGTGCGCGACCGGTACGTGCCCGGAGGGTGTCTTGGCGTCATTCACGACGTGCGGACCGGGCGACGACGCGAGCAACTCCTCTGTCAGCAGGTCGACCCACATGGCAGGTTACCTTCTCGCCGCCGTTGCGGCCTTCCTCCGGAGCAGCCGCTCGCGGGCCTCGCCGACGAAGTAGAACGAGCCCGTCACCACGAGCACGTCCTCCGGCCCGGCCAACCGCTGAGCCTCGGCGAGTGCCAGGCGCCAATCGTCGATCGCCAGCACGTTGGGGGTGTGGCGGCGGACTTCGTCCGCCAGGTCCGCGGCCGACAACGCATGCGGATTGTCCGGGCGCGTAGTCACGATCTGGCTGGCGAGCGGGGCGATCAACGCCGTCACCGTTCGATAGTCCTTGGTGGCGAGCATTCCAAACAACAATACCAGCCGGCGGTTCCCGAGCAATTCCTGCAACGTATCCCGGAGCGCGGTCATCGACGCGGGATTGTGACCGGCGTCCACGATCGTATAGGGGCGGGTATCGACGAGCTCGACGCGCGCCGGCCAGCGGAGCGCGCGGAGACCGCTGCGTATCGCGTCGGCGCCGGCCGCGATCCCCGTTTCTGCCAGGAGCTCGACGGCGGCGACGGCGGTGGCGGCGTTTTGCGCCTGGTGTCTTCCCAGAAGCGGCACCCGGACGTCGTACCGGCCCCGGAGTCCGTCGATCGCCACATGGACGCCATGGAGGGAGGCCTCGTGCAGCGTTGCGCGGACATCGCGGCCAACCAGGACGAGCCGTGCGCCCTGCGCCGCACACGTCTCAGCGATGACGGCACCGGCCTCGTCGGGCTGCGGTGCGGACACTACTCGCCCGTGGGGACGGATGATGCCGGCCTTTTCGCGGGCGATGGCCGGGAGCGTCGTTCCCAGCACGTCGGTGTGATCGTAGCTGATCGGCGTGATCACGGACACTACTGGCTCCAGCGTGTTGGTCGCGTCGAGGCGGCCGCCGATGCCCACCTCAACCACCGCGACGTCCACTTCCTGCCTGACGAAATGCATGAACGCCATCGCCACCGTGGCCTCCACGTATGTGGCCAGGCCCCACGGCTCGGTGCTCGCCGCCTCCACGGCCGGTCGGATCTCGGAGACGAGCGCGGCGAGCTCGGCCTTCCCGATCATGTGGCCATCCACCTGGATCCGCTCGCGGTAGTCGACCAGGTGAGGCTTCACCGCCAGGCCGACGCGATACCCCGCCCTCCGGAGGATCTCCGCAATCATGATCGCCGCCGAGCCCTTTCCCTTGGTGCCGGCGATGAGCACGGCGCGCAACCGCTCTTGAGGATCGCCCAGGCGCGCCAGCAAGTCGCGCATCCGGCCGAGCTTGACCTCGGTGTACGGCCGGCGGGGCCGGTCGGGTGTGATCAGCCCCTCAACGTACCGTAGCGCCTCTTCGTAGGTCACGAAGCTTCCTCGAGCTGCCACCGCGCCGCAGCCAGGGTGTTCTCCAAGAGCATGGCGCGAGTCATCGGTCCGGTCCCTCCCGGCATCGGCGTAATCGCGCCTGCGACCTCTCGTACGCCGTCGAAGTCCACGTCGCCGACGACGGCGCCGTTCACGCGACTGATCCCGACGTCGATGACGACCGCGCCCGGCTTCACCATCTCTTTCCGAATGAGATGTGCTCGGCCGACCGCGCTCACGACGATGTCCGCGCGCCGGACGTGCTCCGCCAGGCCGGCGGTGCGCGAATGGCACAACGTAACGGTCGCGTGCCGGTGGAGGAGCAGAAGCGCCGCCGGCTTTCCCACCAGTGTGCTGCGGCCGATGATGACTGCCTCGCACTTGGCGATGTCCACGCCCGCGGCGTCGATCAGCGCCACCACGCCCAGGGGCGTGCACGGCGCCAGCCGGGCGCGGCCGAGTACCAGACGCCCGAGGTTGGTCGGCGTCAGGCCGTCCACGTCCTTGTCAGGACGGATGCGCTCGAACACAAGGTTGGGATCGATGTGCGGAGGAACCGGGATTTGCTGCAGGATTCCGTGAACGTCCCGGCGTGCGTTAAGGTCGTCGATGAGCGCCAACAACTCTCCGGCCGTCGTGGACGCCGGGAGGTGAAACGTTTCCGACCGGATTCCCACACGACCGGCGTCGCGCGCCTTGCTTTTCACGTACGAGTGGGATGCGGGGTCGTCCCCCACCAGAATCGCCGCCAGGCAGGGCGCGACGCCGTGCTTCGCGGTGAACGCTTCCACCTCAGACGCGAGCGCGATACCGCGCGCCTGCCTGAGGGCATTGCCATCGAGGATTTTCGCCGCCACTTTCCCGCTCCAAGTTTGTGTCATCGAACGCGCGGCGGGCCGTCGGCACGGCCCGCCGCGTTACTACCGGGTTCCTCGTCGCGTCAGTTGACCTCGGACTTAAGGTCCTTGCCCGCCGTAAACGACGGCACCTTTCTAAGAGGAATGCGGATCCTGTCGCCGGTCTTGGGGTTCCGGCCGTCCCTCGCGGCGCGTGTCTTGACTTGGAATGTCCCGAATCCGACCACGGTCACCTTTTCCCCGCGCCGAAGCGCGCCCGCGATACTCGCAAACACGGCGTCGACGGCGGCCGTGGCCTGCTTCTTCGTCTGACCCGTGCCCTGGGCCACCTGATCGACAAGCCCTTCCTTGTTCATGCGACCTCCTCCCCCCACAGCCTCCGACACGGTGCTTCGACCGCGAGGTGCGCGCCCCTGCTTGGCCGGCCTCGCCACAGCAAGCGACCTCCGCCACTCCCCCCGATTGCTGAGCGTCGTGCGCGGTGGCGGGGCGGCGTACGGACCTGCGGCGGGACGACAGAAGGCGAAGCGTGGAGCGGGAGACGGGAATCGAACCCGCATCGCCAGCTTGGAAGGCTGGCACTCTACCATTGAGCTACTCCCGCGACGCTCAACTGTACACTCCGGGCACTACTATAACAGATTGGGCGGAATGCATCGAGCCCGCGAATCACGCCGTCTAAAATCTTACCGTGAGGCCTATCGTCGCGCCATCGAAAATCTTACCGGGCGTTTCCTCTCGACACCCTATCGCCCCGGAGGCCCCGGTGACCCCTGCTGCCCGCCGCGAGTACGTCCGTGCCATCCGCCCGCGTTACACGCTCGCCCCACCGACCGCCAAGCACCCGATGCTGAACGAGTTCTGTGCCACCACGGGCTA
>DASPUZ010000133.1:0-23896 GCA_035622635.1 bacterium | reverse complement strand
GACGAACATCTCCACGAACTCGCTGCCCGAGATCGAGAAGAACGGCACCCCGGCCTCGCCGGCGATCGCCCGGGCCAGCAGCGTCTTGCCGCTGCCCGGCGGGCCCACCAGCAATACCCCGCGCGGGATCTTCGCCCCCAGCGCCTGGAACTTCTTCGGATGCCGCAGGAACTCGATGATCTCCTGGAGCTCTTCTTTCGCCTCGTCCACCCCGGCGACGTCCTCGAACGTCGCCTCGGCCTGCCCCTCCGTACGCAGCCGCGCCCGGCTTTTCAACAGCGGCAGAACGTCCGTCCCCCGGGAGGCCCGATTCTGCATGTTCAGCCAGAGTACGAACAGCAGGAGGGCCGACAGCATCATCGCGATCCACGGCCCCGGATTGAAGCGAGTACCGGGTTGCACCGCAATGGAGACGCCTCGTCCCCGGAGGAGCGCGAGCATGCTCGTGTCGTTGGGCGGCAGATACGTGTGAAACGGACGGTTCCCGAGCAGCTCTCCCGTGATCTCGTTGGTTTGGTCTCGGACGACTACCTTGGTGACCGCACCGCTTTGAACGAGGCTGAGGAGCTCACTGTAACCGATCGTGGAATCCGACGCGGGGAGCGTGGTGGCCAGAGCCACCCCGGCTGCAACCGCCCCGGCCATGGCCAGGGCAACCCAGATGCCGGCCCATGAACGGGGGTGCGCCGTCATTCGAATCGTCGCTCCTCTATGGACGAACACCACGCCGTTTGGGCCGTGGCGTCTTGTGCTGCATCGGTTCCCTCTTAGCGTACGCCCGGCGCGCCGCGCCGCCTATCCGGTCGGCGACGTATTCGGGCCACGTCCGTATCCGACCCCGTGTACGGTCGAAGCCGGGGCAGGCCCCGGCTTCCCGACGCAATCGCGCTGCCCGATCACCCGATCAGATCAGGATGCCTTCACGGCCGCCACGTCGTCGGCCTCGCGCCGTCCGTTGTGGTGGACGATCGTCAGCTCCACGGCCTGACCCTCGTTCAGGACACGAGGCTCCGTAGCACGGATGGCCGATTCCTGCACGAAGACATCGCGTTCTCCTTCAATCTGAATGAACCCGAACCCGCTGACGCGGTTGAACCACCGGACGGTGCCCCTGACCCGTTTGGCTTGCATCGACGGCGGTGCCATGAATGTCACCTCTCTCGAGGCGCGTGCCCGCTCGTACTCCATCACGCCTTGCCTCCCTTCTTCGCTATATTCAGGCTAGCGCAGTCCAAGTTGCCGCTCTATCGGACGGAGACCCGATTTAGTAGTCAGGTCCGTCGCTGAGGTCGTAAGTGGACCAGTTCTTCGAGAGCACGCAGCGGGAGCGGCTAGGCCGCGCCGGCGCGTCGGTGGAGTTTCCGGTAGGGCCTGCCCAGCGAAGCCGATCCGCAGATCCTCGGAACTTGCGATCGTCGGTGCGAAAGTGGAGAGCGGCGGTCTCCAGGTCCACGACCCCGGCACCGAAGCGGCCCATCGCTTCGCCAGTTCGGCGTCCACTCGCGTCTCCACCACGCCGGCCAGCGTGACGATCCCTTGGCGCGCCATGACCGTGAGGTCGGCTGGATCGATCCACAGGTCGTGCTGAAGGCGCCACGCCCGCTGATGTGGTGCGCGGTCATGGTCTCCGCGACTTCCTTCAGCGGGGTGTCCCGGTACACCGCGACGACGGGATGGCTCATGATTTGAGCGCACACATCGCCGTTCTCCCCTCTCTGCCTGGGCCAGCACCGCCCCAGCGGCTGGTTCCGCCGTCCTCGTGGCTTCCGACGCCCCCTGCGGGGTGCCCGCAAGCGCCTCCCGCCACGGGAGCCGCGATGGACGAAGACCCCCGCGCCGCTTCCAGGGTACCGGCAGCCCGGTGCGGGGCTGGTATCACCCGCGGCGGGCACGACGGCAGCGGACGGCCAAATCGGTCGCGCGCCCGATCCCACGGGCCGGCGGCCGATGCTACGCTGTATACGCGTGGGATGCACGGGTTGACCGCCGGAGGGTGGTGACGCGATGGAAGCGCGCGACATCATGACGCGGGACGTCGTTACGCTGACCCCGGACATGTCGATCACCGAAGCGCAGGACGCGCTCCTGCACTATCGGATTCACGGTGCACCCGTGGTCGACGATGCCGGACAACTAGTCGGCATGGTCAGCTTCTCGGACCTATCGTCGCGTCCGGGCCGAAAAGTGCGGGAGGTCATGACCCTCGATCCCATCTCGGTGGGCGAGGACACGCCGGTCGAGGACGTCGCCGCTTTGATGCTCGACCAGATGGTACGTCGGGTGCCCGTGATCGAGGGAGGACGCCTGGTGGGCCTGGTGAGCGCGAGCGACATCATTCAGGTGTTTCTGAACCTGCACGAGCGTCCGTCATCGGGGAGAGGTGCTGCACCGACCCGCGCCCGGCTACGCGCGGGGGCCGCAGGGAGGCGAACTCCGGGACGCACGTCGGCCAACGGGAAGCGCCGGAAGGAGGGATCCCGATGATGCGGATCCTGCTTGCGACCGACGGGTCCCCTCACGCGCTGCGCGCCGCGGCATTTACCGCGCGGCTCACGCGAGAGGCCCTGGAGGTCGAGTTGACTGTCGTCAACGTCGGGCACGTGCCCTCGGTCGCCTTCGGCGGCCCCGGGGCCGGCGCGATGGTAGACTTCGGGATGCTCGAGGAGGGGCTCGAGCGGGCCGGCCGGGAGATCTTGAATGCGACGGTCCATGAGCTCGCCGGGGTCGATGCACCGATCGTCAAGGAATACCGTCGCGGCGATCCGACGACCCAAATTCTGGAAGCCGCGAAGGCGAAGCAAGCGGATCTGATCGTGATCGGATGCCGCGGCCTCAGCCAGTTGGGTAGTCTGCTCCTCGGCAGCGTTAGTGAGCGCGTGCTCCATGGCGCTCACACGCCCGTGCTGATCGTGCGATAGCGGCCTTCCGGGCACCTGGTGGGGGGACCGGGCGCCCGGGGGCCGCGCACGGGCGGGCTTGAGCGCGTCTCGGGCACGCAGGGTGCGGAGGCTCGGATGAAGAAGCGGCTGATCGTCGCCAGGAAGATCACCAAGGCCAAGCTGGCGCGCGCCATCCAGCGGGGGCGCGCTTTGTTTTACGGAGCGCGGAGCCGCGCCGGAGCGAAAGATCCCAAGGACCTCAGAGGAATCAAAGGGTTGTTGGTGAAGAGCGCCGAGGACGACGAGGACCGCGCGCGCGAGCGGTCCTAGGCCTGCGGTCGAAGTTCGGCGATAGCGCAGCGGTGGGGTCACGGACCCACCCGGCGGGGACGTAGGTCTCGTTGGTCTCGCCAGTCTCCAGGGTTGTGCGTTTCACCGTCCGGTGGTTTCACGCGTCCCATCCCCGGTGGTCGCGCATGAGACGGCCTGCGGGGTCGGGGAGGAGGAGCGATGCGGGCGATGGTGTTGGAACGTGTCGGCGCGCCTCTGCGTTCCGCCGACATGGTGTGTCCGTCTCCCGGGGCGGCGGAAGTGCGCATCCGGGTCCACGCCTGTGGAGTGTGCCGGACAGACCTGCATATCGTCGACGGCGAGCTCCCGCTCCCGAAGACCCCGCTTGTCCCGGGTCATCAGATCGTCGGTGTCGTGGAGGAAGTCGGGGCGTCCGTGTCCGGCGTCGCTCCCGGCGACCGCGTGGGTGTTTCGTGGCTGGGATGGACGTGCGGCCACTGCCGGTACTGCCGGTCGGGCCGGGAGAACCTCTGTGACGCGGCGCGCTTTACCGGGTACCAGATCGACGGCGGGTACGCCCAGTACACGGTGGCCGACTCTCGCTACTGTTTCGCGATCCCGCCGGGGTACCCGGATCTCCAAGCCGCGCCGTTGCTGTGCGCCGGACTGATCGGCTACAGGTGCCTGCGGTTTGCGGGCGAGGCGGACCGACTGGGATTGTACGGCTTCGGAGCGGCGGCGCATATCGTGACCCAGGTCGCGCGCCACCAGGGCCGGCGCGTCTATGCGTTTGTGCGGCCCGGGGACGCCGCCGCGCAGGAGTTCGCCCTGTCGCTGGGGGCCGTGTGGGCCGGCGGGTCCCTGCAGGCTCCGCCAGAGCCGCTCGATGCCGCCATCATCTTCGCTCCCGCCGGCGACCTCGTGCCCGCCGCACTTCGCGCGGTGGTCAAGGGCGGCGTGGTGGTCTGCGGCGGGATCCACATGACGGATATCCCCGCCTTCCCGTACGAGATCCTGTGGGGCGAACGTGTTCTACGGTCGGTGGCGAACCTCACGCGGCAGGACGGCCGGGAGTTTCTCGCCCTCGCGCCTGCGGTGCCCGTGCGCACCGAAGTGCAGCCGTACCCCTTGGAAGCCGCGAACGATGCACTCGCCGACCTCCGGACCGGCCGCGTCCGCGGCGCGGCGGTGCTCACGATCGGGTGATCCTCCGAGCCCGGGCTCGCTGCTTCTCCGCTCCACGGCGGGCCGGGCAACCGCCAAACGCGGCTGTGATGCGGGGCGGTGTCCGTTCGACCGGGTGACGAGCTATCTGCCGGGCAGGGCTCGAATCGCTGTGATGAGGACGTCTCCCTCAGGCCGCCGGTGGACCTCGGCTTCGACGCCGTAGACTTCCTCGATCGTGGGACAGGTGAGAACTTCCACCGGTGCCCCGACCGCATGCACTCGACCGCGCGAGAGCAACACAGCGTGATCGGCGAATCGCGAGGCGACATTGAGATCGTGCAGGGCCACGAGAGCCGTCGCTTCGCGTTGCTCGACGAGACGACGGATCAGCGTAAGCAACTCGAGTTGATGGCGGAGATCCAGCGCGCTCGTGGGTTCGTCGAAGAGGAGCAGGCTCGGATTGCGAATCAAGGCTTGCGCGACGAAGACCAACTGACGCTGACCGACGCTTAGTTCGGTGATGGGATGCCTGGCCAATGCCGCGACACCCACGTCCTCCATGACCGCATACGCACGTTCGACGTCGGCATCCCGGACGTGCCAAGCGAGTGATCCGAGCTTGCCGAGAAGCACGACGTCGAGCGCGGAGAGTCGGGACCGCACCTGAAGATCCTGCGGAAGGTACGCGACTTGGCCTGAGCGACCTCCGGCCGCGGGGCTCCGGGTGGCGGCCTCGCCAAGGAGGATCTGCCCGCGATACGGGACGAGGCCGTAGATGCAGCGTAACAGCGTGGACTTCCCCGCGCCGTTCGGGCCGATCAGCGCCGTGAGGCATCGGGGAGCCACGTCGAGCGACACGTCGTCTAGCGCCGGGACGCCGTGGAACTCTACGCTGAGGTGCGCGATCGACAGCCTCACCAGTAGCCTCGACGTGTGCGCAGGATGAGGGCAAAGAAGCACGGGACCCCGATCAGCGATGTCACGATCCCGATCGGGAACAAGGCACCGGGGAGCACGAGCTTTGATAGGACAGAGGCGGCGGACAGAAAGAGGGCGCCGCAGATCGCGGACATCGGAAGGAAGTACCGCTGGTCCTCCCCAACGAGCATCCGCGCGACGTGCGGAGCGACGAGCCCGACGAATCCGATCGTGCCAACGAAGCTGACGGCCACGGCTGTGAGCAGGGCGATTGCCGTGAAGACGCGGATCCGGAGGGCGGCGACGTTGACGCCCAGACTGCGGGCGCGCTCCTCGCCGAGCCGGAGCGCCGTGAGCCGCCATGCGTCCCTCGCCAGGGCTGGGAGGATCACGGCCAGCGCCACCGTGACCATACCCGCCTTGGCCCAGGTCGCGCGGGTGAGGCTCCCGAACAGCCAGAACACAATGGTCTGCAGGGCTTCCGGGGACGCGAGGTACTCCAGTAGCGATAGCAGCGCTTGCGCGAGGAACAGCAGGGCGATGCCGGTCAACACCATCGTTTCGATGGACGGCTGACGTCGGGAGACGGCCAGAATCACGAGCGCCGCGAGGAGGCTGCAGCAAAATGCGGCGCCGGTCGCCGAATACGCCGGGTCCATCGGCAGCAGTTGTCCGAAGAGAATGGCCGTCGCCGCGCCAAAACCCGCGGACGCGGAGAGACCGAGCGTGTAGGGGTCGGCAATTGGATTGTCCAGAATCGTCTGCACCTCGGCGCCGGCGGAGCCGAGGGCGGCGCCAACGAGGAGCGCCATCGTCGCCATCGGCAAGCGGAGCGTCCAGATGATAACGTGGGTCGTGGCGTCGCTTGCGCCGGCGACCGGCGCGAAGATCGCGGATGCAACTTGACGAATGGTCAGCATCGCGGGCCCGGTGACCATGTCCGCGGTGAACGTTACCACGACCAGGGCCAGCGCCGCCACGATTATGGCCGTGCGCCGCGCTGCCGACGCGCGATAGGCGTCAAGCGGGCCCGCCGCTACCACGGCCCCAGTCGTCACCGGCGCAGTTGGAGCATCCACGTGCCATCGTACTGGACGGGCAGGTAAGAGGCGAAGTAGGTGCGCATCGATGCTTCAGGATCGACATCGGCGAACTGGGTCGGGTACATCGCCTTCGCGATAAACTGCATCCCGGCGAAGTCGAAGAGGGTGCGGGCGATACCGTGATGGATGGCATAGACGCGCCCGGTCTTGACCGCGGTGAGTGTGTTCCACCCGGGGCGCGTCAGGTACGCTTTGAGACGAGCATTCGTCAACTCGGGCGAGACGCCGAATCCCATTGCAACCGATTGAGGCGACCCCGGCCAAGTCGAGCCGGTGATGAAGATGTAGTCGGGATCGGCGGCGATGACGTACTCGGGATTGAGCGGTGCCGCCGACGTAATCTTGCCCGCGGCGATGTTGTTCCCGCCCGCGGTCTCGATCAGCGCGCCCCAGAAGTCGTTGCCGTACGTGTTCCCGTACGTGGCGGGCCCGTCCTGTCCGAGCTCCAGATAGACCTTCGGCCTGGGACGGCGGGCGCGCGCGACCCGGGCCTGCACGTCCGCCACTTTGGAGGCATACAACGCGGCCAGCTGGCGGGCGCGGGCGTCCGCCCCGAGAACCTGCCCGAGCGCAAGCGTGCTCACGACGTGGGTGGGAACTTGGTCTGCATTGTAGTCGATCACGAGGATCGGGATCCCGGCCGCCTCGATCTGCGAAACGTTCTGGCCGATTTCGGTGAACATCCACCGCGGCACGATCATGAGATCCGGTTTCAGTGCCACGGTCTTTTCGACGCTGAACGTGTTGTTCTCGGTGAACCCGATGTCGGGCACCTGTGCGATCTTGGGGATCACGGCCGCGTAGCGCTCCCAGATCGACCGCCGCCAATCGTACCAGACGGTCTTCGTGTAGCCCACGACGCGGTCGAACGCGTGCGGTCCGCCAACGGCCAAGAACTCCTCGTAATTGAACGTGACGATGATTCGTGCCGCGGGCGCCGGCACGGTGACGGTGCGCCCCGCCGCGTCGGTCAAGGAGACGCCGGCGTCCGCGAGCGCGGGACGCCGCAGCTCATTGACGACGAGGCACCCGGCAAGAATGCGGGTGAGCAGTGCGCGTCGATTCATTTGACACCTCCTAACCGCGTATGCCCTCGTTGAGGCGACCGCCCGCGACCTTGGAGACCGGACGGCGGACACATATAGGCTAGGATAGTGGGATGAGGCCAGGTTGTCTGTACTACTTTCGGCACATTTACGCCCGCGGTGGCGCATGATCGCGGCGGAGGCCAACGCGGTCGGGGACCCCGGCGTCCTTCGACGCGTCCGTGCTCCAATCACGTGCGGTGCCAAGCGGGGCGGGCATCGGACCGGGGGCGGACCGCAGGGGGTGAGTCCACGTCGTCACCTGCTCACCGAACACTCGCACCCGCTGGCGCCGAGCGAAGTGCCACCGGGGCCATGTGGTCGAGGCGCGGCAGCGGTCCCGGTGCCGCGCACGCCATTCGCTCGAGAATCGGCAGTTCGAGATCGGCGACGATGCGCTGGCCGGCGCTTGTCAGGTGGACGTGGTCGGGCAGATAGTACCGCAGGCGTTGGGGAGCACCCACGGGCCCGACTCGTGCGTCACCGGCGATGTCCACCAGCGCATTCGCAAACGTGGGCCACGCGCCCCGCACGTCCCCGTTCAGCAAGGCGCGGGCTTGCTCGAAATCGGGTGGGACGTCGTGGTCCTGGCGGGGAAGAGTGGTCAGGACCACGACGAACCATCCCACGCGCCGGCGAGCGGCTCCATAGGCTCGAAGCGCATGGAACGCATCGGCCGCGGCGGCCGCGGGTCCTCCCTTCGGGGAATGGTCATAGAGGTCGTTCGTGCCCGCCCACGCGACGAGCACGTTGACCGACGCATGAGGTCGATAGAATGGATCGACCACTGTCGGCGCACGGGCGGCCATCTGTGCCGCGGTCTGGCCGCGGACGGCGGAGATATGATACGCGAGCGATGGTCCCAGGGCGAGCCGGGCGTCGTCAAACGCCACCATGACGCGCGGCGGTGCCGGGAGATGTGCGGTGAGCGAGTCGCCGTCGTACACGAGCACGCCGGGGGCGCACCGCGTCGGGTTGCCTCCGGCGGTGCCGCCCGTGGCGACGAGTGCGAGGGCGGCGGCCACGGCCACGCCCAAGAGTTGTCTCCCACGCGGCCTTGGCCGGCCGGCGCTCGGCATCCGCGCGAGCGGGAATGGCGCCAGCAAGACTGCGCGGACGCGATGGCGTGGGAACGCCTGGTGCGTCATCGATTGGTTCCTCCCGTCCCCGGGTGGCCGGGCGACGTGCCGAGGGCCTGTTGGCTCGCGAGATAGCGCGCTATGCCGAGGGAAACGCCCTCGGCATAGCGCGCTTGCATGCTCGGATCGCGTAGCCTCTGCTCCCCGTATTTTGTCGGGCCGCGGCCCGCCCGTCGCCAAAAGGCAATCCCGTTCCTGCGTCGGCAAGCGCCGCAGGGGCGACGGGGCAGGCGAATGACTCGGCCGAAAACTCTCCGGAGAGCCACCTATGGCTTGGAACCGGCGAACACACGGTAGCCGAGCGTGTACGTCACGTCGAAGGTGAGCCCGAACGGCAACACGGTGTCGTTCCAAGCAGAGTAATTGAGACAGACCGTCATCGGGAGCAGGTGCAGCTCCCGGAGCGTGCCCGCAAACTGCCTGGTCGTCGTGCCGTCGACCTGGCCAAACGACAGCGGGCTCTGGGCGGGGGCGCCGCCGTTTCTCGAAAGCCAGGTGACTACGTGAAGGACGCCACTCACGTGCATCACCGCGTCCACTTCGTCGAGCAACGCGGCCCGGGGCGGCGGGGGCGTACAGTCGACTCCCAACCGATCCTGCTTCGCCCGCGGGCCGATGCCACTGCTCGTGAAGGTCATGGGGACCGGTCGCGGTACGGTGAGCGGGAGGGGGAGCACGTTTGCGGCCGGTCCGGCGGACGTCGCTTGTTGGACCAGCGCCCGCCCGAAGTTGATGGGTACTGCGAGGTTGAAATTCTGCGCTCCCGCCACCGAGGCGTCCATGATGCCGATCACGCTGCCGTCGAGGGACAAGACCGGGCCCCCGCTGTCGCCGGGGTTTGCGGAGGCGTCCACCTGAATGAACCGGTCCGCCGTGCGTACGGCGCTGACGATCCCTCGGCCGACCGTCACCGATGGCGCCCCTGGCGACGGGAACGGGTAGCCGATGACCACGACCCCTTCGCCCACCGACACCACGTCGGAGTCCCCGAGGGTCAGCGGGCTCACGGCGTCATGGGGCAGGCTCGGCACACGCAAGAGTGCGGCATCATGCTCGGCGTCCATCGCGATGACGTCCGCGCCCAACGCAGGATGTCCCGGAAGGGTTACCGTGATCTGGCTCGCCGTATCGACCACGTGGAGCGCGGTCAACAGCAACCCGCCGGCGTCGACCACGAATGCCGTCCCGGACTCAGTGGGTTGCCCGTTCGCGTCCTGCGCCACCACCAGGGCAACCGACGGCGTGGTGGCACCGACCAGGGGCACGAGATTCGAGGGCTGGGACAGACTTGGGAGGACAGCCAGCAGAAGGCATGCCAGCAGTGCCATCACGGGCACGCCCCGCCGCAGCATCCCCCACGCGATCCCTGCGCCGCTCACCATCGTCATCGTTGGATCGCGGTGGCCGCTCCGCCGATCCGCGGAACGCTTCGGGCCAACTCGTCCGCTCAGTTCGACGTCGGAATGGTCGAAGGCACGTTGAACACCCGGTAGACGAGTGTGTACGTGACGTCAAACGTTCGGTTTGCGCCACCACCGTCGTTATTGTACACGAGATAGTTGAGGCAGACCACGCCAGGCTGCGCCTCCACGGTCAAGGGCCTGATGAGCTGCGGCGGCACCGTGTCATCAATCAGCCCGAACTTGCGCGGATCCTCCGGCGGTAGCCCCTGGTCCCAGGAGAGCCACGCGAGCATGTGCAGCGGCTTCTGCACGTCCAGCTTGACACGGATCTCCGCCAACACGGCGGCGTTGGGTGGCGGCGGGGCGCAGGTGCTTCCTTCCCGTTCCTCATGCGTGCCCGGGCTGATCCCACTCCCGGAGTGACCAAGGGGCACCTCACGGGCGGAGGTCAGCGGCAGCGGCAATGGCGTCAGGACCGTGGCCCGCTCAACGAGCGGTCGCGCGAGATCGATCGGCACCGCAAAGTTGAATGCTTGGGCACCACGCAGCGAGGCATCGACGATGCCGATGACCCGGCCGTCGGCCGTCAAAACTGGTCCACCGCTGTTGCCGGGGTTGACGGCGGCGTCGATCTGCATCATGCCTTCCTGGGAACGAAGCGCACTGACGATTCCCTGGGTCACCGTGACCGTCGGATGTTCGGGGGACGACAGCGGGTAGCCGAAGACCGCGATGGTCTGCCCCAGTTGGACGATGTTCGAGTCCCCAAGAGCGAGCGATGCCACGTTCGGCCCCGCCAGACCGGGGGCGCGGAGGAGCGCAACGTCATGATCGATGTCGATCCCGACGACATCCGCCGCCACGGCTTCGCCGCCCGGCAGCTCCACGGACACCGTGTTGGCCTGCTGGACGACGTGCAGGGCCGTGAGCAGCGTGCCCGGGCCGACCACGAAGGCACTGCCGCCGCTCATGGGTTTCCCGTCCGTGTCTTTCGCGAGCACGAACGCCACCGATGGCGTCACCCGGCCGACGAGATTGACGAGGGGTTGGGCGCTGCTCCAGTCAGGCATGCTACAGGTCACCAGCAAACACACCGTCGCGAGAGCGAGCCACCACCGCATCGTTCCAGCCCTCCCGCACGCCAGCCGTATCCGACCGCGGGCTGCCGGCGCGTACCACTCCACGATCTTGAACGTATGGGTGCGCGTATTGGATCCCGGCTTTCATAATTTGCAGCATATATCCTACAACATATCATCCCGGAGTATCGGTCGCCCTATCATCGAAAAGCGGCAGCCGCGTCGCGGACCCGTGCAGCTTGGCTTGACGCGCGGTCGCAGTGCCGCGCACAGACGGGGAGGGGGGTGGATGCCACTTCACGGACTCGGGCGTGGAGGTATTCGGTGCTCTCGGGAAGCTCCCATCCAGACGGGATGGGATTAGTGCCGTGCCGCTACGAACGTGCCGAGCCGCGGGATGGCGGCCACCACCTGCTGGCTCGCCGGAAACCGGGTCGCAGCCACCACCGTCCATTGGGCGGCATCGACGCGCAATATCTCGGTCGCGTGCACCGGGTACTCAAGGGCGATGGTTACCGGTTTGGCGAGAGTGACCGGCGTACGAGAGCCCTGATAGATGACATCGACGCGATAGGCGTTGCCGTCAATGATGTGATCATGCGGTGGGGGTGGAAGGCGCGCGGGATCGAGCGGGGTAATCGTGATCCGGACCACCGAGTCGCCGGGCCGGAACGCGATCGCACCGGCGGGGAACGTGATGGTCGCCTGATCGTCGTCGGTCGAGACCGCAACTGCCGGCGACCCCTGAGCGCCGAGGCCGAGCACCGCTTCGCCGGCCCCGGCGGGCTGGTTGTTCTTGGCCTGTGCGGGCGGGGGCGTGACCCAGCGGTACGGTGGCAGCGGCACCGTCCCGTCGTACAGGACGCGCGACGGCATCGGCCGCGGCCACACGCCGATGACGATATACAGTACGGCCAGAAGGATGCCCCACGCCAGAGTTCCGAAGAGCCGGGGGTCTCGGACCATCATTCGCACTCAAAGACGAACGTGCCGGCACGGATTGCGAGGCCGTGCGGTTTCGCCCACAAGGTGGGGAAAGCGCGCACGCCCGCCGTCGCCGACGTCCGAGGTCGGCGCGGCGGGGACACCGCGGCGATTCGCCACAGGTGCCACCCGCCGTGCTGCGGCTGCGTCCCGATAGAACCGCAAACGGCAGGTGCGGGCGGCGCGCGGTTTGAACGCGGCGGGGGCGCTCGCCGCGTCGCTGCGATTCGCGCCGCGCACCACCTGGACCGTGCCGCCGATCATTTCCCCGCTCGAGGGAGTCTCTGCCCGGCGTCACGTACGCCGGCGCTGGCGCATACTGCGGCGGGATGCTGGCCGTTGACGGCGCAGATCGCCGCGGTGATTTGGTTCGCCGTCCCGAGGATCGCCTGCGCGGCGGGGGTGGTCCCGAGCGAGAGAGATGCCGCGATACCACGCCAATCCTGTCCTTTGAGGACATCGGGTGAGAACGGCGATCCTGCCAGCAGATACTGTCGCCCGATCAGCAGGAAAGGGATATTCCCCGGAGGGTCGTAGCGCGCGAACAGTGCGGTTTCCCTCGGGGTCGGCTGCTGAAGGGGCGGGTACCGACCGGAGGCGTCCCGGATGTTTGTCTGCAGCTCCACTGTCTGGAGGACAACGTACGGGCTCCGGTACGCAGCGTGCACCATTGTGAACGTGGGGGTGTTTGGGTAGACGTCTGTTGCAGACGACGTCGAAAGTTCCAGTCCGCTGAATGTTCCGAAACGATCCAACGCGACGACCAACGGCCACCGGAGCACCGCGCAATACGGGCAGTATTCCGCCCCAATGTACAGCACGACCGGCGTGGTCTTGTCCGATGGCGATCCACCGACGAGCATCGGCGACGGGGTGTCGTCGGCGCCCACGCGGTCGAAGGTCGCCCGGGGGATCGACGCGAGGTCGTTGACGATGTCCGACAGGACAGGCGCGTGCTGGGTCCTCGCGGCCGCGCCTCCAGCCGGGCCCGCCGTCTGCCGCGGATGGACGGCGGCCCACGCGATTAAAAGCGCGAGTGCAAGCCCGAGCGCCGGAAGCAGCCACAGAGCGCCACTTCGTGGGCGCCGCTTCGTGGGTGCCGTTCGCGCGCGTCGGCCGTATCCCGCGCAGCACAAAAGGATTCCGACCAAGCCCAAGACGCCCGCCAAGTGTCGCATCGCGCTCTCCGGAGTAAACTCGCGTTCCCCGCCTCATCAACATAGGATACTGACACCCACGCGGCAACGAAGGTTTTGTCCCGTGCGCTGGTCTCCTCGCTCATGTCCTCCGGTTCGACGTGCCGCACAGAGCCGGCGCGCGGGTTCACGGCGGTCAAGGCGCGAGCCTGACCTGCAGGTGCGTGTCGAGGGTGCCGCCCCCGGCCGGCGTGGCCGTGAACTCGAGATCCCAGGTGCCCGCCGTCAGCTTGGCGTCTGCGACGAAGTGCCCGGCGCTGAAGCGCCGGACCGATAGCGTCCGCGCCGCGCCGCCGGGTGGCGCGACGGTCACGGTGATCAGGCGGGGGATCGAGATCTCGGCTCCCTGGGCGTTCGTGTACGTGGCATGGATCTCATTCAATCCGGGTTTGCCCGGATCGAGGTAGGTGCCGAGCGTCCCGCCGCCGGGCAAATCGATATTGTAGAGGGTGGGCTGCCCGGGGGCTGCGATCGTACGGATCGTCTCGGGCGGAACGCGGGGGGTCACGGTCAACGGAACGGTGACCGAGCGCACCCCCTGGCCGATCAGCGCCGAGATATCCCACGCGCCCTGAAGCGAGAGATTCGCTCCGTCGGCCTGGTACGTCCCGTCCGGGCGGCGCCGAAGGTCCAACGTCGACGGCCCGATGTCGGGCCGGTCGGGCTTGGTGAACGTGAGCGTGACCGCCGCGACGTTCACTGGACGTTGAGTGTCGTAGTCGGTGACGCGCGCGGCGAAATGATTCAGGCCGGCCGTCCCGGGGGCGACCTCCAGACGCAGTCGGACGGATGTGCCGAAATCGTGCCCGATTGCGACCAGCGCCGGCGACGTGGCCGAAGCGGCCGGCGCATAGCGCGGCGGCGCCAGCCCCGTGAGATAGCCCGTGAGTGCCAGGACCGTCGCGCCGAGGACGATCTCGGTTGTGCCGATCCGCATGAGGCTCCGCGGCGTGCGGGGCAGTGCGGGCAGGCTTCGATAACGGTTGAGGGCCCCGAGCACGGCGAGCGCCAGGAGCATCGTGGCCT
The DNA here is from genome assembly GCA_035622635.1 of bacterium. GTDB lineage: Bacteria > Sysuimicrobiota > Sysuimicrobiia > Sysuimicrobiales > Segetimicrobiaceae > JAJPIA01. The sequence goes on along the minus strand of DASPUZ010000133.1, from coordinate 9,626 downwards.
TGATGTCGACAAGCCGTCCGAACAGGCTCCCGAGCACCCCTTGCCACGAGTCGATCTCATATGCGGCGCGGAAGACGCCGGTCGCCACGACCGCCCCCAATGCGATCCCCGCCACGGCGGAGAAGCGTCGAGCCGCGCGCACGGCATCGTCCCCCGCGACGCCGGGGAGCGCCACGAGCAGCGCTGCGAGGCCGCCGATCCAAGCTCCGACCGACGCGAAGTGCAGCCATTGTGCGAGGACGTCCGGCCACCACCACGATCCGGGGCTGGCCGCGGCGTGTCCCGCGAGCACGTGCGCAAGCATCGTTGCAGCGGTAGCGACGCCGACGACGCCGAGGGGGAGGCGCCGGAGGGACGGGGCACGTCTCGACGCCGCCGCAACCGCGCAGCCTGCGAGGGCGATCGGGCCGGCCCGCCACCAGAGCGCTTGGCCGAGCCCGGTGGACAGCAATCGAGCCATGCTGACGCCGGCGTCGGCGGCCTGTGCCCAACCGAGGACGATCACCCCCGCCGCGCACGACATCCAAGAAACCCACAGAAAGCGGATCTGGGCGGGAGGCTCCCGGAACGCCAAGGTCCACACCCACGCGGCGCCCGCGAGCCCGCTGAGCCCCAGATAGAACAGCCAGCGGCTCACGACGTATCCGACCGAGGGGGGCGGAGAGGCGGGTTGGCTCGACGGCGCCTGCGTCGGCGTCTGTCCCACCCCGAAGGCGAACGCGCCGCCGGTGACGTGACCGTCGACTGCGGAAACGGTACGCCAAGAGACGGTGTACACGCCTTCCGGCAAGGGGCCGAGCGGGATCGTCAGCATGTCCGGGTGCCCGGGGACGGCGCGCACGCGGCCGCGCTCGACGGGTTTCCCGCTGCTGTCCAGGACGTGGACGATGGAGAGCGAGACTTCCGGTTGCTCCGTGAACGACATGGTGACGGCATCGGGCGCGCGGGTGACCTCCGCGCCATTCGCGGGGTCGGACTGCCGCAGCAGCGCGTGCGCCGAGACAGTGGCCGTAGCGGCGAGCACTCCCGCCGTCGCGAGGGCGAAGACGGTGAGCCGCCGCATTCTACTTGGCGGGACTCTTACGGGCGGTCATCCCCACGGCGATACCGACGAGGCCGACGACGATGCCGGCGATCCCGAACACCGTCGCCCGCGACGCCGCTGCAGCCGTCGCGGCGCTCGCCGCGTCCGTCCGCGCCGCCACCCGGGTGACGAGCTCCGCGACCTCCGCGATCGACGGATCCTTTGCCGGGAACTCGATCGCCGACGTGTCCACGACCGGGTCGAACGTGGTCTCGGACGACGTGAACGACTGGTCGATCTGCTGGCCGTTGATGGAGCCGACGAAGTGGAACGTGTATGTTCCCGGCCGCGTCGGAATGATGGCCGCCTCGTACTCCCCGGGACGCCTGCCCGACTCCTCGAGTGTGAGCGGTGCCGTCTTCTGGTTGCCGAAGAGTACCTGGACCTTCAGCGTGTCGGAAGCTCCCGTGATGGGCTTCTTCGACGCGTCGGCAAGGAATAGCTGTACCGCATTCTTGAGGCCGCTGTACGTGGGCTCGTCCACCCACCCCACGGTCATGCGCACCGCGCCAACGGTCCGGTGCTCGTGTGCGAGCGCGGGGCTCATCCAGGCTCCCCATTCGAGTGCCACGACCAGCGTCGCGACGAGCGCTCTCATCCATCGACCCCGCTTCATGCGACCCCGCTTCATGGGTAGGCCTCCATTTGGCTGGATTCAATCGGTCGCCGTGCCGGTTGAGAATTCAGAAGGGCGACATGTCTGCGAAGCATGATGCCAGATTCAGGCCGTGCGGCGCAACCACTGGGTGGCGCTTCGATCGTTGATCTCCGGGGCCACCGTCCGCGAGCGCGCCGAACGGTGGGACAGATGCGAATCGGCGTCCATCGCGGTTCCTAGGATAGAGGGAGGGGGAGGAGTTGTCTGTACTACTTTCGGCACATTTACGCTGACGACGGCGCATGCTAGGGTGCCGTTTAAGCAGGGAACAGGTGAGGGTACGGACGGCATTGGGTGCGGCGCGTTTGTGGTAGTGTTGTTGTCATTCCGATCGCCAGCTGAGCGGAGGTCACAGAGTGAAAAGACTTTTCGGGACAGTTGCAGTGTTCGTCGCAGGCATGCTCGTCGCCTTCGTTCTGTCGCCGCGGGCCTGGGCGCACGCGCACATGGTCAAATCGTCTCCCGCGGATCATGCGGTCCTCACTGGGTCCCCGGCAGTGATCCGCGCATGGTTCAGCGAGGAACTGGCCGCCCAGGGAAGTGTGATGCGGCTCTATGACGCCCATCAGAAGCTTCTGGCGCAGGGCGGGCTTGATCCGGCCTTCTCGTCACACGAGGTGTTGAGGCTCATTCCACCTCATTTGGGCCCGGGGTCGTACATGGTGGCCTGGCACTCGGTGTCCTCGGACGACCAGGCGATGACGCAGGGATACTTCCGATTCTCGATCGGGACGGCGATGCAGATGCCGCCCGCGCAGAGCGCCGGCCAGATGGGCAGCATGCAGGGCATGCCGTCGTCCGGCGTCCACGCCGGTTCGTTGCCCATGTTGCACCTCGTCGCCCCGGCGAACCGCGCCCGGCTCCACAATCCGGTTTCGATACTGATCGAGACGCCAGCCGACATCTCGCTCGTGACCATGGGGCCGAAGATGATGTCGGGGCCTGGGGTGCATCTCCATATTGTGGTCGACGGCATCGTGAACATGCCCGCATCGGATCAGTTGGTGGCTTCGGGGGCCCACCGCTACTCGTATGAGCTCTCCCCCCTGAAGCCGGGGGCCCATACCATCGAAGTCTTCTGGGCGGACAACCACACCCACGCCCCCGTGGGAGGCACGCAAGAGGTGACCGTGGTCGTCCTCTAGCCGGGGCGGCATCGCGATGGGAAGATCAACTTGGACGTTGCAGCCCGAGGATCTGGGAGTGGAGGTGCCGAAACATCCCGCCTCAAGGCAAGGTAGCGGGAGACGCGCCTCCGCTGGGAGGCGTGTCTCCCGTGCTGGCGATGACCGTGTTGCACTCCCGGAGCGTCACGTGACCCCGTGCGGTCGCGGCGGTTTCTGACGGCCCGAGGAGGATCGCTTATCGTTTGCGCCGGCGTGCTCGCACGTTTCTTGCAGGTCGGCCTTGGTCGACAGGCTGGGTGATACCGCTGAGGGAGGTCGGAGGTCCTTAGGCGATGCACTTGCCCCTGACCCGTGACGTTGAAGGTGCCCGTCGCACCCTTGCGGACCGGCGACCCGCTGCGGACGCGGAGTGGGGGCCGGCAGACCGGGAACGTTTCGGCACGGGCTCCGGGGGGCCGCGCGACTGGCACAGCGTGTTTCGGCTCGCGACGGTCCTGCTCCCGGCGGTCGTCGTGTTCGGGGTGGAGTACCTCCGCCATGAGGTTTTTCATGACCTGGTCCCGGAAATCTATGGCAACCTCATCACCGGCGCAATTGCGCTCGGCACCTCGGCACTGATCCTTATCCCGATCTACCGGCGACTCGAAGCCGCGGACGAGAAGCTCCACGCGACCGAGATCGAGCACGCCGTGTCCGAAGAACGTGAACGGCTGGGGCGCGAACTGCACGATGGGATTTCGCAGGCGCTGTTCTTCCTCGGGGTCAAAGCCGGTGCTCTGGAGCGGGCCCTCGATGCCGCAGAACTGGAGCCGGCCCGGCGAACGGCCGTGGAAATCACGCAAGCGCTCCACGAGACGTCGTCCCGGGTTCGGGACGCGATTTTCGATCTTCGGACCGCTCCCGAACCCGGCGAGTCTATCGGTGTCTGGGCGCGCAGCTACGTTCGAGAGTTCGGCGAAGTGCACAATCTCCGCGGCGAGGTCAACGAGACTGGTACGGGTGTGGCGCTCCCGGCGCCGCAGGCCTTGCGGATCATGGCGATGATCCGCGAGGGGTTGCACAATGTTGCAAAGCACGCTGAGGCGCAGTCGGTCATGGCTCGGTTGACCTGGGGCCGAGGGAGCCTGACGATCGCGGTGGAGGACGACGGGTGTGGTCTGCCGTCCCCCGTACCCGGGCCAGATCGAGGACGGTACGGCTTGGCGACACTCCGGGAGTACGCTCAAGCGAACGGCGGGACGCTGACGGCTTCGACTCGACCCGAGGGTGGCACCGAAGTGGTCCTTCGTCTACCGTATGGTGGCGGGGTGAGCACATGAGCACGCGAACCCTGATCATCGATGACAGCGAGTTGGCGCGCCGCGGCATTGAGACTCTTCTGGCGGCGTCACCGGAGTTCGATCTGATCGGGATGGCCAGCGATGGGCTGGAAGGGCTCGCCGCCGTGCGTGCCCTGACACCGGACCTGGTGCTCATGGATCTCCGGATGCCGCGCCTCGGGGGGCTCGCCGCGATCCGGCTGATCAAGGAAGAGTATCCGGCGACGATCGTGGTCGTGCTGAGCGTGTCCGACGATCCCCAGGACCTGTTCGAAGCGATGCGATCGGGCGCCCAAGGGTACCTCATCAAGAACGTCCACCCCGACCTCTGGCTCGAATATTTGATCGCGCTCATGCGTGGTGACGCACGGATCTCCCGCGGGATCGCGGAGCGCATTCTCCAGGAGTTCATGCGTCAGACGCGCCTGCCCAGCGTGCCGCTGCCAACGTTGACGGCGCGAGAGCGGGAGATCCTGGCCCTGGTTGCGCGCGGCCTGGCCAACAAGGAGATCTCGGCCCGTCTGGACATCACGGAGGGGACGGTCAAGCGTCACCTGGAGAACATCCTGGCCAAGCTTCATCTGCGTAACCGCGTCGAGTTAGCCACCTTCGCGGTGACCCGGGGGCTCGTGCGTCCGGGATCCGCGGAAGCTCACCAGAGATCGTAGCCAATCACAGATCTTGGGGCAGCGCACGGGCTGCCGGCCCCAGCCCGGCTACACGGACGGGCCACGGGCGACCACCCGCTCAGTGTGGCGCCCGGAGCGGGTCTCGGGTATCATATGCCGGGCTCGCATCACGGCGCCGGGTCTGCAGTCTGCCGCGACCCGTCGCATGCGTGTGCGGGGGCCGGTGCGGCCGATGCCTGTGGGCGTGCTCGTGCGACGGGGCCATTCGTGCGGAGGCGCGGGCACGAGCAGGCGGTGGGACTCTTAGGACTGCGCGGCCACGGCTAGGCTGGCCCTCGGGAACCCCAAGGAGGGAAGCGTCATGGCGAAGGAAGGCAGCGCCGGATTTGACGGCGCCGACAGGGACGCGGACCGGATCGACTCTCGACCACGGTGGCAACCGCGACGCGAATGGATCATGGGCACGCTGGCTGCGCTCGCGATCATTGCCGCCGCCGCCCTGCACGGTCTGACCTCCAACAGGACTCCGGCACTCGCGGGCACGGCGCTCACCCCGCCGCGCCCGGCTTATGATTTTCGCCTGCGCGACCAAGACGGGCGGGACCTTTCCCTGTCGGAACTGCGTGGGAAGGCGGTGGTCCTGACGTTTCTCTATGTGCACTGTCCCGACTATTGCCCGGTGATCGCGGACAAGCTGCGCCAAACGGACGAGGAGCTGGGACCCGAGCGGCAACACGTGGCGTTCTTGGCGGTGAGCGTGGATCCCAGAGGGGATACACCGGCGGCGGTGCGCGGGTTTCTACTGACGCACCGCGTTCAAGGGGAGCTTGAGTATCTGACCGGCTCGGCCGTGCAACTCAGGCCGATCTGGGAGCACTACTGGGTCGCCGGCGTTGCCGCCCCGTCCTCGATAGCGGTCACCCACACGACGGTCGTCTACGTCATCGACCCGTCCGGGGCGATGCGGGTGTTCTTTGGATGGCAGTTTGCCCCGCATGAGCTGGCAAACGATCTGCGCATCCTGACCGGGCATATCCGCGACCGCGCAATCCGTGCGCGTACGGCGGGTTCCGAGGAGCGCCAGGAGTAAGACACGTGGGAGGAGGGAGCTGGCGTGCACAACTGGCGAACGGTATGGCGCTTGACACGTCTCGGCCCGCGGCTGCTCGTGGGCGGCATCGGGGAGGGTGTCGCGCTTGGCGTCTGCGGCGGAGCGGCTGCGGACGCGCAGTTGCCTCAGCCGAGGTGACGACGAACATCCTGTTCCCGGCGCCGGAGAGGCGCAGGATGCCGTCCAACCAAGAATTCCCCTCTTCCATGCGCGCCCATGGGGAGGTGCGCTTCCATGCCGGTGCTTCGTGGCCGGTAGCGCGAGCGTGAGATGATGCCCGGGATCGTCACCCTGCGCTGGACGGATTGGTTTTGGGATCCGATGACGATGGCGGCGCTTGCGCTCACGGCGGTCTCGTATCTCTGGATCTTGCAGCGGTTCCCCCGACAAGCGGCCCATGCGGGCTCGTTCTGGGCCGGCTTCCTCGTGCTCGTGATCGCCCTATTGTCACCCATCCATACCGGAGCCGCGTATCTGTTCTGGCTCCACATGGTCCAGCACATGTTGCTCATGATCGTGGTGCCTCCACTGATCGTGCTGGGCATGCCGACCGGAGCGCTGGGATGGGTATACCGCCGCCGTGGCTTGCGGCGCCTCCATCGGTTTGTGTGGTCGCCCGGGGTGGCGACGATCCTCTATAACGGGGTATTCCTCCTGTGGCACGTGCCGGCCATGTACGACGCCACGCTGTGGTCAGTCTGGATTCACACGATCGAGCATGCAAGTTTTGTCGCCGTCGGGCTGGTTTTCTGGGGTGTCGTCGCGTTTCCGGGCGCACGCCGGCCCGCGCTCGGCTGGCGCTTCGTGATGCTCATGGCCTCCAACGTCGTCGATTTCCTCGTCGGCTTGACCTTCGCGTTTTCGAATCGACCATTCTACCTCCCGTACACGCATGTGCCGCGGCTCTGGGGGTTCACTCCCCTGGCGGATCAGCGGCTCGGCGGGTTGGTCATGTGGGTCGGGGGGCAGATGATGTATACGGTGCCCATGTTGGCGCTGTTGTACTGGTGGATCTTGCGCGATCCCGGGGGATCCATCAGCAGTGGACCGGTGCCACTCGGGATCGCCGCCGGCGGCGGGGATGGCTGGAGCCGCCGCGAGACCGGCGCACGGTCTTGAAGCGCCGGACCGTCCCCGGACCCTACACGGCGGCGCGCCCGCGGCTTCGGACGACGAGGACCGGGACGACCGAGTGGCGGACGACGTGCTCGGCCACGCTCCCGATGAAGAGCTGCGAGACTCCGCGCCGGCCGTGGCTCGCCACGACGATGACGTCGGCTCCAATTTCCTGGGCGGTGGCCGGGATCACCTCGCGCGCGTGCCCCGTCCGCACGATCCGCTGAGTGATCTCGGGCACGTCCCGCCCCGTGGCGTCGAGCGACGTGGACGCAAGCTGTTCGACCTGTTCCACCACTTCGGGCGGAACCGGCGCGGGAAACACGGCCGGGCCGCTCAACGGGATCCAGGTGGATGCGAGGTCCACGACGTGCAGCAGCGAAATCTCCGCGCCGCATCCTCGCGCGACCGTGATCGTCCATTCGAGCGCCTCTGTAGCGCTGTCCGAGAAGTCTGTTGCAACGAGGATGCGCCGGACAGGCGATGCGCCCATGTGCTCCCTCCCACGGACAAAAATGTGGAGCGCACTATGGGTGCGGCCGGTGCCGTCTTCTGGCGTGACTCGAGGCCTACTGTCGGCCAGTGCTCTCCGGGCATTCATCCCCCGAAGTGTACATCGCCAACTCTCGGACTTCCCGTGTCGCGCTCTTCCCCCCGGCACATTCGCCGCGTGCGCTCCGTTCAGAGCGTACCGCAGGGGCACTCCGCCGGCCATCGGGCCGGCGGAGTATTTTGACGCGATGCTCCAAGAGAGCGGCCCGGGCCGGTTGGGATGGTCGGTGGTGCTGGTCTTGAGGAACTCCCCGCGTTATTCGTCTGACAAGGCGCAGGTGACAGGAGGCGCCAGTCCTGTTCGCGCATTCGTCGCTTGTGCGCTCATTTTCCGAGGCCCGCGTTCTTCGCGACGAGATAGCCGAACCGCTCCACGAACGCCGCCTCCGTGAGCCCGCCGGCAGCCGCGAGCGCCTGCAGGCTCTGGGGATCCTCGATGTCCTTGGACGTGAGCCGGATCATGTAGGCGAGCAGGGTCCGATAGGTATCCGAGGCCACATCGACGTACCGGATGCGGATGCGACCCGTCGCGGGGTCGATGAGATCGCTAAACGGAACCGGCACCGAGCGGCCGCCCTGCACGGTGATGATCGCATCGGTGCCTCCCTCGAGCAGGAACCGGGTCGCCCAGTACCCCAGGCTCCGGCAGTACGAGATGTCGAACGCGCCAGGCGGTGCGCAGCGGAGTTCGTAGCCGAGCTCCAGGGCGACGATGCCCACCTCGAGCCCCCGCTTCCGGAGGCTCGCGGTCACCCGATCCTTCAGCAGGCGTGAGAGCTCCATCTCGGCCAGGCGTACATTGCCGTACGTGTCGCGTTCGACTGCGCCCAGCGTCTTCGGATCGAACCGCTCCAGCAGGCCCTCCGCGAGCATCGCGACCCCGTGGTCGCGGCCGTGCGTGCGGCGCTTGATGATCGCGGCCTCCAGGATGTCGGCGACGTGCGCCAGGTCGATCCGCCCCGGCGGAAACTCCTCGCCGATGACGGTCAGGGTCACCCCGGCCGCTCCTCCGATGCCGAGCGCCAGGTGGCCCGCGTGACGGCCCATGACGGTCACAAAGAACCACCGGCCGGTCGTCGCCGCGTCGTTCATCAGATTCCGGACCAGGTCTTTGCCCACGTCCACCGCGGTCGAGAACCCAAACGTGGGAATCTCCGGCGGCAGCGGGAGGTCGTTGTCGATTGTCTTGGGGACGTGCGCCACCGCGATGCGTCCTCCGAGGGTCTGGGCAATGCGCGAAGCTGCGAACGCGGTATCATCGCCGCCGATCGTGAGGAGGTGGGTGATGCCAAGCCGGCCCAGGGTGTCGGTCACGGCGCGGAGCGTCTCGTCCGACTGTGCCGCATTCGCGCGCGAGGTGCCGAGGACGGAGCCTCCGTCGAAGTGGATGCGCGACACCCCGGCGATCTCCAGTTCCTCGACGTGCTCGACGTCTTTTGCGATGAGCCAGCGGTAGCCGTCATGGCAGCCGAGCACGCGCGCCCCTGCGTTGCGCGCTTCGATCACGGCTGCCGCAATAACCGCATTGATCCCGGGCGCGGGGCCGCCCCCGACGAGAATCGCGAGTGTTCTCATGGCCCTACGCGACCGTGCGCTCGAGTTCCGCCGTGTACTGCCCTCGGCGGGCGGCGCTGTTGCATTGTGCGCGGTGGAAGAAGGCCCGCTGCGCTTCGCCGACCTTGGCGGGGTCGCCCCGCCAGATCGCAAGCGGCGCCGCCTGAAGCGCGCGCGCGTAAGAGAAACTGAGCTCCCACGGCTGCGGCCCGGGCAGCCGGTTCATCGCGTCCAGGTGCGCGGTGGCGAGTTCGTCCCGCTGCCCGCCGGACAGGAACGCAATGCCCGGGACGGCTGCCGGGACGGTTCGGCGCATGCAGCGTACCGTGGCTGCCGCGACGTCCTCGACTCCGGCCGGGCGAGGGCATGCCGATCCGGACAGCACCATGCTGGGCTTCAGCAGCATCCCCTCCGGGCTCACTCGGTGCTCGAAGAGCGCGTGGAAGACGGCGTGAAGGGTGGCCTCGGTCGCATCG
>DASPUZ010000132.1:0-18964 GCA_035622635.1 bacterium | reverse complement strand
GTGAGCACCGTCACGTGACCCGACGGCTCCAGACGCACCGTCCCGTCCTCCCAGAGTTCGCCGCCGCCGGCGATCTCGATCCAGGTCGAGAGCCCGATCCCGATCGGGCGCGCACCGTCCCTGCGGCGACGCGCCTGCTCCTCGCGCCAATGCCTGTACCCGACGAGCGCCAGCGCCCGGTCAAGCATGGCGTGGTAATCGCCCGAGTCGTACACAAGCCCCGTCGGGCCATGGTGCGGAAACGTCTCTATGAAATTCCGGCGGCGCAGTTCCGCTGGGTCCATGTCGAGGCGCGCCGCGATCATGTCCATCATCCGCTCGATGTAGTAGGCGCCTTCCGGCCGTCCCGCGCCGCGGTACGGCCCCGTGGGAGTCCGGGTCGTAACGACCCCGCGCAGCCGGAAGCGGGCGTGTGGAATCCGGTAGGCGCCAAGCGCGACGAGCGGGGTGAGCGACGGGATCGCCGGCCCCGAGGATAGACAGTAGGCCCCGAGGTCGGCCAGGATCTCTCCTTCGACCGCGAGGACCGTCCCATCCCGCGAGGCGGCCGCCCGGAGGCGCGCGCGCTGCCCTCGGCCGTGCGTCATCGCTTGCAGATTCTCGAGGCGGTCCTCGACCCACTTCACGGGCTTGTGGAGGCGCCAGGCCAGGTACGCCGCCAGCGCCTCGTCCGGGTACAACGCCCCCTTCGCTCCGAACCCTCCGCCGACGTCGGGAGCGACTACCCGAACGCGCTCCGCAGGGATCCCCAGTACCTCCGCGATGACGTCGCGAGCTTCGTGCGGGACCTGCGTCGAGAGCCAGACCTCGAGGCGGTCCCGAGTGGCGTCGTAGGACGCCACCACACCGCGGCACTCGAGCGGCAGTGGCGCCAGTCTCGGCTGGATCATCTCCGCCTCGACCACGACGTCGGCCTGCGCAAACGCGGCCGTTGGGTCGCCGCCGCCCACTTTGAGCGTGAAGACGACGTTCGAGCCGGCCGCGGGATGGATCACGGGCGCTTTACGCGCAAGGGCCCGATCCAGATCCGCAACGGCGGGAAGCGCCTCGTACTCGACGTGGACGCACTCGGCGGCGTCCCTCGCCGCGTAGCGGTCCGATGCGAGGACGGCGGCGACGGGTTCCCCCACGTACCGGACGACCTCGTGGGCAAGCAGGGGGTGCAGCGCCGCCGCGACGCGGGGAGACATGATCGCCGCGGGCAGTCGCGGAGTCGGGGACGGCAGGTCACGGGCCGTGAAGACCGCCGCGACCCCGGGCGAGGCCGCGGCCTCCCGGATGTCGGTCTCACAAATTCGTGCGTGCGCGTGAGGGGACCGGACGACCGCCATGTGCAGCATGTCCGGGAACCCGAGATCGTCCACAAACCGGCCGGCGCCGGTAATGAGGGAGCGGTCTTCGCGCCGCCGTACAGGGGATCCGACGTAGGCCATCGTTCACTCGACCGTAGAGCGCATGTCGCCGTTTGCGCACCATTGTACCAGGCGCTCGTCGGGCGCGGAAGGCGCCGCACGTGATGCCAAGCGAACCTCGGGGCGAGAGCGCCGGCGCGGCGTCGACGCCGGCGGCGAGCATCACAACGGTCGTGTGGCTGAGGCGCGCTCTCTTCCGTGCCACAAACCCGGTCACGGCGGAGTCCGCGATGCCGCGCGGAGCGTCCGCGCTCGGCCGGGCCCGGCTCTCAATCGAAGAACACTATTGGAGGTCGCGCGGTCGTCACCAACATGACGAGCGCGCCCAGCTTCGGCATGGGCTCCGGGGCCGGCCACTCCGGGAGAGGCACGCGGCGGCGGGCTTCCGCGAATACCTCTGCCCACACGTCACGGCGTGGCCGCAGCGTGTGGCCGCGACCGCCGTCCTGGTAGCTCAAGCACTCGAGGCGGCGAACGCCTCCCGTGCCGGAGTCTCGTCGCCCCTGGGCACGCTCGGTCTGCAAGCAGATCTCAGCGCCTGCATCGGTCGAGCCGACCGCAGCGGAATTGCCCATCTCGTCCACCCCGGTGCACGAGGCTACTCGCATCATGCGCCTCGCGCGGTCCCCCGTGCATCGGGTTCGCGCCCGATTTCCGCGAACACCGTCACCCATGAAGCCGAGGAGTAGAAAGAATGCGGATCTCGCGCCTGCCCCGGCCGGGACGCACACCCACTGACCGCAGGATGGCGTGGGAACGCGTGTCGCCAAGCCCCGGCGCACAAGACATCGATGTATGATAGCAGGGTCAGCCGGTTACGACGGAGGGCCGACCATGCCCCGTGTCTGCGTCGACGGGCCCGCTGGATGCCGCGGAATGCACCGGGCGGTTGGTTGCGAGGGAAGTGTTCCGGCGCCTGGAACTGGCTCGAAGATGGCAGACGCGGAGGCCACCATGACAGCGACGCGCGCAGCGGCGCGACCGGCCGGGTGGCAAGGCGAGGCCGTGAGATGACCGACGACCGACGAGTCGGCGAGTTCGAGGCGCTCAACGCCGCGCAGCGCGACCGATGGGACAGGAACGCCGAATGGTGGGACGCGCACGCCGGCAACGGGAAGCTCGAGTTTCAGCGCGTTCTGGAGGGACCGGCGACCGACCGGCTGCTCGAGTTGCGGCCCGACGAAGTGGTGCTCGACGTCGGCTGCGGCACCGGAGCCGGTGCACGGGCGATGGCGGAGCGCGGCGTGCGGGTCGTCGCGATCGACTTCAGCGCGCCGATGATCGAACTGGCGAAGCAGCGCACGCCGGTGGCGGCGGATCGCATCGAGTACCAGGTGGTCGATGTCACCGACGTCGGCCAGCTCCTGGCCCTCGGGCGGCGCCGCTTCGACGCCGCCGTCTGCAGCATGGCGCTCATGGATATCGCAGCGATCGATCCGCTCGCGGCTGGCCTCGCCCACATCCTCCGTGAGCACGGCCGGTTCGTGTTCTCGGTCTCCCATCCATGCTTCAACGGCGTGGGCTCAGTCAAGATCGCCGAAGAAGAGAACCGCGATGGACGCCTCGTCGTGACGCGCGCCGTCAAGATCGTCGAGTACCTGGGCGCGGAGCCGCGACCCGGAGTCGTCGGGCCGCCGGGGCAGCCAACGCCGCATTACTACTTCGACCGGCCGCTTGGCGTGCTGTTCGGTGCGTTCTTCAGGCACGGCTTCGTTCTCGACATGCTGGAGGAGCCCGCGTTCGCTCGCGACGCGGGAGACGGCGGGCTTTCCTGGCGCAACTATCCCGAGATTCCGCCCGTTCTGGTCGCGAGGTTACGGCTCGGTTGAGCCGGCGCCGCAGACGAACATACCGATGCTTATCCGAATGGATCCCGGAGACTGGCGTCGAGTCCCATCGAATGCGAGATCAAAAGAGATCGGGAGGGAGGGTGCAGACGTGCCGATCGCCGTGGTGAGGCTCGGGTCTCCGAGGATGCCAAACGAGGGCTTGCGGCTTGGCACTGTTCGCAGACCACCGCGCGGAGTGCCGAAGACGCAATTCGCAAAGCTCGACTTCTACGATGTCTGGCTGCCGGACCTGGCCCCGAGCCAGGAGCTGGTGACGTTCGCCCAACGATCGCAGGACGAGCGGTCGTGGAAAGCATTCACACGCAAATACCGAGCCGAGATGAACAAACCCGAGGCGGCGAGAGTCCTCGATCTCTTGGCGGCGTTTTCTCATCACACCAACTTCTCACTGGGGTGCTACTGCGAGAACGAGAAACGGTGTCACCGCTCCGTTCTCAGGGAGTTGCTCGTCGAGCGCGGCGCCGAATTCTCCTGAGACGCGCGATGAGTGTCCGCGCTATGTTCGTTCCGGGTTGGCACCCTGGCTGGGAGGAATGTGGGCGTCACAACGGAAATCACGGTCGATGACCTGCGGAGTTTCGCGCGCATCCGGGCCAGGAGCGGGCCGCGCGCGAGCGGCCGGCGGTCGAGAATCCACTCTCCAGCCAATGACGTCCGGTCGGGGCGTCCGATGCGGTAGCATCGACCGCCGGGGCCGGGCGGGCGGACAGGCTGCACGCGCGGTGAGGTACATCCGGAAGACGATCGAGGGGGCAGTACCTTGACGACCGAGGAGCGAACCGTCGCGTTCCTGCAGCACGTGCAGGGCGGTGGGACCGTCGAAGCGACAGACTGGATGCCGGACGAGTACCGCCAGCGCCTGATCCGATTCATCGAGGCGCACGCCAACAGCGAGATCATGGGGGCGCTTCCGGAGCGCGAGTGGATCCCGCGAGCGCCGTCCCTCAAGCGCAAGCTCGGCCTCACCGCCAAGGTGCAGGACGAAGTCGGCCACGGCCAGCTTCTTTACCGGATCGTCGAGGACCTGGGGAAGCCGCGCGAGCAGATGCTTGAGGACCTCATCGCCGGCCGGACGAAGTTCCACAACGTCTTCCACTACCCCACGGGCACTTGGGCCGACGTCGGCGTGATCGCCTGGCTCGTCGACGGCGCCGCGGTCATCAGTCAGGGCGCCCTGCTCCGGACGTCCTACGCGCCGTACGGGCGTATCATGAAGCGGGTCTGCTGGGAAGAGGCGTTCCACCTCAAGCACGGCGAGGACATCTGCCTGACGCTGGCGGCAGGCACCTCAATGCAGCGCGCGATGCTGCAGGAGGCGCTCACGCGGTGGTGGGGCCCTATTATGATGTTTCACGGTCCGCCGACCCCGCCGGAGACCGACCAGGACCTCCGCTGGCGCATCAAGCCGAAGCCGAACGACACGCTGCGCCAGGAGTTCCTCGACCACTATGTCCCCCAGATCTGGGAACTCGGGCTTACGCTCCCCGACCCCCAGCTGCGCAAGGATTCCGCGACTGGGCGGTGGGGGTACACCGAGCCGGACTGGGGTGAACTCCGGGAGGTCATCCGCGGGCGCGGACCCGCGAGCCAGGTGCGACTCGCCTTCCGCCGCCTCACGTACGAGGAGGGAGCATGGGTGCGGACCGCAATCCTGGGCCGGAGCGCCGCCGCGTAGCGGAGGCCGCGCCGATGAACGAGCACGCCCTCAGCGTGTTCGAGGTATTTCGGCAGGAGAAGCCCACCGACGCGTTCACCCACGAGGGCAGCGTGGTGGCTCCGGACGTCGACCTGGCGTGCCAGTACGCTCTCTCCGTGTTCTCACGGCGCGCCGAGGCGTACCGCCTGTGGGTGGTGCCGCGCGCGGCGATCCGCCAGATCGACGATCCGGACCTCTTGCGGCCGCCGGGCGACCACCGGTACCGCCTGGCGCGCACATACCGGGGGACGATCGAGAAGCGCCGCAAGCTGCGCGCCCGGGTGCTGGGGGAGGCCCCGTGACGCCCGCCGCGCGCAATGCGCTCGCGCGGGCCCTGCTCGCGATCGCCGACGACGAGTTGGTGCTCGGCTACAGGAACACCGAGTGGACCGGCGCCGCGCCCGTCCTCGAGGAGGACGTCGCGTTCAGCTCGATCGGGCAGGACGAGGTCGGGCACGCCCGCCTCTTCTACGCGCTACTGCACGACCTGACGGGGGCCCCGGCGGATTACCGCGCCCGACGGCCGGACGAGTACTGCCACGCGTGCTTCGTCGAGACCCGAACCGCGCCCCGCTACAGCCCCGAGGGGGACCACCGGGGCGGCAGCGACTGGGCGTACGCGATCGTCCGCCAGTATCTGTACGACCTGTTCGACGCCGAGCGCCTGAGCGCGCTGCGCGACTCCTCCTGGGACGCGCTGGCCGAGGCGGTCGACAAAGTGCAGCGCGAGGAGAAGTACCACCTCCAGCACGGCCGGATGTGGCTCGACCGCCTCGCCGGCGGCGGCCCGGCCGGCCGCGAGCGGCTCGAGGCGGAGCTCGAACGGGCGTGGCCGCACGCTCTCGCGCTGTTCGAGCCGCTCGACGGGGAAGAGGTGCTGGTCGCCGAGCGACTGTCGCCGGTCGGCGCGCGCGAGCTGCGGGATCGCTGGCTCGAGCGCCTCTGGCCGGTGTTCTCGGCGCATCATCTGGCGTTGCCGGGCGCGCGCGGCGGTCCGGGCGGCTGGAACGTCACAGTCGCCGCGGCGGAGGGAGGCCGCAACGGCCGGCACACGCCAGACTGGGAGGACCTGTGGAACGAGATGACGAGCGTCTACCGGCTCGATCCGGCGGCCGTGTGGTGAGCGCCGGAGGGCGGCCGGACCCGCCCGCGGCTCGCGCCGACAATGAGCGGGCCGCGTGGGTGATCCTCCGCGAGATCGCGGACCCGGAGCTGCCCACCCTCTCACTCGTCGATCTCGGGATGATCCGACGCGTGCGGCCCGACGGGGACGCCCTCTGCGTGGAGCTGATGCCGACCTTCCTGGGATGCCCGGCGCTCGCGATGATGGAGTCGATGATCGAACAGCGCCTGGCCGTGCTCGGAAGGGTGCGCGTAGAGATCGTGCGGGACGAGGCGTGGACCACGGACCGGATCACGCCGGAGGGGCGCGACAAGCTGCACGCGGCCGGGTTCGCGCCCCCGCCTCGCGGCGAGATCGCCGACGTGGCCTCGCTCGCGGGCACGCCGTGCCCCTACTGCAACTCCACGGACACGACGCTGCACAGCGCGTTCGGGCCCACCCCGTGCCGGGCAGTCCACTACTGCCGCGCGTGCCGGCAGCCGTTCGAGCAGTTCAAGCCCGTCTGAGCGGCTGTGGAATCAACCGGCGGACCGCGGCCTACTGCAGGGCCGTGGCGAACAGCTCCGTGAGCTTCTGGAACGCCCGCTCCGCTTGAGGCCGGTTGTAGACGGGGCTGTCCGGCACGGTCCAGCCGTGATACGCCCCTGCGTACACTTCGCTCTCGTACTTTCCACCCCACGCCGCGAGCGCCCGATCGAGTTTGTCGATGGCCTCCTGGGGCATGCTCCGGTCTTGGACCGCGTGACCGAAATATAGGCGTGCCCGCACGTTGGGCAGGACGAGATGCGGACTTGCGGGATCCTCGGTGTAGAGCCCGCCACCGTGAAACGATGCGGCGGCAGCGACTCTGTCCGGACGCACGGCGGCGGCGCGCACCGCCATGCCGCCGGTGAAGCAGTAGCCCACCGCGCCGATCGGGCCGCGAGCGACGGCCGGGTGGGCGGCCAGGAAGTCGAGATAGGCCGACAGATCGCGGCTCATGGCGTCCGGCGTCAACGGGGCGCGCAGCTCGGCCATGCGCTTCGCCCGCTGTTCCTCCCCGGCACCCGGCGGCAACTGAAACACGGGCGGCCGCCCGGTCCGGTAGAACACGTTCGGCATCAACACCGTGTACCCCAGCGACGCGAGCCGCCGCGCCATCTCGCGGTGGGACGGCCGGATGCCCCCGATGTCGGTCAAGTGGATCACACCGAGGCGAGGCCGTCCGTCTTCCTCGTGGTACAGCACGGCGTCCGTCGTCCCGTCCGACGTGCGAAGCTGGAGTTCTTCCTCGACCATCACGAACACCTCGGGGTGAGACGTCGACTCACGGCAACACCTGCGACGGGCACGGTCAGATTCTCGCCGCGGGCGCGGGGAACCTTGTTCACCGGCCAACGCGGCTCGAGGAGGTGTGCGCATTTCCGGCGGCTCACGTCGGGAGGAACGACAGGTCACGCAGTACAAGATTCCACGTGCCTGGATGCGGACCGCCGTCCGCGCGCCGGCCGCTCGGTTCGCGCTTCCACGGAGGGCTCGATCCGATGTCCTTGTGGACCAAACGTATCGTGTTCGGCGACTCGCTCTCGTATCCGTCACCCCATGCCGCAACGGTCTGCGCGCTCCCCGGCGGAGACCTCATGGCCGCGTGGTACGCCGGATCCCACGAGTTCGCGTCCGACGTGGTCATCCTGGGCGCTTTTTTCCGACAGTCGACCGCCGCATGGACAGACCCCACGGTGCTCGTGGAAACCGAGGGGTACACGGTGGGCAACCCGGTCCTGTTCCTGGCCAACCCGGACGACCTGCGGCTGTTCTACTCCGTCATGTACCGACCGCTCGACTGGGGAGCGTGCAAGCTGAAATACCGGGTCTCGAACGACCTCGGCGTGACCTTCGGTCCGCGACACGTGCTGCGAGACGAGACCGGGCTGATGCCCAGGAACAAGCCGTGCACGCTGTCGAACGGGGACCTCCTCCTTCCCCTCTACGACGACCGGTCGCCAAGAGCGTCGGTGTGTCTGATCTCGGGAGACGGCGGCCACACCTGGGAGACGTCGCTGCCGATTCGGTCGGCGCCGGGCAATGAGCAGCCTACGATCGTCGAATTGCCCGCCGGAGACCTGCTGTGCCTCATGCGCACGGAGGGGGGCGGACCGATCTGGCGCTCCCGCTCGACCAATCGGGGCCGCTCGTGGTCGCCGCCGAGGCCTCTCTCTCTCCCCAACCCCGATGCCGGGATCGACATGGTGTGGACGCGCAGGGATCGCCTCGTACTCGCGTTCAACAATTCGGCGCATCTGCGCTCGCCGCTGTCGCTCGCCGTCTCCGACGATCACGGAGAGACGTGGCGCGTGGCACTCGACATCGAAACGGGCCCGGGAGAATACTCCTACCCTGCGCTCATCCAGGGGCGTGACGGCGTCCTCCATCTTTTGTACACGAATCGGCGCTTCGCGATCGCGCATGTCACGCTCGACGAGGCCGCGCTCGACGGGTAAGACGCGCGCCCATCGCGACGACGGAGCTCGGGAGAACAACGATGCAGCTTGCAGTTCACACCATGACGGTCGCCGAGGAGCTCCGGTCAGGGCGCCTTCAGATCGACCGCCTCGTCCCCGAGCTGGCGGCGCTGGGATGCCGCGCGATCGAGATCGACTCGTCATCCGCGAGCGCGGCCGAGACGGCGCGAGCGGCGGCGGATGCAGGGATGGGGATCCTGTACGCGAGCGGAACCCGGGTCCCCTCCGACGCCGATCCTTCGGGCGCCGCGGATGAGGCCGTCGCGACGGCCCTGGCGCTCGGCGCGCGAAGGATGTCGATGCTGCCGCCCCGCGGCACTCCGCGTTGGGACGCGATCGAGCCCGCCAGGATCGCGGGCGTCCGGATCCACGTGACCAACGAGCCTGCCGCCGGATCCGTGCTGCGCGTCCGGGCTTTCGTGGATCGTGCCGACCGCCCCTGGGTCACGGCGGCGTTCGACACCGCGGCCGCCGCCCTCGCGGGAGAAGACCCGGTGAGATCGTTGTACCTGCTCAACCGGAGGATCGGACACATCTACTTCTCCGACGCCAAGCCCCTCCTCGGGCGTCTCCGCGTGACGCACCCGGGTGACGGCACACTCTGGTGGTACGGCGTGATGTGGGCGCTCTGGTCACTGGGCTACGAGGAGTACGTGACCCTCGCCTTCCCGGACGAAGGCAACGGCGATCGCTGCCTCCGGGCGGCGATCGAGTACGTGACGCGGTTGCGCAACAGCCGCTTCGCCGGCTCCGTGCCGCGACACGACCCGTCCGAGCCCGGGTAGGCCACCCGGCGATCCTGGACAACCGCAACGGTGCCGTCCGGTTTCTCGACGCCGGCCCCGCGTGATCGCTCCCGCGAACGGAATGCCAACCGCCATCCCGGCGGCCGCCCCGCGCACCCGCGGCAGCGGAATGCCCGCCAGGCCAGCGAGCAGCACTGCGGTCAGCCCGCCGATGCAGAGGCGCTTCAGAGCCGGGCCTGGCTCCACGCTTCCCGGTCAATCTCTGGCGCATTAACGTCCGTGGGTGGGCCGTCACTCAATGAACGTAGGTGTTGATGAATATGCCCGTAGCCTGACTCGCGGCGATCACCGCAGCGGCCACTCCCAAATGTTTGAGGATCTCGGCCAGCGCGTTCGCGTGGCGGCTTCTGGCGACAAACCACGTGAGGCCCGCGAGCAGCAGGAGACCCCAAACCAAGGACGCCGCCACAACGTCCCTGATCGGCAACCTGAGGACCAGTATGACGAAACTCAACGAAAGGAGAAGTCGAGTTGCAAAATTGCTGACCGTCGCCCTGAACGCTGCACGTTCTTCGAGCTTTTCGGATTCTTGATAAATGTGGATGCTCAGGGAATCCGTCATGTTATCCGCAATGCCAACGATCAGCAGTCCGGCGACGATCGTTGGCCTGGATATGCCGGCAGCCCCAAAACCGGCAATCAGACCCATGCTGGTCACGACTGCAGAGGTAGCGCCAAAGCTCACCGATGGCGGCTTCACAATAATCATCTCTATCCCCCACATGCGGATGGTGGACAACATCACACCGAACGTTTCGCCGGCGGGCCCAGAGAGCCGGACGCGACGAAAACGGATGACTCTACTCAACTCACCGGGGATCCAGCGGTGATGAATGGGTACCCGGCATTCGCCGGCTGAGAGTCCCCGTCGCGACCGTCATGGCGACGATCGCCAACGGTTGCGGTGCGGCCGCGCAGGTCGCCCCAGTTGTACGGCGCCTGGAGCGCCGGTTAGAGTACCTTACTCAGGAAGGCGCGGGTTCGCTCGTGTCGCGGATGCGCCAACATCTCCCGGGGCGTCCCCTCCTCGACGACGACCCCGCCGTCCATGAAAACCAAGGTGTCTCCGACTTCGCGAGCGAACCCCATTTCATGGGTCACGACAACCATCGTCATGCCTGACGCTGCAAGATCGCGCATGACGTCGAGGACCTCACCAACCAGCTCCGGGTCCAGGGCGGAAGTGGGCTCGTCGAACAACATGAGCTTGGGCTCCATGGCCAATGCTCGTGCGATCGCCACCCGCTGCTGCTGTCCGCCTGACAGTTGCGCCGGATAAGTATCAAGCTTGTCGGAGAGGCCGACACGCGCCAAGAGCCTACGGGCACGGGCTTCCGCCACGGCGCGCGGTTCACGCTTCACGCCAATCGGCGCTTCCATGACGTTCTCCAGCACCGTCCAGTGGGCGAAGAGATTGAAGCGCTGAAATACCATGCCGACTTGCGCGCGTTTTCGCGCGATCTCACGCTCACTGAGCTCGTACAGGTTGTTGCCCCGCTGCACATAGCCGACCAACTCACCATCCACCCAGATGCGCCCTCTGTCGATCTTCTCGAGGTGATTGATGCACCGAAGCAAGGTGGACTTGCCGGAGCCCGAAGGACCGATCATGCAGAGCACTTCCCCGGGTTGTACCTCGAGGTTGATTCCCTTCAGCACCTCGAGCCGCCCGAACGACTTGTGGACGCCCTCGGCCTTTACCATTGGTGTTCGCCGGTTGTCGGCCGGTTATGTCTGCGCGCGAGGGGTCCTCGAAGACTGCGCCCAGCGAACCAGTCGCCTGGCTCCCCCGAGGATCCCCTCACCGGCACCGAGTGTGGATGCATGCGTGCCCCTATGGAAGCGCCGCTCCACGTACGCCTGGCCGATCGTGAGTACGGACGTCACCAGCAGATACCAGAGGCTGGCGGTGATGAGAAGTGGAATCGTCCGGTAATTGATGGCGTAGATGAGCTGGGCGGCGTACAAGAGCTCCGTGTACGCGATGACGCTGACGAGGGAGGTCGTCTTGAGCATCCCTATGGTTTCGTTGCCCGTCGGCGGGATGATGACACGCATCGCCTGCGGGAGGACCACCCGGCGCAGTGTGCGCAGGCGCGTCATGCCGAGCGCGAGCGCGGCCTCGATCTGTCCCGCATCCACCGACAAGAGTCCGGCCCGCACGATCTCCGCCATATAGGCGGCCTCGTTGAGCCCCAGGGCCAGAATCGCGGCCACGAACGGCGTGATCAAGACGTTGGCGTCGAGCGTGAGCAGCGTCGGGCCAAACGGGATCCCGACGCCAATCCGCGGGTACAGGGCCGAGATATTGAACCAGAAGATAATCTGAACGAAGACTGGAGTGCCTCGGAAGAGGAACACGTAGGCTCGGCTCAGGACGGAGAGCACCGGGTTGTCGGAAATCTGCATGACGGCGAGCACGACGCCGAGTCCAATCCCCACCACCATCGCGACGGCGGTGAGGAGAAACGTGTTCACCAAGCCATGCAGGATCTGCGGCGACGTGAACCAGTAGGCGACGACCGACCACTCGAACCGTGGATTGGTGGCGAGCGACTGGATAGCGGCAGCAGAGACGGCGAAGATGGCGAGTGTCGTCAGCCATCGCCCAGGATGGCGTCTCGGGACGCGCCGAATGGCATCGAACTCTTCCGTCGCCAGCATGACCGACATGCGATACGTGTCCTCGCACTATTGAAGTGCGCCGTTGATCGCCGAGGAATCGATCGCGATGCTGTGAAGACCCCACTTGTTGACGATCGCTTTGTAGGTTCCGTTCGCCATGAGTTTCGCGATTGCGCGGTGGATCGGGTCCGCGAGGCCGCTCCCCTTCGGGATCGCAACACCACCGGGACTCGGGTTCCGCCTGATCGGTCCTGCCACTGCGAACTTGCTCGACGACTTGGATGCCGCGTAATCGAGGGTGACGGCGTCGGCCAGCACGGCGTCGACTCGGCCGCTCGCCAGCGCGAGCAGGGTCTCGTTGGCGTCCTTGAAGGCCTCGGCGATTGGCGCCGGCTTTCCGCGCGCCTGACAGGCGCTCGCGTCGGCCGGCAGCATGCTGGTTTGCTGCAACGTGCCGCGCTCGACACCGACTCTGGCCCCGCAGAGATTGTCGGTGGAGAGGTGCTTCGGGTTGCCGGTTGGAACCGCAATCCCGGTCCCGTTCCAGTAGTAGGTCACGAAGTCGACCACCTCTTCGCGCTTCTTCGTGTCCCCGATGGACGACATGGCAATATCGTATTTCTTGGCCGCAAGCCCCGGAATGATCTCATCAAAAGACACGTTGGTCATCTGGGCTTTCAGGCCGAGGACGGCGCCGATGGCGTGGGCTAGGTCCGCGTCGAAGCCGATTATGGTCTTGCCGTCCGGAGCAAACGACTCAAACGGCGGATAGGAAGCATCGCTCGCCACGACGAGCACGCCCTTGGCGCGAAGCGCCGCCGGCACCGCTGCCGCGATCGAGGCGTCCTCGCTGACGCTCGGCAGCCCTGTCCCCAGTGGAACCGGAGCCGCAGCGCCGGTGCCGGTGCTGTAGACCAAGCTGGCACAGACTCCGGCGATCGCCACCATCGCAGGCAACAGCAACGTCATCGTCAACCGATATCGGGTACTGGCTCTGGCTAGTGGCCTCATGACTTCTCCCCCCTTAGAAGCCGCCTTCGGAGACTCTGCGGCCGCTTTCTTGTTCAGTCCAAATTCCCACTAGGTTCCCCCCGCTCCTCCCAGCGCCCCAGCAAACTCTACTACGGCTCGAGGCTTCCTTCTCGCAACGTTCTGTTGGGGGCTCCCAGGGGGAGAGGCTCAAGGGCGAGCACGACACCGTTAGGCGGGGGCCGAGCAGGCCTGTGCAATGCAACCGGTCGACGATGAAGTTCACCGCGAGGACCGCCACGAAAATCGCGCTACCGTGAGAAACGGAGAGCCGCTATGCGAAGGAAACAGCTTCTGCGCCCTGTCTGCTGGGGGCCGTCGGAATGACCTCCGGGCCGTTCGCCGCGCCGCCGCCCATGCGTTCGCCGGCCCGCGCGATGTCCCGGGCCAAGGCACCACCCATGCACCGGCCGCTCCTCGCGCGGCAGCGAGTACCTGCCGACGGGACATGCGTACACCCACCGGGCCGGCCCGACTGCTCAGTCGTCACCCGCCCGCAGGCGCTTCGGCGGCTCCCGAGTGGATGCTCTGCCACAATTCCTCCATGCGGAGATGCCCCTCGGCGAGGTTCGGCAGAAATGGTATGACCCGCTTGCGCACTTCCGTAATGGCTTCCCGCGCCTCGTCGAGCCGTGGGGCGGCCTCTGCCGAGGAGAGCGCCCCGAGCCGTGCCGCTGCGGCAATCCCCGCCAGCCGACCCTGCGTGGCCGCCACCTCCGCTGCCTCGACGCCGGTAATGCTACCCGCGACATACACTCCGGGCGCGGTCGTCTCAAGGTTCGCGCCATACAGTGGCACGGTGCCACCGAGGTCGTGCAGATGGGCCACGCGGCACCCGATTACCTGCGCCAGTTCGCAGAGCGGTGCAAGGCCTCCCGAAAGCACCACGGTGTCGGTCTCCCATGTCTCGACCCGCCCGGCGGGACTCCCGTCCGGACCGAGGTCGATAACCTCCACGGCACGGACTTCGTCGTTCCCCAAGACTTTTCCAGCCGCTCGCCTCAGCATGAGCGGCACCCCCCAAACGCTCACGCCATCGCGCGGGAAACCGTGGGTGGCGATCGCAGCACCGATCGCGGGTCGTAGGAACCGACCGAGCACATTCAGAAGGCCGGACGGCCCCAAACTGGAGAACCGGGCCAGCTCCCGGATCGCCCGCTCTGGGGTCGGCGCCCCGGGCGCCTCCGGCGGCGGTAGGACAATGCCCCGGACGGCCACCCCGGCCAACGCGAGTTGGCGGGCGGTGATCACCGCCAGCGCATCTGCGCCCACGACCACCGCGGATCGTCCGGGGGTCACCCGGTGAATATGGAGCAACCTCTGGACGGCGCCCACCGCCATCACGCCGGGAAGCGTCCAGCCAGGGAGAACGACAGGACGCTGCACCGCGCCGGACGCCAGGACCAGCGCTCGAGTGCGGAGCCGCCCGTTCTCCGCCTGGTTGAGGTAGACGGTCCATTGCGGCCAGATGCCCCACACCTCCGTTCCCGTGAGGATCCTCGCTCCGCTGCGGATCGTGTCGTCCGCGAGGTGAGACGCTTCGGCCTGACCGTTGACCCAGGAGAACTTCCCGTCCGGTCCCGCGGCTTCGTGGAGCTGCCCGAGAAGGCGCCCGCCGAGGGCGGGCTGTTCGTCGACCAAGACGACCCGCACTCCGTGCCGGGCTGCCGTCGCCGCGGCAGTGAGTCCAGCCGGACCACCGCCGACAACCACGAGATCAGTGTCCATCACGGTCCTCTTCTGGTTCTTCCTCGACGATCATTCCGTCGCCCGCCGGCACGAGGCAGGCTCTCTGACCGCTCACCCCGTTCACCGTGACGCGGCATTCGTAGCAGTGTCCGATCCCGCAGTAGATACCCCGCGGGTCCCCGCCTGCAGAACGCCGGATTACCCTGATCCCTGCGGCGAGCAGCGCAGACGCGATCGAGTCGCCTTCCAGCGCCGGAATTTCTCGCCCGTTGAACGTGAGGTGAAACGCTCGCAGGGTCGGTGGCGGGCCGAGCACTTGGTGCTCAGTGATGCGTTGGGCCATTCCTGACACTCCCTTCCTCGGTCCCGCGCTCCCCGCGCGCGCCTCATCGGGGCGGGCTCAATTGGTATATCAGGTTCATCAGGCTTCGTCGGGAAGCGGGAGGGCGTCCGGCTCGCTTGCTCCAAGGACGTCCAACGTGATGGGGCGGACGGGCGGTCGCACGCTGCGCGGTGAGATTTCCGTTGGAGGAACGCCTCCGCCTCTCATGAGCAGGTCCGTCACGGCACACTCGCAGATCCGGCCCTGACAAATCCCCATCCCGGCCCGCGTGACTCGTTTGATGTCGTCGAAGGTCTTCGCTCCGGCTGTAAGGACGTCGGAGATCTCCCCCATCGTAACGTTCTCGCACCTGCAAACCACGGTGTCCTGGGACCGTTCCATCGTCCCGGCCTCCTTCTCGACGGATGCCGAGCCGGCACCGCTCACGCGTCGCCGCCCGCCGGCGAGACCGCGCGCGCGAGAATCGTGCTGCCATAGCGCCGGCGGAATGCTCTAAAACCCTCCACGGGGAAGTGAAACCGTCCTTCGGAGAACCGGTCGAGCATGAAGGACTCCAGCGCCACCGTGGGGCGGCGCAGGATAGCGTCCGCGATCAACTGACCGGTAATGGCTGACAGGGTAATCCCGCTGTGGCCGGTCGCAATCACGTATCCGTCCAGCCCGGACACACCCCCCATGATCGGGAGCCCATCCACCGGCCAGGGGCGGAGCCCCGCCCAGCACCGGATCGCGCGGGCCGTGCGAAGCCGGGGCATGATACGCACAGCGCGGCGTACGTTCTGGCGGAGTGCCCGCGTGGTGACGCCCGTGTCGTACCCCACGAACTCTTCTGTCGTCCCTATGAGGACGGACCCGGTCCTGGTCTGGCGCATCGAGTCAATCGGCCCGGGGAACAGCGGCGGAAGTGCTTCAGTCGTCACAATCTGACCTCGCGAGGCGACAACGGGAATCGAGAGGCCCACCATCTCGCCAATGCTCGGGACCTCCACCCCCGCCGCGTTTACCACGGTACGGGTACTGATTTCGCCCGCGGTCGTCACGACCGCCGTGACCCTGCTCTGCGTGGTTCGGATGCCGGTGACGCGTGTATGAGGGTAGAATCGCGCGCCCAGCCTGCGGGCAGCCGTGATGAAACCCCACGCCAGGCGGAAGGGATTGAGGTGCCCGTCCTGCGGGCAGTAGACGGCGCCGATAATGTCCGGGGAAAGTTCCGGCGCCATCTGTCGTGCCTCATAGGTGTCCAGCACGCGGACGTCCACGCCCGGCACACGGCTCTGGCGTTTCGCGTACTCGTGCGCTGCGGGCAGGTCCGCAGGATCCAGAATCACCTCCAAAATCGACTGCCCACTCTCAAACTCGAGGTCAACGCCCAGAGCTTCAGCCAGATCGGGATAGAGGCGAGCACTGGCGAGGCTAAGAGCCGTGTATTCCGCTGGCGGCTTACCGGAGACATTGATCAGTCCCATTGTGGCCCCGGTGGTCCCTGTGGCAAGAAATCCGCGGTCGACCAGCGCCACGTTCACGCCCTCACGGGCCAGATAGTAGGCAATCGCACTCCCCCGAGCCCCCGCACCGATGACCGCCACGTCCGAGGTGTCTAACACACCGAGTACTCCTTCTGCAACTTTGGTCGCTGATGTGCAAGGCACGGCACGAGAATCAGCTTCCTGCATTCATCAGCGTTCGTCTCGCGACGAGGTGCTTCACGCAGTCGCATCACCCCGGTCTCCCATCGGAAGTACCAAAATCCCAAGCTGCCCCCTGGGGCTGGGCGGCCTCGGCCTCCTCGATCCGCCCCACCGACCGGTCCTTCTGCGCCGCGGACAACCGCTTCCTGCTTTGCGTCCCGTTACATTGGCGTTGTAGGCTTCTATACCGAGCGGCAACAGGTGGCCGGTACCTTCATGGAGTCTTGTCTTGCTTGGGACGTGGAGGGCTGCACCGATGCGCAGAGTGCAAATTGGCCTGGCGATAGTCCTCGTAGCGGCCGTCGTCTTTGTCGGAGCGCCGGCTGGGGGCACGACGTCCAGGGTGGCGCCGGATTTCTCGCTGACGCTATTCACCGGCAAAGTCCTCAGCCTGTCGACCCTCAGAGGCGCAGCGGTCATTCTCCTGTTCTGGGCACCGTGGTGACCAACCTGTAACGCGGACGCCCCCGTGTGGGAGCGTGTGTACGAACGGTGGAAGGGCAAAGGCGTCGAGTTTGTCGGCATGGGGCTGTTGGATAACGAGGATGCGTGCCGAAGGTTCGTAAAGCGGTACCACCTGACGTTCCCGAACGGCTACGATGACGGAGGGCGTATCGGGAAGTTGTACGGCTTCACGTATCAGCCCTACTGGGCCGTTGTCGGAAAGGGTGGAACGCTGCTGCAAGCCGGCTACGGCCCGAGCGGCGAAGATCAGCTCGTCTCCACGATCAAGTCGCTGATCAAACAGTAGGATGGACGGCGATTCCCGCTCCATGGATCGTGAGCCCATGCTGCTTTGCGTTCGCTGGCGAGAGGTGCTTCAACAACATCGCGCCCATCTTGGGGCCACGGGGCGAACACTCGTCCGCGGCCTCGCGATGCTCCACAATGAACAGGTTCATCTCCACTTCCTGCGTCTTGGTCCTCGATCACGACCACATCAGGACGATGGCACTTTGCATGAAGATCCGCGGTCCTAGTGGCGCACACCGAGGCTGGGTTTGGCTTGCACTCGCCCACGCGGATAGTCGCGCCCCGGGGATTCCAGCGGAATGTCGAGGGGGACGGGAGACGAGATCTCCGGGATGTGCGCTGCGGTCGTGCAGGTGGTCCCGGCCGCCTTCGATCGGGAGGCGGCCGTCGGGAAAAGCCTGCCGGCTTATGGCGGCGGCCGGTCGGGGAAGGATGTGCCGGGGTAGTAGACAATATATCCATTACGTCGAATGGGGGCGCGTTCTTGCGAGCGCGTAACAGAATCGGATAAAGGTAGGATGTTGTATGCTTCCGTTATCCTTGGGATTTATTCCGGTTATCCTGGAGATTATCGGCGCTCTCTTTGCCGGCACAGTTGGCGCTAACCTCATTTTGAATCCGGTCCTGAAGCCGGCAGCGCTCAAGGCCCAACCCAGCGTCGGGATCATCCTCGCAGATCGTCCTTCCGGAGTCGTATCGGGCGCAGCGGTTGTCGTTAACCCGGGGCTGGTCGTGACCGCCTATCACGTCGTCGACGGAGCGACGCAGATCAAACTGAAGTTCCCGAAATCGGAGTGGCTGGAGCCGACCGTCGTATCCGCGGACCCGGTCAGCGACGTGGCCATCCTGGGGATTTCCGACCGAACGGTGCCCGCGCTCCCGCTCGGTGATGCGTCATCTGCCAAACCGCAAGACCTGGTCCTGGTCGTCAGCTTTCCCTCGGTCGCCGAGTTGTCCAAGATGTCTCCGGACAAACAGGCGCAGGCTGTTACGTTCACAGAAGCCACCGTCGCGGACTATCGCCAGGGGGTACTCCTCTTTACGCCGAAGACGCGCCTCGGCGGCGACGGCGGACCGGTGGTCGCCGTGAACGGCGAAATCCTGGGTATTGTGCGCGAGCAACTCCCGGCGAAGGATGCTGCGACAAGCTCCGCGATCCCGGCCAATGCGGTGAAGCCCGTGCTGGCGGATGCGCTACGGCATCTGGCGGCGGCCCAGGCGGCGCGGCCTCAGCCCACACCGCCCGCACCGCCAGCCCCGGCCGCGACGCCCGCACCCGTGACACCAGCGACGGTACCTGCAGCCCCGGTACCCGCACAGCCCCAGACGCCGCCGACGGCCATAGTACCCCCGGCGCCGGCCCAGCCCCAGACGCCGCCGCCAACGGCCACAGTACCCCCGGCGCAGGCCCAGCCCCAGACGCCGCCGCCAACGGCCACAATACCCCCG
>DASPUZ010000131.1:0-25941 GCA_035622635.1 bacterium | reverse complement strand
GACGTCTCGCACACGACTACCTTACCAGACAACGACGCGCCGCGCTATTGCAGAAATGGTGGGGCCGCGTCGCGGGATCGGGCGCGGCCCTCTCGTTGAAAGACAGACGGTCCGTTCTGTTCTTCGACGTCGATTCAGAGGAGTTCCGCAAGGAGGCTCAACGTGACCATGCCAGCAAACACATCTGACTCTCCGTTGGTTAAGATGACCACGCCAGTTCTGGCGGACGGGACGAGAACAATGGCCGCCCTGAAGCCGGGGTTCGCGCCATTATGATACACAAGGTGCACACCGCGATAGTCGCCGGTGAACCACCCAAGCGCATAGTGCAGGTCCTGGACGGGACCGAACCTCCAATACGGCGGCACCGCAATCTCCGGACGATGCAACTCTGCCAGCGTTTGCGCCACCACTACCCGCTGACCGGATGCCGTTCCATCCCCAAGTTGAAACAGTGCGTACCGTGCCATGTCGGTGACGCTTGCATTGATGCCACCTGCTGGGGCGAGGGGCCTTAGGAACCCAAGACGGGTCCATGGTACCGGGACCTGCCCGGCGAACGAGTAGTACTGATACGGTTGAGCGCCGTCAGTGACGTGTTGCAACCCATCGGGACCAAATGAGGCTGTGGTCATGCCGAGGGGCGCGAAGATATGTGTCCGAGTGTATGCTTCCCAGGACTCCCCCGTGACCCGTTCGGGAACGTACGACGCGAGAACGACACACCGGCTGCAATACTGAAACAGCGTGCCCGGTCTCGCGGTGATCGGCATAGTCGCGATCTCGTGCATTTCTTCCTGGCGGCTCGCGGGTACCTGAGGGGGCCACTGCTCGTCGGGAGGGAGTCCGCTGGTGTGCGAAAGTAACTGCCGTAACGTCACCGTCTGCGTGGCCTGCGCATTACTCAGCCGCAACTCGTGCAAGTAGGTGATTACCGGCGTATCGAGGTCAAGTCTGTGCTGATCGACTAACTGCGCGATGCCCAGTGCCGTGAACGACTTCGAAATGGAGCCGATGTTGAAGAGTGTTCCCGTGGTGACGGGGGCATGAGTCTTCAGATCTCGAAACCCATACCCTTTTTCCAGGACGATCTGGCCGTCTCTTATCAACGCCAGCGCCGTGCCCGGGATGTTATACGCAGACATCAGGCGCTGCATCAGGGCATCGACGGCGCCTAGTTCGACAGCGTTCTTCGCGGGCACTGGAGTACAAATGGTCCCTACTGCAACAACGACAGCGGCGACGCATCCTGCGAGAAGACGACCGCTTCGGGTCATCGTTCTGCCTCCCGGCGGTAGAACCGTTGTGGCGTTCGGGTTCCAGGTTAGCGTTCCTGTCAATCGGGCTCAGAACTATGGTCGGAATACCGGAATCCGCATGGTCGCCCCCTGAGCCAAACCAGAATCAGATTGTGAATCCGTCCCCACATGCCCGTTCCCTCCCGTTCTCCCGTTGCGATATGCTGCTACTGTTTCACGTTACCCGCCAGGTACAGGGGGCGGCGCACTGGGCAGGAGCGGCGGCGGCGACACCGGCACGGGGTCAAGGACGCGGGCCTGAATGAGCAGCCGCCGAAGCCACACCGCTTCAGACGGGCCGCGCAGGTGCATGAGCCGGGGCAGCGGACCTGATGCTTCGACTCTCCCGTTGCCGCAGCCATCTCAACAGTGGGACCCCTCATCTGCGGGCGTACTTGTACGCGCACCGGATCGCCCCGCGCCGTGTCGACAGGGCGGCCACCGTCCTCTTGGATCACTTGCGCGATGTCTACGAGTCCCGCGAACGCCGCTCGGCCTCGCAACCGCCGGGCCGGACACGGAAGCCGCGCGTCGATCCCGAACTCCGTGTCATGAGAAATAGGGCGCGGATCGTAGCGGCACTGGAACGGGAGATGTAGCCTTCAAAATCAAAGCGAGGGCGGGAGCGAAATCGCTTCCCGCCCTTGGTATGCTCTACCGTTCGAGCAAGACCCTGACTTCGAGCGGTCGCGTCGCTACGGCAGTTTGCCCACAATGCTAGCCATCTCGTTGGTTGTGTACGCGGGCATCGACAAGGTACGTACGTTCCCCAGGGCACCTATGGCGAGCATGACACTGCTGGCCGTCTGTGCATCTGGTGCCTCAAGGATTGTCACGAGATCATGGGGTCCCATCGTGTACAGGAGTTGGTGAACCGTGCACCCCATTCTCTTTGCCAATGCGGTGAAATCGTTCGCTCGCTTCACTGTGTCTTTCACGTTCCGTGCCCCCTGATCAGTCCAGTCGACCAATGCGACGTAGAGCGGCACTACTATCACCCCCTTCGACGCTTGATCTCATTCGGAAAGTGCTCAATCAGAATGATACCCAGCCGCTCTTGCCAACGTCATAAGGTCTTATCACCACCTTCACTTTTCTGTCCGTCCCCGCGACACCCTGAAACGCTTTGGCGACTCTTGCCGCGAGTTCTTGGAGGGTTTCCTTTGTGCGCTCGCTCCGTTCCCAAAGATCAATATTGATTCTCGTGACCGTTCCGTGGAAACCCTCGGGCTTGAAGACCGGAACAAAGTCCACTTCGTAATCATTGATCTTCTGGTCCGGCAGGCTCACGAGTGCACTCTTGACGGCCGCTTCGATTTTGTCCAGCTGATCGTGCATTCTCAGGTTGAAGGCAGTCACTAACGGCATGGCGCTCTCCAGGTTCGCCTGATCCCCTTGCCTCCTGCCCCGTTCGACGCGCCAATACCCGCCGACCTGCCGCCAGAAGAACCGGAGTGAAGAGACCTTCAGGTCGGCCAGAAGCGCGTTATTCTCATGACCTCTCTGCCCCGGGAGTAAACGTCAGGTCCGCGACAGGTCACCATTGAGAAGGCCGAGGAGGCGCGCGTCGACGCCCTGATTTCGTTGTCTACCGGGCGGATGATCGTGCCAAATTCCCGACTCAGAAGTTGTAGAGGACCCGCCGGAGGGCGTCCCGGTAGGTCTCCCGCGCCTGGTTCGCCTTGGCCCGCGCGTCCTCTTCCTTGAACCTCGCCTGCTCCCACACTTCGACGGCGACCATCGAGTGGTCCGGGGTGGCGAGCGTTTCCTCCTCCCGGATCGCCACCACCCACTGGTCCACCGCCGCGCGGTACGCGACGCGCAGGGCGTCGAGCTCATGCGTGTCCATTGACGCCTCCCTCAGAAGAGGCGGCGGAACAGCGCGAAGAGCAGGCCGGACAGCATGATCGAGGCCGGCAGTGTCAGCACCCATGCGGCGACCATGTTCCGCACTGTTGCCCACTGCAGGCCGGCGCCGTTGGCCGCCATCGTCCCGCCGACCGACGACGAGAGCACGTGCGTGGTGCTGACCGGCAGGCCGAGGTGGTCCGCAGCGGTGATCATCGCCATCGTGGTGATCTCGGCGGCGGCTCCCTGCCCGTACGTCAGGTGCTGCTTGCCGATCTTCTCGCCGACAGTCACGACGATGCGCTTCCAGCCGATCATCGTGCCGAGCCCGAGCGCCATCGCGACGGCGACCTTCACCCAGCCCGGGATAAACTTCGTGGCACGGTCCAGGTGGGACTTATAGTTGCTGGTGACTCTGGCGTCGGCCGCCGAGAAGGCCGGCGTGTGCGACTTCTGCATCAGGGTTAGGGCTGTGCTGGCGACGTACATGTCGTTGCGCAGGTTGCGGACGGCGCCGCCAGGGACGCGCGCGTAGCTCTCGTAGTGGACGACCTGGCCGGAGATGTCGTCCACCAGGTTGCGGAGCGCGGTGACCACGGTGGGGGTGAACGCCTTGGTACGGAGGTACGTCTCCACAGCGCCGCGCGGGTCGTCGACCGTCGCCGTCGGATCGGCGTAATGGTTCAGGACCTGTGCGGTTTGCTGCGACACGGCGGCAAAGTCGGCCGTCTCGGACGCCGGCACGGCGCGGTTGAGCGCGTAGGCAGTGGGCACCACACCGATTAGGATCAGCATGATCAGCCCCATGCCCTTCTGCCCGTCGTTCGAGCCGTGTGCGAAGCTCACGCCGGTGCAGGTAAGGATCAGCAGCACGCGCGTCCAAAACGGCGGCGGCTCCGTGCTGGTGGGCGGGATGAACAGCGACGCGTTTGTGAGCGCGAGCTTGGCGACCAGCAGCAGCAACCCCGCGACCACGAACCCTGCGATCGGCGAGAAGAGCAGCGAGTTACCCACGCTGGCGGCCTGCGTCCAATCCACCCCGCTTGTCCCGCTATGGCCCGCGAGCAGCTGGTTTGCCACGCCGACGCCGATGATCGAGCCGACGAGGGTGTGCGAGCTCGAGTTGGGGATACCGAAGTACCAGGTGCCGAGATTCCAGATGACCGCCGCGATCAACAGCGCAAAGACCATGGCGAACCCCGCGCCGGTGCCGACCTGCAGGATCAGTTCGACCGGCAACAGCGCAATGATTCCGAACGCTACCGCTCCTGTCGAGGCGAGGACCCCGGCAAGGTTCCAGAGTCCCGACCAGACAACCGCGGCGTGCGGCTCGAGGGAGTGCGTGTAGATGACCGTGGCGACGGCGTTCGCCGTGTCGTGGAAGCCGTTGACGAACTCGAACCCGAGCGCCGTCAGCAACGCCCCTCCCAGCAGCAGAAACGGCAGAAGCGAAGTCGTCTGCACGATCGACAGATCGTTGCTCAGCTGGATGGCCGCATATACGACCCCGACGAGCAGGGCCGCCCCGAACACTGCGATCCCTGCCTTGCCGGGACTTCGGGACAGCTTGGCCTCCATCGCGGGCACCGAACTGACGGCCATGAACATCCCCCTTTTCTGAAGGTGCAGATGATAGCGCGGGCGACGGCTCTGGAGCACTCATGGTCTCCCGCGGACGTCTCGCCGGACGCACACCTACAGTGCCCGGCGCTGCCGAATGCGCAATCCCGGGTGACCTGACGGGAAGCTAGCGCGATAATATCTTCCTTGTCTTAACGTTCGGCGCAGGGACGATTAAGAATTACGCAGCTTTTGGTTTTGACACCGGCACGCATCGCGCAACCGGCGCGATCCTCGACCACCACGGAGAAAGGGTGGCAACGGGGGTCGTGCTGTAAGGATCACCTGGGCGTCCAGCCTTGCCTTTCAAGCGTTTCCGAGGGAACGCGGTCGTTCGTGGTCTTCGTCTTGCTGTGGCGGGCTGTGCAGGAGTCAAACCTGCACAGCCCGCTCCGAACACGCGCTGCTACTCTCAACACCTGTCTCGCAAGGCAGGCTGTGGCGTGAATCTGCGACGCTCAGGCCACGCTGCGCCGCCTGCGCAGGCGCTTCATCAGATCGGTACCGCCCTCCCCGAAGTGGCGGGCCACCTCCAGGTAGTCCCGGTACAGATCGTCGTAGACGCTCCTCGCCGCGTCGTTCGGCCGGTACAAGGTCCGCTCGGCAGCGCCCATCCGTTGGACCACGCCGGTCATGTCGCTCGCTTGCTCCGCGGCGGCGACGGCGTAGATCGCCGCCCCAACCGCCGACGCGTCCGGCACGCGCGCCGCCGCGACAGGCCGGCCTGTCACATCGGCGGTGATCTGCAGGAGAAGTGTATTGCGCTCGGCGAGACCGCCGCACGCGTGGAGAGCTGTAACCGGGACGCCGTCGGCCTCGAACGTTTCGATCACTCGTCGGGTTCCGCATGCAGTCGCCTCGAGCAGCGCTCGGTAGATATCTGCGGGCTCGGTCGTCAGCGTCAATCCAAGGATCGCGCCCGACAGCTCTGCGTCTACGAGCGGCGTTCGGCACCCGTTCCACCAGTCGAGCGCGAGCAGACCCGAAGCGCCGGGCGCCAGGGCAGCCGCCTCTCGACTGAGCTGCTCGAAAGCGGCGGCCTCGGCCTCGCCGTAGCGGCCGGGAACGGCCGTGCGCACAAACCACAGGAAGATGTCACCGACGGACGCCTGGCCGGCTTCGTAGCCGAACAAACCCGGGAGAATGCCGTCCGCTACCACCCCCGAGATTCCCCGGACCGGACGGCGTCTCGAATCCACCAGCAGGTGGCACGTCGACGTGCCCATGATCATCACGAGCTCGCCGGCCTCGTGCACACCGAGCGCCGGGACGGCAGCGTGCGCGTCGATGGCAGCTACAGCGACTGGCGTGCCGGCGCGCAATCCCGTCCGGGACGCCCACACGGCGGCGAGACCTCCTGCGCGTGTGCCAATCGGGCGTGGAGCCTCGGCAAGCCGGCCCAGAAGGCTCGGGAGCGCCGGATCGAGCGCCTCCCAGAATTGGCGCGGCGGATAACCGGCGTCCCGTTGCCAGTGCGCTTTGTACCCTGCCTGACACGCGCTCCGCACCTCGGCACCGACGAGTTGCCAGATCAGCCAGTCGCCACCCTCGATCCATCTGGCCGCTGAGCGAGACACGGCCGGGGGCGCTTCCGCAAGCATCTGCCATCCCTTCGCCCACATCCACTCCGAGGACGTCTTTCCGCCGTACAGAGCGAGAAACTCACCGCCGGGCTCGGTTGCACGCGCGTTGATACGGTCGGCGTACGGCTGTGCCGCATGGTGCTTCCACAGCTTGGGCCAGGCATGCGGTTCGTCTCGAAACTCCGGAATGAGACACAGCGGGGTGCCGTCGTCGGTAGACGGCAGCACGGTGCAGGACGTGAAGTCGATACCAATGCCCGCAATGTCCTCGGGGCTGCCGGCCGCAGCCATCGCCCGGAGGAGCGTCTCGACTGCCTCGATCCAGTCGCCGGGATGTTGCAGCGCCCAGTCCGCCGGCAGCCGGCTGGCTTGACCCGGCAAGGCGCGGTCGAGCACGCCGTGCCGGTACGGGCAGGGGGCTGTGGAGAGCACGCGGCCGTCTGCGGCGTCCACGAGCACGGCACGCGCAGACTCGGTTCCGAAGTCGATGCCGATGGCATAGCGGCTCATCTGATCGGCCTCCTCTAGGCAAAGATCCGGTAGTCGATCCTGAGCATCTTGGCAAGCCAGACAAGGTCTTCCACGTAGTTGCCGTAGACGCCGTGAATGTGGTTGCTGTCGTATTCGGACAGAAAGACGTCGGCCGGCACCCGGAACCGTGCGAACGCATGCGGCCACACCGGAGTGGTGGCCGCCGCTTTCGCCTCGGCGACTGCGGGCGGAAACTCCACGAACTCCCCCGGCACGATGGCGAGCCAGTACCGGCCCTGCCGACGTGCGAGCCGCGCCAGCGTCACGGGCCCGGGGGCGGCGATGTGCATGACCGATGCGCCGCCGGCCGGGAAGTAGATATCGGCCGGGTACAGGTGCACACGAGGCAGGTTGACCGCCGGATCGATCGAACGCCCGGCGAAGTAGGTCGCGTGCTCCCCGGAGTTGCACAGGTCCCACACGTCGTCCGGGGCATCGTAGTGCCGCACGTCCGCGAACAACACCGGGGTCCCCGCGATGTGCTTGAAGAGCTCCATCGTCAGCGCGCCGTCGCTGTCCGCCTCGGTGGCGCAGACGATCGGGTCGTGCGGCCCCTCCCAGTCGTACGGGTCGTTGAGCAGCGCCTCGGGGACGTCCATCGTGGCGAAGTGGTTCGTCATCTCGGGTTGCCCCTTGATGCCGCAGAAGCTGCACCGCCACTCGTCGAGGATCTCGCGAACCGCGATGTAGCTCTTGAGCTGACGGCGCAGCAGATCCGGCGTCAGCCGCTTGCCGTCATAGTGGATCGTCGCGCCGTTTCGCTCGAGCCACGCGATGCCCGGGTCCGCGCGAGCGTCGGGCACCGCCCCGGCCCGCCGGACGATCTCGTACTCATCGATGTGCTCGATGTCGATCCCGAAGTCGCGACGCCATTGATCGAGCGCCGGCACCGCCGTGTACATCCCCATCGAACGGCCGCCGATGAGACCGTACACTTCTCCGCGCAGCCGGTTTTTCGCCACCGCCGGCCGCAGAAACCGCACGACTCGCTCGAAAACGGCCTCTTCGCCGAGGTCGCCGGAGACGCGACCGTGGGACACGCCGATTTGGTCCAGGCTTCCCGCCGCCGCCAGCATCGCAACGAGGCCGGGGTACTGCGGGTTCACGTTGCTGAGCAGCAGGATCGGATGGGGCACGAACTCTGCGGCAATCGCGGAGAAGTGCGGAAACGCCCAGATGCCGTAGTTGAAGACGACCGCTTCCACGTCTTGCGCCGCGAGGTAGCGTGCCTCGCGCTGTGCCAGGTCCGTGGTCCACACGATCTCGCGGCCGGCGACGACTTCCCATCCGGCGGCACCGAGCCTCGCGCTCAAGCGTTCCTGAAACTGCCGGGTCAGCGGCAGCAACTCCTGGTGTATGTGGGGCCGACCGTCGGAAAACGTCAGGATCCCCACTTTCGGGCGTTTCATCCACCACCTCCCACGGGGTCCGGACGGGCCTCGTGCCTCCCGCCTACCCCTTAATGCCGGTCATCGTGATCCCCTGTGTGAAGTAGCGCTGCAGGAGGAAGAACGCGAGTAGCGCCGGGGCGGTGGCCATCACCGCCGAGGCGAGCGGCGCGCCGAACGCTGGCGCCGACCCGCTGGTGCCCGCCTGAGCTCCCATGTACTGCGCGATCCCGACGGGCAGGGTCCGCGCGCGGTCGCTGCTGATCGCGATCAGCGGCCAGAGGAAATTGTTCCAGGAGCTGACAAACGTGAGGGCCGCGACCGCCGCCATCGCCGGCCGGCTCAGCGGCACCACGATCCACGAGAACACCTGAAGGTCGCTTGCGCCGTCGATCCGCGCAGCTTCCTCGAGTTCCCCGGGAATGCCGAGGAAGAACTGCCGCATCAGGAACACGCCGGTCACGTTCGCGGTCGTCGGCAGGATCAGCGCCTGGAGACTGTCGAGCATGTGCCACTGGGCGAAGATCACGAACAACGGGATCACCGTGACTTGAATCGGCACGAGCAGCATGGAAATGATCGTGTCATAGATGAGGCCACGGCCGGGGAACGTGAACCGAGCAAGCGCATAGCCCGCCATGGCATCGATCACGACGACGATCGCAGTCGCTACGACGGCGACGACCACGCTGTTCACCGTCCACCGGACGAACGCGTACTTCGCGAGCACGTGCTGGAAGTTCTCGAGGGTGAACGTCTGCGGAATCCAGTGGGGTACGGACGATAGAATCTGCCCCTCCGGCTTGAGCGATGTGGAGACCATCCACACGATGGGGGCGAGGGCGACCACGACCGCCACGGCCTCCGCCGCGTACGACAACCCCAGCAGGCCCCGGCGCTGAAGCGCCCGTCCGACGCGGCGGCGGAACCCCGCGGCGGACACCGGGGCCGGAACGGCGAGACGGCGGAGGTTCACGATGACACCTCCGACGGCAGGAGCAGACGCTGCAACCACGACAGCGCGAGGAGCAGCGCAAACGTGACGTAGGCGATCGCCGATCCATACCCCAGCTTGAACGTCTGAAACGCCTGGAAGAACAGGTACTGCACAAGGGTGAGCGTCGCCGTCCCAGGCCCTCCGCCTGTCATGACGTACACCTGGTCGAATACCTGGAACGTGTTGATGATCGTCAGCATGACGACGACGAATGTCGTCGGCCGGAGCAGCGGAACGGTCACCTGCCAGAGGACCTGCCACGGGCCGGCGCCATCGATCCGCGCCGACTCCTCGAGCTGCGGTGGGATATCCTGCAGGCCCGCCAGGAAAATGACCATGTTGTAGCCGACCGTCCACCACACGGTCGTCATGGCGATCGCGGGCATGGCCGCCGCTTCGCTCGACAGCCACGGGACCGGGCCAAGGTGGAGCATTCCCAGGTAATAGTTCAGCAGGCCGAAGTTGCTGTCCAGAATCCAGTTCCAGAGGATTCCCACGACCGCCGACATCATCGCATACGGGGCGAAGACCAGCACCCGCGCTACGCCACGACCGGCGAGCGGGCGGTTCAGCAGCAGCGCGAGCACAAACCCCAGCACGATCAGCGTGGGCGCCGTCAGGACCAGGAAGTAGAACGTGTTCCGCACCGAGACGTAGAACAGCGGATCCCGGACGAGCGCTTGATAATTCGCCAAGCCGACGAACCGTGGCGCGCCCACGATGCTCCAGGACGTGAAGCTCGTTGCGAAGCCCCCGACCACTGGGCCGAACCGAAACAGCACGAAGACGAGCAAGTACGGCAGCAGGAAAAAGTACGGCGTCACCCACGCGCTGCCGCCGCGGGAGTGCTGGCGGTGCACGCTGGCGGGCAGGATCTTCATCGTCGGTGCGCGGTCCCCGGAGGGCCGCGGCTCTCCGGGGACCTATCCCTTGCTCCCGCTGCCGTT
Organism: bacterium; assembly: GCA_035622635.1. Classification (GTDB taxonomy): domain Bacteria; phylum Sysuimicrobiota; class Sysuimicrobiia; order Sysuimicrobiales; family Segetimicrobiaceae; genus JAJPIA01. The sequence continues at coordinate 15,729 of DASPUZ010000131.1, read as the reverse complement.
GCTTGAATCGCCTGCGGCTTTTTCAAGCAGCCGCGCCTTCCGAAGCGAAGGTGCCGCCCCGGTGATGCCGAGGCCGGCTTCCCACCCTATCGGGGTCTGCCCAACGGCGTCGGGTCTTACGTCCCTTCGACGGGCGTTTTGCGTCTCCGGGCCACTCCCGGCGACGTCGCGCACCTCACACGGCTCCTACGGCGCCGCCAGGATCGCGTTGAGGCGACTCCGCAGCTCCTGCGTCACCCCCGCGACCGGCTGGTCCCTGACCAGGACCGCCTGCGCCGCGACCACGATCGGGCTCGGTGCCGCGGCGGAGTAGAGTTGCGCGGACGGCTTCACGTCGGGCAGCATGATCTCGTACGGTTGTTCCTCGAGGAAGCCGCGCCGTCCCGGAAGGGCCCGGAATGCCGCGGACGTCCTGGCCGGCAGGAACGCCGGCAAATTCCCGGACATTCCCCATTCCTGCGAGTGGCGTACGATCCAGGTCGCGAGCGTCTGGGCGGCCTGTTCGCGCGCCTTGTCCGCCTGCTTGGGGATCGTCAACAGGTGGCCGCTACCCCACGCCGCCGGCGCGGTGAACACGCGCGGGAACGTGGTGGTGTCCCAATGGAGCCCACTGACCTTGTTGAGGCCGGGGATCTCCCACGGGCCGTCGATCAGCATCGCCACGTGCTTGGTCACGAAGTCCTGATACGGGTTCGTCTCTCCCACGGGCACGACGTGGTACTTGAACACGAGGTCCTGCAGCCACTGCCACGCCGCGTTGGCCTTGGCGTCGCTGAACGTAGTACGGCTGAAGTCTGGAGACACGAACGGATCACCCTGCTGCGCGAGCAGCGCGTACCACATGTAGAAGCCGTGGTGATTGTTCATCATGCCGACGCCGTATTGTTTGATGGTCCTCGGGTCGAACCCGGGATCATCGGGATGCCGGCCGGCACCGTCCACCGTCAGTTTCTTCGCCGCCGCGACAAAGTCGTCGCCCGTTGTCGGGAGCTTGCCCGCGGTCAAGCCCGCAGCCTTCCACATGTCCAGGTTGACGTACACCCCGTGCATGTGCATGTCGAGCGGGATCGCGTACTGCGTGTTCTGGGAGAACGTGCCCTTCCATGCGACGTCCATGAAGTCCGACGCCTTGAACCCGGCGGCCGTGATCATCGCGCCCATCGGCTCGAGGATGCCGAGCGACGAGAACTGCGCGATGTCCTGCGAGTGCATCCCCATCAGGTCGGGCGGCTGCCCGGCCCGCACCGCCGTCAGGAGTTTGTCGAACAGCGGCGTCCACTGAAGCGTCGTAAGCGTCACCCGGATGTCCGGGTGCTCCTTGTTGAACTCGTCCACCATCTGGTGCATGACGTCGCCGTCAGGACCGGTCCACCCTCCCCAAAACGCCAGTTCCATCGGGGCTGCCGCTCTCGCCGGTGGCAAGGCCGGCGCCGTCACGAGCGCGGCGAGTAGAACGCACAAGACAAGGCACCACCGCTGTTTCATCGCCATCCCCTCCCAGAATGCCCGGCCGCCGGTAGACGCACCTATCGTCACACCGGCGGGCGGCACGGAACGTGTGCCGAAATCACGATACCCTGCCGGGCACCGCCTGCGCCATCGGGCGCCGACCCGATGACGCGCCCGCACGCGCCAGCAACGAGCCGACAGTGAGACGCCGCCAGAGCGCAGCCGAAGCCCGATCGAGTCGCGCTCCGCCGTTCCTGTTCCAGGAACCGCAAGAGGACTCCTCCGCGATACGAAGGCGGCACCCAGCGACCGCCTCCCATGCGAGCATCTCGCATGGTGACGGCGTGCACGACCCGGGGCTACGTGTTCTCGGAGCCGGTTTGAAAGTCGGCGGGCCTGACGCGTTCGAGAAACTTCTTGAATTCCTCGAGATCGTGTTCGTCGAAGGCTTTTCTGAGCGGGATTGCGTTCTCGGCCACCCTCTGTTTCACATAGATCGGCGCTTCGGTGCGGAGGGCGAGCGCAATCGCGTCGCTCGCACGCGAGTCCACGACCACGTCGGCGCCATGGTTGTTCACATGGATCTCGGCGACGTAGGCGCCCTCGCGGACGTCGGCGACGATGACGCGGCCGACGCTGACGGCGAGCTGCGAGAGCATGTTGCGGAGCAGATCATGGGTCATGGGACGCGGGGGCCGGATGCCCCGCAGTTGCAGCGCGATCGACTGAGCTTCCGCGGCCCCGATCCAAATCGGCAGCGCGAGCGTCTCCGCCTGATCCACCAAGAACACCACCGGGTTCATCTGGTGGTCGAGCGCCAGCGATCGCACGTTCATCTGGATCATGACTGAGCCTCCCCACTCCCGGACTATCCGGTAATGTGGTGATTCTCAGTATAACAAAGCCGCCCCGCCACAGTGAACAGCGAACGCCCGCAGTTCGGCCGAAGCTCAACCGCCGGCGGCGAACTCAACATCACCAACGGCGGCGTGACCACGTGTTGTCTCCGTTTCCGAGGCGACTTATCGACGAGCGCGACGTTCGCCGAACGGTCGGCGACGCCTCGCGACCCTTAGCGTGGTGTGAACTTCAATCGAAAGACTCACTCATGGGGCTTGCGGCTCATCCCAACGTGCGGCATTGTGTTGTTGACCCGATGTCACCCAAATGAACACGCGAGTCCATTGCTTACGCCTCGATCATGCGGGTTGCCATCAAGGCCGGCGAGGGGAGAGTGACGTGACGCCGCTCATGCAACGGCGTGAATCCGCGCCTGCACTCAGATTTCTGGCGACACTGGCAAAAGGGCTCACGGCGGTTCTGGATACTCGTCAGCTCGTTGATTGGACGCTCAAAGCGATGCGCGACGACGCGGGATTCCACTCCTCCGCGATCGCGTTCGTTGGAGACCACCGCCCGGACCTTCTAACCGTAGTCGGGGCTACCGGCCTCGGGAGCGCCCTGCACGGCCTGGAGATTCCTCGACCACAGGGGTCCTGCTGGGCGACTATGATGGCGAAGCGCCCGTTGCACGCCCCTGACGTCGGGCGACGCGATCGGCGTGTCTTTCGCTGTACGAACATCCGGTCCGCGATCTGCGCCCCGCTGATCGCCGATGGAGAGGCGATAGGGACTCTAGCCGCCTACGCGGACAGGGCCGACGCGTTTGCGTCGGACGATCTGGCGCTGCTGAGCGTTATCGCGCAATATGTGGCGAACCTCTTTGCGATCGCCCGGCTTCAAAGCCGACTCCGCAGTCTCGCGGAGACCGACTCGCTTACGGGACTCTCGAACCGCCGCCACTTCCTCGCGGCACTGACCCGGGAGCTCTCTCGCGCCCGCCGAACCGCGGCGCCGTTGACCGTAGCCTTGCTCGATCTCGACGGATTCAAAGCTCTCAACGACACTCACGGCCACCTGGCAGGTGACCACGCGCTCCGGCAGATAGCACGGAGTCTGCGCGACCGGTTGCGCTCGTCCGACGTGCTGGCCCGCTTCGGGGGTGATGAGTTCGCGGTGCTCCTCCCCGAGACAGGGCCCGACGTACCCGCCGTACTCCGGCACCTCGCCCCGATCAGCATCACGGTCGCGCCGAACGGCCAGCGACGGATTCTCCCGGTGTCCTGGGGGGCGGCATCAAGCCCGGCGGACGGTGTGGATTCCGAGGCGCTGCTCCGGACGGCCGACGTCCGGCTGTACGGCATGAAAAGAAGGCGCAAAGAACTCCCCGTCTCTCCGTAGCACGGCCGTTGGGTGGAAGACCGTGGCGGTGCGCGACTCGTCGAGTCGCCGGCAGAGCGCCGGCATGCAAATCGCCGCAGCGCCGCGCGCCCGGCGCTCCTTTTGGCACGGTCCACCGAGCCGGAACCAAGTCAGAGCGGAGCTGCCGCCGCAGGACCGCACGGCAACATCATATGTGCCGCTCCGCTCTGACGCTCACCTATGATCAGATGTCTTTTCGGGGGCAATCACTTCCCGCTGTAGAACGACGGCAACGCTATGTCGCGCATCGTGCGTAACCCGGGAGGTGCCGTCAGAATCTTCGGGATCGTGTTGACAGCGACCGATGCCGTCACCAGGTCCCCGTGGAACCCGCCCTGGACTCGCGATGTGAGATTCGGGTTGCCGGTGATAGTCACGGCGTCGTAAGACTCGGGCGCCCCCAGGTAGGCTTCCATGTGCAGGGTGATCGCTGGCACGCCGTCTTGGGTGTAGCCGATGCCGTCCTGCAGGAGGCCGCAGACCAGGCCCGCTTGCACGGTCAGATAGTCGCTCGCCACCTGGGCCTTGGCCACCTTGGGCTTGATCGTGTCGGTGATCTTGCTCATCTTCCAGCCCAACGCGTCGGCGATCATGGCGATGGATTCCGTCAGGCCGACGTGACGGACGGTGCCGGCGGCTACCCGTTCCTCGAACTGCGCGACCGTCAGGCCGGCCCCGATCTTCTGCTGGAAGGGAAGCCGGCGTATGCGCGCGTCCTGAATCCGTTCGATCCGGATGGCGTCGACGCGCTCGCACGCTCCGGTCAGCACGATCGGCAGCGCGTCCATGACGAACCCGGGGTTGACGCCGGTGCCTACCACCGCGACCTTGGCTTTGGTGGCCAGCGCGTCGATCTTTCTTGCCAGTGACCGGTTCGTACGGTAGGGGTAGGCCAGCTCCTCCGTGGTCGAGACGATGGGCACGCGCAGCCTAAGCACCGTCTCGATCTGGGGCATCACAGCCCGGAGCGAGCTTAGGGTGCAGAGCACCACGACGTCTGGCTTGGTCTTCCGAATGGCCTCCACGGGATCATCCGTCACCCGGACGCCGAGTCGGCGGTCCAACCCTGCGATTTCGCCCAAGTCCTTGCCCACTTTGGCGGGATCGATGTCGATGCCGCTCACGACCTTGAAGCCCTTCCGAGTGGCGACCTGTCGCAGGATCCCGGTCCCAATCGGGCCCAGCCCGTAGTGCGTAACGCGAATGGTCATGCTATGTCACCCCCCCAGTGAGTCTCGTTCGCATCGTTGCCCCGACGCCGTCGCCTCGGGGCACCCTGGTTCTGGTCCACGCCGTGGGCTCAGAGGTTAGTCGTACGAACTCTATACCTCCGTTCTCGCTGTTACCGCCGACCTCATCCCCTTGGCGTCGCAGTTCCGGCCCGCCGCGATTTGGTCCGCGGCAAGTTGATCCACGCCGTAGGCCCAGTCCTGGCTTACGCCGCGGGCACGGGCCCGGACACCGATTCTACGACTTCAGCAACATCCGCTCCGTGTCCTCGGACCCTATGGCGAGTCTCTCCCCAACCGGCCGGGTCCCCACACGACCCCGTCGGACCATCCTGCCGCCTCGAGTGCCGCCAGATCGTCGGGGGTGTCGATGTCGAATGCCACCCCCGGGCGGACCACCTCGACTACCTCCAGTCTCCTAGAGGCAGCCTCGCGATGGTGTGCGGTGCGACTCCCGGGCCCAAATGCCGGAGTGAACTGGCACCCTGCCGGCAGCACGAGGGCGTTCGTTCCCGCTCCATCCTTGGACGGCGCAAGCACTACCCTCCCCGGACGCAGCGCCTCCAATAGCGCCGCCACGTCGTGGACGCCCAGCCACGGAAGATCGGCCGCGATGACCAGCACACCCCGTCCGGCTCGCGCGCCAGAGCGCAGGATCCCACCAAGCGCGGTGTTGAGCCCCCGGCCAGGGTCGAGGACCACGGCATAGCCGTGCGCCCCACCCCACGAGCGCACCCGTGGATCAGGACTCACGATCGTCAGGCGCTCCACACCCGGCGTCGCACGAACCACCGCGCACACGTGGCCCAGCAGCGCCAGCGCCAGCGCCGTGCGCCGCCGTGGCCCCAACGCAGGCGCCAAGCGGGTCTTCGCGTCGTGCAAGCGGCTTTGCGGGATGGTCGCGCAGACCGTCGTCATGCCAACGGAACCGGGACCCCCGCGCCGCTGGCGGCCGCAATCCGAATGACATCACGAGCAAGCCGGCACCGTGCGCCGTCGTCGTCCATGACCGTGTCGACACACGCGACGGTGACCGGCCGCCCGGATCGGCCGGCGGCTGCGACCGCAGCGGCATCTGCTCGATCCTGCACGTCGAGCACGAATACGTCGAGAAAGTCCCCGTACATACCGGCGACCGCGGCAGGTTCGGCCGGCACACCGATACCCCGCAGCATCTCGGCCGTCGGCCCCTTGATGGCCCGGCCGGCCACCAGCGGAGTCACGGCAAGCCGCACAGCCCTTGCGGCAGCGAGTGCCTGGCGCATGCCGGGTACGGCGAGGATCGGACCGATGCTGACGACCGGATTGCTCGGCGCCACCACGATCAGTGCGGACCGGCAGACGGCATCGGCGACCTCCGGTGTCACGTGCGCACGATCCATCCCGACAAATTCGACGCCGAGCACGCGGTCGGACGCCCGGCGCGCCACAAAGTACTCCTGAAACGGGATCCGTCCCGATGGTACTCGCACGATCGTCTCGACGCGCTCGTCGCACATGGGCAGGACACGTGAGGGCACGCCGAGCGATCGACCGAGCGCCTGCACGATGTCGGTCAGCCGCCGGCCTTCGCGGAGCCACATCGTCCGGGCGACGTGGGTGCCTAGGTCCCGATCCCCGATCCGAAACCACGTCGGCAGCCCGTACCGGCCGAGCATCTCCAGCGCGCTCCACGTATCGCCTTCGATGCCCCAGCCCCGCTCGTGGCTTGCGCATTGCGCCAGGGTGTAGAGCACGGTGTCCACGTCTGGGGATACGTGCAGCCCCCAAACGACGCAGTCGTCGGCGGTGTTCACGACGACCGACAGGAGGGACGGATCCGGTAGCACGGCTGCCAGCCCCGCAACCAGCTTCACACCGCCGACGCCACCGCACAACACGGTAATCATGCTATGCGTAGGCGACGACCGCCTCGAGGACTTTCCGCGGCGGCATTGGGGGGGTGTGAGCCGGATACCCGATCGTCAACAGGGCCTGCGGCACGAACGTGCGGGGCAAGCCGAGCGTCCGCCGCACAACGGCGGGGCAGAACAACGGCGCGCAGCACCAGCACGCGCCAAGCCCGTGGGCCGCCGCAGCCAGCAGGAGGTTTTGGATCGCCGCCGCCGCACTTTGCGATGCCATGGTTGCCTCGGCGGTGCGGCGCAGACGATCAGGGTATTCGTCCATCTCGTCGAGCGTGTACCCGACAAGGATGAGCAGCGGTGCGGTACCGAACCGGCGCTCGGAGAACCGCAACTGAACACGGATCGCGGCCTCGCTCGTGCCGGCGCGCTCGAGGTCTCGCTGCCAGCGGCGCGCCATGCGGGAGACGAGACGCCGCCGCGCCTCCGGAGACTTGATGACGACAAACCGCGTCGGTTGCGCATTGTGTGCCGAGGGTGCGAGTTGCGCCGCCTTCAGCAAGGTCAGCACGACGTCGTCCGGCACAGGGTCGGACGTATAGAATCGAACGGTCCGCCTGGCGGCGAGCAGACTGAGATCTGCGGGCATCGGAGCCTCCACGCGGGAATTCGGACCGGTGCGGGACGCGCGGAGGAGATTTCGCGCCGGGATGGAGCCTCCCTGCCCGTCGCCCGCGCGCCGACGACGAGCAAACGGCCCCGGCGAATTGCCGAGGCCGTCAACAATCAACCGTTAGCGTGGCTCAGTTCGCCTTCACGTACCCATGCTCGCGGCCGTAATTCATGAGCGCCCGGCGCATGGCGCGCCGCCCTCGGAATAACCGGCTCATGACGGTGCCCCTCGGGATGCCCAGGATGTCGGCGATCTCCTGGTACGAAAAGCCCTCCAGGTCCGCGAGGATGAGGCACGACCGGAACACCTCCGGAAGCGCCATCAGGGCCTGACGGACCTCCGCGTCCATGACACCCGACAGCACCACCGACTCGGGGGTCTCCTGCACCACAAAGGCCGGGTCCTGCCCTTCCATCTCATCCACAGTCTGGACGGTCCGCGTGGACGCGCGATAGCGGTCGATGTGCGCGTTGTGGAGGATGCGGAACAGCCACGCCTTGGGGTTCGTCCCGGGCCGGTACGTGTGCAGCGACCGCCACGCGCGAAGATAGGTCTCCTGGACCAGGTCCTCCGCGTCCTGTGGCCGGCCGGTGAGCCGGAGGGCCGTGCGGTAGAGGGGATCGAGATGAGGAGTCACCATCTCCTCGAACAACACCGCCTCCGGCGACGTGGTCGTTCCGGGCATCGTGGCCGAACTGGCCAGCGCGCGAACCGGTATCTCGGTGCTGGCAGTGTCTGTCACACGACGGGCAAGATTCTGCACGATTTTCACCTGCTTTCCAGGAACTTGAGCGTCTGGCGAGCCGCCGCTTCCAAGGGGCCGCCGTGCCCGTGGGTCTTCGCGAGCAACACCGCCCCTTCGATCTGACTCACGACGGCAACCGCTGCGCCTCGAACGTCAAGATCACGTCGAAACTGCCCCCGGGAGATACCATCTGCCAGGCAGCGCTCTACCGCCTCTTCCCATTGGCTGAAGAAACCGCTCAAACGAGACCGGAACTCGGGATGGCCTCCCGCCATCTCGGCCGCCAGGTTGCCGAACGGACACCCACCCCGGTACGAAGCCTCTCTCACCGCGGCTCCCACTTCGGTGAACAAGCGCTCAACGCGCTCCCTCGGCGATCGGCTTTCATCCTCTAGAATCCCGCGGATGACCTTGGTTGCGAAGTGCTCGACCTGGCGACTGAGTACCTCCAATCCCAGGTCATCCTTGCTCCGAAAATGATAATAGAAATTGCTGCGGCATACGCCGCTGCGGTCCAAAATCTCGTCGAGCGATGTCGGCCGAAATCCCTGGAAGCGGAACAGCGCGGCCGCCGTCTCTATCAGTTTTTCCCTATTGCGTTGATCCCGAGCCATCGTTCCATTCCCGAATTAGGACTAAGTGGTCTAGGACTAACATGTTCTAAATCGTAACCGCCTAACTCGGTCTTGTCAAGGTATGTTTACGGCTCAGGTCAACTTTGAAACGGGCTCCGAAACGACCAGGATCTTGGCCGGACGAAAAGCACTGCGGGAGAGCGCCGCGCGATCTCCAGACACGGCGGGAGAGTCATCTTTTTCTTGCCGCGTCCTGCGCACGTGTCACGGCGCGGATCGTGCTCCGCCGTGCCGATTCTTCAGCAGTACCTACGTGTTCCGCGGCGTGTTGCCGCCAGCGGTATGAGAACTATCGAGGAAGGTCCGGCCGTCGCCCGGATACCAATGCCTGCGCGACCCGGCGCCACGCTTCCGGGTCGACTTGCTCTCCCGGAAACTTTCCGACGACCCGGGCGTCCGCGCTGACAAAAAACGTCTCCGGCACACCCGTGGTCCCAAACCGGCGCGCGACCGTGCCATCGGGGTCACGCGCCACGGGAAACGTAAAGTGGTATTCCGAGATAAATCCTTGGGCAGGCGAGGCCATATCCTGGGTGTCGACGCCGAGCACCACCAGGCCCTTGCCCCGGTACTCCCGCCACGTGCCCTCGAGCAGCGGCGCCTCCTCTCGGCACGGCCCGCACCAGGAGGCCCAGAAGTTCAATATGAGAGGGTGACCGCGAAACGAACTGAGCGTGATCGCCGGTCCTGAGAACGAGGCCATCGTGACCGCAGGCACGGCAGGCGTCTCACCCCTGGCCAAGGCGCCGCTGATGACCAGAGAACGCTCGTGCCACACGATACCGGCCGCGAAGAGGGCGAGCAGTACCACCAGAGGAACGAGCAGACCCGCCCAGGCGATCCAGGGACGTCCTCGGGAAGAGTTCACGACCTCATGATATCACGCGCGGGACAATCACCGCCGCCCCGCTTCGGAACTCCCGCCCGCCGCGCTCAGAGGCCGCATGGAACGCCTTGCGCAGTGCTGGGGGCCCCGTCGTCGATCAACTCCCGGGTCTGCGGCGCGATCTGGATCATACGCACTACTCCGTGGACGAGCCCCTCGTATCGGCGGCCTCGGAAAAGCGGGTCAGCTCGTCCAGACCTGCTCGGATTTGCGAAACGAGCTCCAAGCTGATTCCCTCCCCTGGACACGCTCGCGACGCTTCACTATCGGCGGCGGGGCTCATGGTGGTCGGTTTGGAAGACGTTCCAGCAGCTCAATTCGGTTGCCAAAAGGATCGTCCACATAGATTCGGTCGTAGCCCTCCAGAGGCTCATCAATCTTGGAGCGAAACCCGGCGGCTTCGAGTAGCCTCCTCAAGCCGGGGAGATCCTCCACCAAGATAGCTGCGTGTGCTTTGGGAGCGGGGAGACAAGTCGTCTTCTACGCCGAGACGAACTCTCAAACTGTCCGTGGCGAACCAACAACCCCCTCGTTTCGCCAGATTTGGCGGCTTTTGAACTTCCGGTATGCCGAGAACGCCTTCGTCGAATGCGCGCGCTTGATCCTCTCCACCGCGGGGCATAGCCAGCTGGATATGATCAATCCCTCTGACGCGCATTGACCCCCCACCCGAGTTGCCTTTCCGCTACGAACTGTCAGTCTCAAATCGACCCACGACTGCACGGTCTTCTGCTGTCGTTGCTCAGTGACTCTGTCATCCTAACGGCTCTGTGAAACTGTCCCTTCGTCGGCGATCATGCGCCGTCAGGGATGATCCGCCGCGGGGATGTGAGCTACGATCGACTCTAGCTATGGCGATCCTATAAAACTCGTAGCCTTTCTTGCACCTCTCAGACCTCATGTACTTGGCTCGATATTCGGTCGCGCCGATATCCTCAACAAGCCTTAGCCTGCGGGCTTCAAGATAAGCCGGCAACTCTTTCGGATACAATCCGAAAGTCCACGGCTCCGAGTTCTCTCTAAGCAATCTCGCCAGATTCTGCGTTCCTTCGAACGACTCCGGCCTGTCCAAGACGCCCTTGTGGATGTAGGTAAATACCGCAACGCTTCCTTCCGGCATCCCGCCTATGAATCTCAACGTGACGTCAACTGCTTGTGGTGTAAGGTAATTTGTCACGCCTTCCCAGATGAAGAAACTGCGTCTGCGCTGGTCGAAGCCGGACCCGGCCAGTAGGTCTCCAAGACGCTGGTGATTGAAGTCTATCTCGGAGAAAGTGACGTTGCCCGGTATCCTGCCCAGCATCTTTTGCACCTTGTCCCGCTTGGCTTCGAGCGTGCTCGGATAGTCGACCTCGTAGACTTGAGCGCGCTCAATTCCAGGTATCCGGTACGCACGGGAGTCGAATCCTGCGCCCAAAATGACTACCTGTTTCACGCCGTTCTTTAGCGCGTTGATCAATTCATCGTCGATAAAACGCGTGCGGGCTATGCCAGAGGTGCGCGCTCCCGGCCACTGCTTGTCAATATACCAACGCACGACTTCCCCTACGACCGGGATTCTGGACAGACAAGCTGCCCTGCGCAGCGATGGTTTCAAGAAGCCTACCGCCATCGTATCTTCGAATAGCCGCTCTGCCTCCGGGCGGTAGGATTCAAGCGCGCGGAACAAGGTCATATATCCTGCCGTGCCGCTTGCCTGGTTTTGTTTCATGAATCTCCAGCGTTTTGTTGTTTCCCAGTATTTTGTGCCATTCCTTGGAGTCGCCCCAGCTCTATCGCGTGCCAAGCAGGCTCACCAGGGGCTCTCCATGGGCCCGCAGAGCATTCTCGGACCACGCTATCGCGCTGCGTCGAGAGCGGCCAAACGCCGGATGATGGCTCCTGCGTCCTCGGTAACAGGGGTTTTGAGACATCAGGACCTCGCTCGGGAACGCTATCTATGAGGCAGATCGTGTGCTTGACAAGCCGACGAAATCTGTGCTACGTTATGTTCCCGTCTCGACGAGAGCGGCCCGCACCGCCAGGAAACCAGCCAAGTGTCGACGGCTTCCCGGCCCAAGAGCAGGCGACTTCTCAAGGATGGGGACATCGGCGGCTGCGACAGCCTAGAGTGGGGCATGCCCCACACTAGACGGCAGCCGCCGGAGTTTCTTCAGGGGAGGTTCTACGGTCCGCGGAGGACCGATCCTCCCCGCGGTGCGCCGCCTCCTTTGGGTCTCAGGGCCCCGAAACCGGACGCGCAACATGGAACGCTGGTTTGCTGGACGACGCTGGCAGCCACAGAGTTTCGGCTCGCGTGAGCCTCACCGATATCCCCACGCCCCGGAGCCCGTCCACTGCACCCCCCGGCACCATCAACGCACCCTCCAGGGCGGCGGGGTCACCGATCGCGGATATGGTATACGGGTCTCGGGTCGTCCGGTCGGCTATCCGCACGCCCTGCGGCAGCGGCACGACGCCATCGGTCGCCAGCATTCGGATCCCGTTGACCGACACGGCTTCGGCGCCCGCCGCCCACAGTTCATTTGCGACGCCCGACACATCCTGCGCTTGCGGCACCGAAAGACGCTTGGGGTCCGCGGCGAGGACGATCGTGATCCCAGGCCCGCGCACGGGCGTCAGGCCCAGTTGTTCGCGATAACCGGCGAGTTCATGCCGCATCGCGTCGGCGATGCTTCGGCCCGCAGCCGCGGTGGCCTCGATCTGCTGCTGTTTCGCCTCGAGGGCCGCCACTTCGGCTCCAAGCGCGCGGTCGGATTCCTGCTGTCGTCGGATCAACACGGCAAGGTCCGCCAGCCGGTAGGACGGGAGTTCGACGGCGGCACGAAGCGCCTGCTCGGCCCGCAGCTGCAGCACCAGCAAGAAACCCGCAAGACACAACAGCGCCGCCATGCCGCGTTGCCACGTCGCCAGGCGCGTTTCCCCCTTTCACCGACACGGGAGCATTTGACGAGCGGTCGCGCAACTCCCCCATCTTCGGCCACCTCCTGTGCCAGTGTCCGCAGAAGATCCCGTGAGATAGGAAGAGATATCGGGCGAAACCGTGGCCATCAGGGAGAGGGAGCCCGATCATAGCCAAAGCGAACCTATTAATGCCCGCCATTCCCCTTGATCGCTCCGTTGACAGAATGAACAATAGAGACAGTTAGCACTTGACCTCGAAGAGTGCTAAACATCACGATACGAGGAGGCCGTCTGCATGCCTGCCAAACACCTATTGTATGACGAGGACGCCCGCAAGGCTCTCGAGCGAGGCGTCGAAAAGGTCGCGAGCGCCGTTCGCGTGACGCTCGGCCCCAAAGGTCGTAATGTTGTGCTCGAGAAGAAGTGGGGATCCCCGACGATCACGAAGGACGGCGTTACGGTCGCAAAAGAGATCGAGCTCGAAGATCCCTACGAGAATATGGGCGCACAGCTCGTGAAGGAAGTGGCCAGCAAGACGAATGACGCCGCGGGAGACGGAACCACGACGGCCACCGTGCTCGCGCACGCCATCGTCAAGGAAGGCCTCAAGAACGTGGCGGCGGGCGCCAACCCCATGATCTTGAAGCGCGGGATCGACAACGCGGTAGAGGCCCTCACCGCCGAACTCAAGAAGAACAGTATTCCGCTCGAGGGCAAGGAGCATATCGCCCACGTCGCCAGCATCGCGGGCAACGATGCGGAGATCGGCAAGCTCATCGCCGAGGCCATGGACAAGGTCGGCAAGGACGGCGTGATCACGATCGAAGAGTCGAAGGGCATCGAGACGACCGTTGAGGTCGTCGAGGGCATGCAGTTCGACCGCGGCTACATCTCCCCGTACATGGTCACCGATCCAGACAAGATGGAAGCGGTCGTCGAGGATGCGTATATCCTGTTGACCGAGAAGAAGATCAGTGCCGTCAAAGACATCGTCCCGGTGATGGAGAAGGTCATGCGCTTCGGCAAGCCGTTCGTCGTGATCGCCGAGGACGTGGAGGGCGAGGCCCTGGCCACGCTCGTGGTCAACAAACTGCGCGGCGTGCTGCCATGCGTGGCCGTGAAGGCCCCCGGGTACGGCGACCGCCGTAAGGCGATGCTTGGCGACATGGCGGTGCTCACGGGCGGCCAAGTGGTGAGCGACGACATCGGCGTGAAGCTGGAGAGCGTTGAGGTTGAGATGCTCGGCCACGCGGCGAAGGTGCGAGTGGCCAAGGAAGAGACCACCATCATCGAGGGCAGGGGCGAACGCAAGGCCATCCAGGGACGCATCGCCCAGATCAAGAAGGAGATCGAGACCACCACCTCTGACTACGACAAGGAGAAGCTGCAGGAGCGTCTCGCGAAGCTGTCCGGCGGAGTCGCGCAGATCAAGGTCGGCGCGGCGACCGAGACCGAGCTGAAGGAGAAGAAGCACCGTTTCGAGGACGCCCTCAGCACGAGCAAGGCGGCGGTCGAGGAGGGCATCGTGCCCGGAGGCGGCGCGGCGCTGCTCAACATCGCGAAAGCCCTCGATAAGGTGCAGACGGGGAACGACGACGAGAAGATCGGCGTGGCGATCATGCGTCGGGCGATCGAAGAGCCGGCGAAGTGGCTGGCCGCGAACGCCGGCATGGAGGGTGCAGTCGTCGTGGAGCACCTGAAGGGGGAGAAGCACGGCGTGGGCTACGACGTCGCGGAGGGCAAGTACACCGACATGGTGAAAGCCGGCATCATCGATGCCACCAAGGTGACGCGCCTGGCCCTGCAGAACGCCGCAAGCGTGGCGAGCCTGCTGTTGACGACGGAAGCTCTGGTCGTCGAGAAGCGCGAGAAGAAGAAGGCGGCGGGAGCGCCGGGCGGCTACAACCCCGAAGACATGGACATGTAAGACCGTCTCGCGCGTCGGACCGGATACAAGACAGGCGACCGGCGGGGGCGAAAGCCTCCGCCGGTCGCGTTGTTACGATGCCGGGTCTCAGGCGAGCTCGACGTCCTCCGCATGCAGCATGAGTCCCATATGTTGATTCGCGCGGCCCGGTACCAGCACGACGATTGACCCGTACCGGGAGTCGAGTTGATGCACCTCAACAGGCTCCGCCATGCCCGCGACCTTGACCTTGCTGCCGACCGTGATGGCCCGACCGTTGCGGTCCTTGGTCTCGTTCGACAACGTGACCGGCACTGCCATCGCACCCCTCCCTCCCGCTATGCCACCCTGCTAGGACGATCAGGGGACGTAGTACCGATTCCCCGCCCGCGCAACGCGTCCCTCGTGCCAGAGCTTCAGCAGATGCGCCAGGACGGTGGCCTCCGCGGCCGGGTGCAGCCACGGTTCCAGATCGGGATATACGACCCCCGCCACCTCGCCCGGCGTCCGCGACCCGGCGGACACCAGATCGAGGATTTGCCGCTCCCGCGCCTTCCGATGCTCGATGTATTGGGCAAGGTGGGACGCAGGGTTCTCCACCAGCGGACCGTGTCCTGGCGCGATCGCGGCGAGGCGCAGGCGTGCCACCCGCTCCAGCGAACGCAGGTAGTCGGCCATGGACCCTGCCGGCGGAGACACCATGACCGTTCCACGGCCAAGGACGAGATCGCCCGAGAAAAGGATCCTGCAATCCTCCCACACGAACGCGATATGATCGGCCGCGTGCCCCGGGGTGTGGACGACACGGAGGCGGTTCTCCTCCTCCACCACGACCTGGCCGTCGTCCAGCGGACGATCACCGGCACGCCACCGCGCAATCGGCGCGCCCGTCGCCTCGGCGACGCGTCGGGCCGCGCCCAGATGGTCCGAGTGCCCGTGGGTGACGAGGATAAGAGCTACCCGACCCCCACCTTGCCTGGCGCACTCCGCGATTCGCTCCGCATGGCCGCGGTCGTCCGGTCCGGGATCGATGACCACGACCTTCCGGCTCCCTAGAAGGTAGGTGTTTGTCCCGTCGAGCGTGTGGGGTGACGCGTTTGGCGCGACGATCGTCCGCAGATCCGCGGACGACTGCTCAGGGTGGTTCCCCATGCGGCAACTAGCGTTCTTCCTCCTCGTCGTGGTCCAGTTGCTCG
>DASPUZ010000130.1:0-15118 GCA_035622635.1 bacterium | reverse complement strand
CTGCACCACACTGTATCCGGTGATGACCGACGCCACCGGCGAGTCCATCACCCGTCCCAGGCCGCCCAGGATCACCCGCACCAGCGCCTGCTTGTCGATGGCGTAGTTGAGCGCCTGACGCACCAGCGGATTGCGGAAAGGTTCGTGCTGGCAGTGCATCTGGGCATCCTGCTGCACGTTGCTCCACTGCTTCTGGAGGGTGACGCCCGACGCTCTCGAGACCGCGTCCGCCTGCACGTTGGGCACCGGATAGATGAAGTGTGCGTCGCCGCTCAGGAGCATGGCGACCCGGCTGTCGTCTTCGGGCACCGGCTTGATGATCAGCCGGTCGACCTCAGGCTGGCCACTCTGCCAGAACTCGGGGTTCCGCTCCAACACCACCTGCTGCCCCGGGGTCCAGCTCGCGAATCGGAACGGACCGCTGCCGACCATGTTTCGGGCGACAAAATCGCCGCCCTTGCCAATCGCCGCCGGGCTGATGATGCGGCTGCAGGGGTGCGCGAGCGTGTAGAGCCACGCGCCAAACGGCGCCTTCAGGTTGAACCGCACCGTCGTGTCGTTGACGGCATCGATGGATGAAATCGGATCGAAAAAGGTCTGCCGAATGAGCTTGTTCGCCGGATTGCGCACGCGATCGAAGTTGAGCTTTACCGCCGCCGCGTTCAACGGCGTGCCGTCATGGAACTTGACGTTCGGGCGGAGGTGAAACGTGAACGTTTTCGCGTCGGCCGACGCTTCCCACGACGTGGCGAGTTCCGGCCTGACCTTCATATCGGGCGTAAATCCGACAAGCCCGTCGTACACCGCCCGCTCGATCGACAGTGCGACGTTGTCATACGTGTTGAATGGATCGAGCGTGGTTACGTCATTGATCAGCGCGAAGGTCAGCGTGCGGGCACCCTGTGCAGACGCCCTCGGCACCCACGGGACTGCAAGCTTGCTGATCGCCGCTCCCGCCACGCAGGCTCCGGCGGCCTGTAGCAGTGCCCGCCGCGTTACCCTCCTCCGTGTTCGCGTCACCATCAGTCTCACCCCCTCGGCTCACCCGCGCCACCCGTGCGAGTGGCGGAGGCGGCATTGCGACCCGTTATGCGGCCAACTGCCGCGTCACATCAACAACACGTCCAGCAGCTGTCATGCCGGTACCACACAGGGGTGTCTCGCCGCGACGGACGTGCGTCTGGCTGGCCATCCCTTGTGTCTTGCTAACCAAGGCACTCGTCAATGATCGTCGTCGCATGGCGGAGCGACTCCGAGACCTTGTTTCGCTCCCGCCGCGCTTGCGTGGCCCACAGGTGGAACTCGTGGGACTCCGGAGCCGCCCGCAGCAGCGGCTCGACCACCTCCAAATTGGGAAGGTCATGACGCAGCACGGACAACCCGTACGGGTCCTGTCCGTACCGGCCCGACACCGTACCGCGCACCCACGTCAGCACGCGGCTCAACCGCTTGAGCGTGGCGTTCAGCCGTGGCACGTTGCCGACGTCACCCGCCGCCGCGGCGCGGCGCCGCTCTTCCAGCGCCTCGGCGCTCCCCCTGAACTGCTCCGCCAGTGCTACCACGGGCGCCAGCCCCATGACTGCGGCGGCATCCGGTCGTGCCGCCATCCGCCGGTGCACCTCCTGGAGCCGAGCGATGTAATCGTCCGCCACCGGGCGAAAATCCATCGGTAGCACCTTGGCGGTCGCCATCTCCCACGTGTAGCCGCCAAACACCATCACGTGCAGTCGGTAGATCTCCGGATCGAAGATCTCCATCGTATCGGCGTCGCTGTGATACCACTCGCCGTGCGTCGCGCCGTGCCAGGCCTTGATTTGCTCGTCGGTATGGACCATCCAACAGCATAGGGTCGGAATCCCGATTCCAAAGAAGGACTTGTCCCCCGTCCGTACCGCCTTGTTCCGCTTGCGGGGCACACCGGGGATGGTGGCGTCCTCCACGGCGTTGTGGAACGCCAGCAGCTCAGAAGAGGAGTCACTCCGCCAGACGCTGGCGCCCATCATGCCCGCCGAATCGTAGTTCAGGTCAGCAACGCAATGGGCATCTAAGTCGTCCCAGTACCGGTCCGCATAAGCGGAGGAGCCTTCCATGATGCCGGTCTCGTGTGCCTGCCAAAAGGCGAACCTGACAGAGCGCGCCAGCTTGTCCCGGTTCTGCTGGAGAATACGCGCCTGTTCCATCATGATGGAGTTCCCAGAGGCATTGTCGGTAGCCCCCGCGGCCCACGCGTCCATATGTCCCGATACCAGTACGTAGTCGCCGTCGCCATCTGCGGCCTCGACCTCCGCCGTCGCCTGCGAGACCTTCATCCACCGGCGCTCGGCGTGGGCCTTGATCATCATCGTCACGGACCGCCCGCTCTGCAGGAGGCTTCGCAGAGAGACGCCGTCTCGACGAGCAATGCCCAGGACCGCGATGTCCGGCATAAGGTGAATGGTGTCCGGCGTGGGGTTGCCCCAGACCGGCTTCACGGTCCCCAGAGGGATCAGCGCGCTATCGTCTGTTCCCCAATTCATCATCAAGACCCCGGCCGCACCCCGGCTCATGGCGATCCGCACTTTCTCGGGCCGCGGCGGCGCGTAGGAAAGCTCGCAGAGGACGATCTTGCCGCGCACGTCCTTGCCCTCATAGTCCCCTTCGGCGCCCGCCCCGACATAGACAAGCTCCGCGATCATCCCGTCCTCGGGCGTCGAACCGATCTGCGCGAAGGCCGAGCACGGAATCTGGCGCGGCTCCGGAGACTTCACGTGACACTGGGCCGGCTCGGGGAAGTTCAAGTATCCGTGGAACGTCATTAAGTCTGCCTTCACGCCCGCGTCGCGGAGATGATCGACGATGTACGCGGCCGCGCGCTCGCCGGTCTCCGACCCAGACAGCCGCCACGGCGTCTTCTCAGCGAACCATCGGCAGTCTGCGAGAGCCCGGGGGAGCGAGAGCTGCTGGAGGAAACGATCGCGTGGCTCCTTGGGGCCTAGCATGACGTTTGTCTCCCTCGACAACTTGTCCCTGCGGCGGTCCCTCCAGCCAAACGCGAGCCGCGACGGAGGTCTCCGATGGGGTCACCGACGGTGCCGTGCGCTCCGTGTCGCCGCGTTCGTACAGCGTCACCGCGCCGGGCCACGCCGAACGCCGCCACTTTCTGCCAGGTCCATGCACCCATCCGGCGCATCGAACTGCGCGATGCCGCCGCTGCTGTGAGCCGACCGTGGTGAGCTTGCCATCCTTCATCACCTGGAAGACGAATGCCGAACGGGCTTCGCCGGAGGCCGTCCGCCAGAACCTGCAAGAACGTCGCCATCGCTGGCCAGGCGCCCCGAAGGCCGCTGGCGCGCTAGGCCGGACGCAGCACCCCAAGCTCACACGGCAGAGCGATCCGACGGACAAGACACTCCATGTCACACCTCCGCCTCTGCCCGCACCAACTTGTCATCCGCACGACTTTGTCCGTCGCCCCTCGAATCGCCGCCCTCGTTGTCCTCATGCAGCGTATGCGGGAGGTTCTGGCGCAGGCGTTCAAGGACCAGCTCACGAGAGCGGAGCATGTGTCTTCGCATCACCTCGCCCGCTTGCTTCGCGTCGTGCGCCGCGATAGCGGCGAGGATTTCGGTGTGCGCCGCCAGGGATTGGCGCTGAGCTTCCGCCGAGTCCCAATAGGAGCGCCCGTATGCCCTTGGGCGATTCGTGAGATGGGCAACGAGCTCGCCGACGACCCTATTGCCGCTGGCCTCGTGAATAATCGCGTGGAAC
The DNA here is from genome assembly GCA_035622635.1 of bacterium. GTDB lineage: Bacteria > Sysuimicrobiota > Sysuimicrobiia > Sysuimicrobiales > Segetimicrobiaceae > JAJPIA01. The sequence goes on along the minus strand of DASPUZ010000130.1, from coordinate 11,371 downwards.
TCGTCATTGAGCACCATGAGGTGTTCGACCGAATCGGTTCCTTCCGAGTGCTCGATCGCTTGCGCCAACGCTTCGACGTTGGCCCGCAGGCGTGGAACGAGCTCGACCGTCCGCGTGTTGCGAGCGGCGCGCTCCGCCGCATATCCTTCGAGGAGCGCATGGATTTCGTACGCGTCGGAAAGGTGGTCGGGGGTTATCTCTTTGAGTCGAGCGCCTTTGTGTGCGGAGAGTTCCACAAGACCCTCGGCGGCAAGGGCGCCGAGGGCTTCCCGCACCGGCGTCCGACTCACCCCCAGTTCCCGGGCGATCTCCTCGATCACAAGCTTCTCGCCAGCATGGATGCGGCCTTGATGAATGGCGGCGAGAATAGCGTTGTAGACGCGCTGGGTCAGACCTGAGCAGTCCAACGTCGAGAATCGGGATGGTTTCATTGATCTACATTTAACGGATTACATGTAGTATGCAGCCTACGCGTATTCTCTCTAGGAGCCCCATGGACGTCTATCAGGTGAAGACCTGATTTTTCGGTTCATCTGACAGCCCGACATGAACTGGCGGTGCCCCGGGCCTCCCCACTTTCTGGCCATCAACCCCGCCGGACAACGCGGCCTTCGGGCTCCTCAAGACGCCGGGTGATGTGCAATCGGTCTCGACCGCAATGTCAGCGTTGCGCCATGGCCGCCAGAGCGGATTGCGATCGAAAAAGTCGCGCAGCGCGTCTCCGATCGAATTGACCCCGAAGATAAGGAGGACGACTCTTGAAACCGGTTGGGGGTCGGTCCACCATGGATGCGACCATGATGCCCGAGCTGAGCCGAGACAGCTCACGCCAGTGGTCCCGATGGCCTGTGGAGCCACAGGTGCAGCCTGTCCATCGATACGCGGGAACTATGCCCGACCCTGGGTTCGGATAGTGGCGGCCATCCGGCAAATCCACTTCCGCCCCGGCTCAACTCAATGCCGGGTAAACGCGCTGCTCACGGGAAGACGCGCCCGGTCCACGGGCTCAATCGTTCGAATGCCTCGGCAAACCTGATCGCTGGATTGCCGGCGACAAAGGCGGCTTGAACGCCTCGGGCGCGAGCACGAGTGGTGTACTGTTCCACATGATAGGGCTGCACTTTGAACTCTGCGATCGCCCGGATCTTTTGATCCATGACGTCGGTGATGTCGATGAAGTACTCGGGAGCGAACTCAGTGACCTCGGTCAGGGGCTGAGTCGGTTCGCATGCGAAGATCTGGCTCGAAGAGAGTGTAGGCAGATCGGGCTCGATGCCGGCGCGGGTGGAGTAATATGCGGCCTCAATGGTCGCCTCGCACGCTCTGCCGTGGTCGGGATTATAGGGCTCCTTCCGGGGATGCGTGATGATGAGCCGCGGCCTGAATGTCCGGATCTCCCGGACCAGCCGCATCAACCGATCCCGGTCAAATACCAGGGGCTGATCCGTGTAGCCGTAGAAGACGATCTCGACCCCGAGGACCTCTGCAGCACGCCGGGCCTCATCGCAGCGAATCGCTGCCACTTCTTCCTCCGTGGCCTTGCCTTGGCGCGCGGTCCAGAACTCGTCGGACTCACCTCGGGCACCAGGAGTCAGCACGGTGACACGTGCCCTCCCGCCGAGTCCGGCGTACCGGGCAAGAGTCCCCCCGGCCCGAGTGCAGAAGTCGGCGGCATGAGCACTGATGCAAATCACCCGGTCAGGCTCTGTCATAGGTCGCCTACCTGGTTCGCGTCTGCCAGTTCCTCAATTCACCACCAACGAGGCGCGGAGGAAAAACCAAGTGCAACCCCGCTCCGTAGCCGCCGCACACGTGTGGTCGAGTGCCCGCTACCCCCCCGATGCCGACGGCCGGGTGCCGGCCGCATCAAACGTGGCGGGCGACACCGCGCCAATCGCGTCCTCCATCACCTCGAGCCCCTCGTCTAGCTGCACATCGGTCACCACGAGCGGTGCGAGGAATCGGATGACGCTATCATGGTGCCCCGCTTTCATCAGGAGCACCCCATGCTCATAGCAACGCCGGAGGACCTCCGCAGCGGCTGGCCCCGCCGGCTCTTTCGTCGCACGGTCTTGGACGAACTCGATGGCGCACATCGCCCCCAGCCCGCGAGCGTCGCCGACGAGTGCATACCGAGCGACCCAGCCGCGAAACCGTGCGAGCACGCGGTCGCCAACAGTTCGAGCCCGCTCGAGGAACCCGTCACGCCGTATGACCTCAATTACACGCAGCGCAGCCGCGCACGCGACGGGGTTGCCGCCGAACGTGCCCCCGAGCCCGCCGACCTGGGCGGCATCCAGGATCTCTGCACGGCCGGTGACGGCGGACAAGGGTAGACCGTCGCTCATCGATTTCGCCATCAGCATCAAGTCGGGCACGATGCCCGCGTGCTCCGCCGCAAACATCCGCCCAGTTCGGCCGAAGCCGGTCTGGATCTCGTCCAGGATGAACACGATCCCGTACTCGTCGCACAGCGCCCGCAACCCCACAAGAAACTCCGGTGGCTGCACGATGAATCCGCCCTCGCCCTGCACCGGTTCTATGATCATTGCGGCAACCTTGTCGGCGCCGATCTCCTCAGCGATCGTGCGCCGGACCTCCGCCAGCGCCGCTCGAACGGCCTCACCGGGACTGGCGTGGGGCGAGCGGAATGGATCGCACGCGGGTACGCGGAACACTTCGGGAGCGAACGGTCCGAACCCGTACTTGTACGTCGATACTCTCGCGGTGAGGCTCATGGCCATGAGCGTGCGACCGTGGTACCCGTGCGTGAAGCTCAGCACGGTCGGGCGGCCCGTATGCCGTCGCGCCAGCTTCACCGCGTTCTCGACCGCCTCGGCACCGCTATTGAACAACACCGTCTTCTTTGGGAAGTCGCCCGGCGTGAGCCGATTGAGCGCCTCGGCAAGCTGAACGTACGGCTCGTACATCGTCACGTGGAAACACGTATGCAGATAGTTGTCCACTTGGGCATGGACGGCCGCAACGACCTCGGGGTGGTTCGCGCCGACGTTCAGTACGCCGATGCCAGCGGCGAAATCAAGAAACACGTTGCCGTCTACGTCCGTCAGGGTCGCGCCCTCGGTCCGGGCAGCGAAGACGGGCGTCACGTTGCTGACGCCTCGAGGGACTGCGGCCTGGCGCCTCGCCAGCAATGCAAGCGATCGCGGACCTGGAATGCCGGTGCGAAGATTGATACTATTCACGGTTCGTGCCTCCTTCGTCCCGCCGTTTCAATCTGCCCGGGTCGTCACCATATCACGACACAGGAGGAGCGATCCGCACACGGGTCCGTGCACCGTGTGGGAGACGCGTCACACTGCACGGGCCGGGCTCACGGCCGGGCGATTCCACACCAGTCCAGCACGAAGGCGGCGATAACCCTCGTGACCTCCCGGACCGTGTGCAGTTCCACATACTCGTCGGTCCCGTGCGCCCCCGCACCCCACGGGCCGAAGCACACGGCAGGCGTCCCGTAGTACAGATGAAAAAAGCGCGTATCGGTCGTGGCCGACCCTGACTCCGGGGTCAGGCCGCAACCGATTAATTCCCGGTGGACCGCATCCAAGGTTTGAATGACGGGCGACTCCGCAAAGTCTTCGCAACTGCCCTCGGCGTGAAATCCGTAAAACGTGATGTCGGGCGGATTGTCTCGCAACCATGGGTCACGGGCAGCGGCGTCGAGGAGGTGCGTCCGGACCAGCGTCTTCGCGGCCTCAATCGTGGTCCCGGGATAGAAGCCCATCCGAAACTCCAACTCGCACTCGGCGGGCACGGTGGACGGCCAATCGCCACTTCGTATCACGCCCGGGTTGAAATTGATCGGCCACGGATGGTCAGCATAGGCCCTATGTTTCTCCCTGTTGAGACGGTCCTCGAGTTCGCGCATCGCACGAATCAGGACGTAGGTCTTTTCGATGGCGTTAATGGCTCGATTGGCACCCTTGACGTGGCCGGCCACCCCACGCACCTTCACGCGACACCACAGCACACCGACTTGGGCGATCAGCGCCTGGCGATAGTGAGGTTCGGCGATCAGGCAACCGTCGCCACCGAACCCGCGGGCCAAGCACGCGAGGGTGCCGTTGCCCGTACATTCCTCCTCGATAACGGAATGAAGGATGACGTCTCCCTTGAGTCGCACGCCCGCGGCCTGCACAGCGCGAAGCGCCCAGACCATCGCGGTCACACCGGATTTCATGTCGCAGGCACCGCGACCGTACAACCGGTCACCGTGGATTTCCGCTCCCCAGGGATCGTGGCTCCATTGGCCCACCGGCTCTGGACTGACGACGTCGACGTGGCCGTTCAGCACGAGCGATCGCCCGCCCGAGGCGCCAGCCCTCCACACGCCTACCACGTTGGGGCGTCCACGGTAGCTCCACTCCGGCGGCGAGAATCCCGGAAGCCGCGAAATCGTCCCAAGGTCGGGTTCGAAGCTCGTGACCTGCAATCCCATGTCCCGGAATGTGGCGTGCATGAGCCGCTGAACACCGGCCTCATGCCCCAGGACACTGCGTTCCCGCACCAGGGCCTGCAGGTGATTCAACTGTTGTGGCCACGCCTCATCCACCGCGTGCAGCACCTGTTCTCGCACCGAGTTCATACGCCCCTCCTGACTATCGACGGTATCCGTCGCGGAAACGCACGCTTGGGCACATAGCTACACCGCACACGCCGATTGCCGGCTCAACTACCCGGCCGATCCAGCGCCGGCGCGTGGCTCAGGAGATATCACTGGCACGGCCGTCATCCGGCACTCTTCTGGACGCGCCAAGCGCGCGCGACATTTCTTCCGCGACCGCGCACACGACCTCCCCCAGCCTCGCCAGATCCGCGTCCGTGCTGAGCCGAAACGCCGGGCCAGCCACGGCGAGCGCCGCGATGACCCGCCCTTCATAGTCCCAGACGGGTGCGGCCGCACCGCGCACGTTATCCTCCCATTCACCTCGGTTCTGGCTGTAGCCCCGCCGTCGGATTTCAGCCAGCTGGGCTCGCAGTTGATCCGGGTCCGTAACCGTGCGTTCGGTGTGGCGCGCCAACCCGCCCGCGATGTACGTCTCCGCCACGATCGGCGGACTGAACGCGAGAATCGCCTTCCCGCTCGCGACGCAGTGCGCCGCGAAACGATCACCGACGTATGCGTGCAATCGTATCGGCTGGCTGGGGACATGGACATCGATGTGCACGACGTGGCGACCGTCAAGCACACTGCAGTAAGCCGTCTCGCCGGTGTGGTCCACAAGTTTCGCAAGGAAGCGTGAGGTCAGCTCTCGCAGACCCGTTTGCGCGAGGGACGCCCACCCGATTTCCCACAGCCTCAAACCCACCGTGTAGCGCCCTGTATCTGGACTCCGTCGTACGAAATCGTTCGCCTGGAGCGTCGCGAGAAGGCGGAACACTGTGCTCATCCCCAGTCCCAACTCACGGGCCAGTTCGGTCAGGCTCCACTCCGGTCGTTCCACGGAGAACAAGGAGAGGAGCATCAACGCGTTGGTCACCGACCGTAACATGAGCGGGCCGCGTTTGCCCTTGCCCGTCACGTTCTCGCGAGCCAACGTTCGGCCTCCCGTCTCCTCAACTCCGGCCTCTCCGCTCGAACGGGCACCGACGCGACCGCGCGCGCCTCACTCTCTCACGAGTGCGGAGGTCGTCGCCACGACCGATGCGATCGCATCGGTCACCTTGTTGCGCTCGCGCACGAGCTTCCCCCACCACAGCATGTGGCGGTCGGTGAGCCGGTCGTGCTGTCGCAAAACACCCACGTTTGTCAAGCTCGGCACCCAGTGGTTCAATGCGCTTAGCCCGTAGGTGTCTTGGCCGTAGCGGCCCACCACACTCCCCAACACCGGGATCAGCGTTCGACTGATCTGCTTCAGGCCGGCATTCAGCCGGGCGGCGTCGGCGGTCAACTCGGCTGACGGGTCGCCCTCATCGAAGGCGGCCGTGAGGCGGCGGCATCGCCTGGAGAGCTGGTCCGCCGCTGCTGTAAAGTCGCGAGCAAGCGTCACGGCCGCGTCGAGGCCCAGGGTGTTGTCGGCCGCCTGCCGATAGCTCTCCATAGCCTCCTGCAGGATACGCGCGGGGTCGCGGAAGTCGTAGGGAAGGACCGGCCGCGTCACCAGTTCCCACGCGTACGCAACCGAGATCCGCAGGTCCTGAGCGAGGACCTCCTTGTCGGCCACTTCCATGGTATCATCGGCGCTCTGGTACCATGGCCCCAGGACTGCGCTATGCCACCGTTCGAGGAGTTCCGGCGAGAAAGCACTGCGTCCACTAATCGCTGGCACTCCAACGCCGAAGAAAGATTGATCACCCGTCTTAGCCAGCTTGCGCGGCTCGGTCACGTAGCCGAGCGCCCGCGGCATGATCTCGCGATGCCAGGTCCACAGCTCGGGTGACAACGTTGCCTCATACCGGGTCGCGTATTTCATGCCAGCGGAATCGACGTTCAGGTACCCGATGAGGCCGCGTGTGATCGCGTCCCAGTAGTGGTCGACGAACCAAGTGGATCCTTCCATGATGCCGTCCTCGTGCGCTTGCCAGAACGCAATGTGGACGTCGCGGCGCAGTTCGCTGCGATACTTGGCCAATACCCGCGCCACTTCCAGTGTTACGGCGTTGCCGGATGCGTTATCGGTGGCGCCGCCGCCCCAGGAGTCCATGTGATCGCCGACAAGCATCCAATCATCCGTGGAGCCAGCGCCGAGGACCCCGTGGGGCTGGCGGAGTGTTCGCCACTCGCGCCCGCCAACCGCCACGATGCGCGCCCGTACCGTGCTGTGCTGACAAAGCGCGCGCACCAGCACCCCGTCGCGTCGTGCAATGCCGATTGCCGGCAAATTCGGCATCTTGTGAAGATCGTCCACAGTGGGGTTGCCCCACACAGGCTTGACCGTTCCCATCGGGATCGAAGGATTGTCGTCATCACCCCAGTTGACGAGGACGAGCCCGATGGCCCCATGCTCTGTGGCGATGCGCGTCTTCTCGGGACGAGGTGGCGCATAGGAGAGTTCGGCAAGGACGATTTTCCCGCGGGCGTCCTTCCCTTCGTAGTCCGCTTCCCCGCCGGACCCCACGTAGAGTAGCTCCCCTTGGAGCCCCTCGGCGACGGTACTCGTACTGTGAGCGAACGTCATTGCTTCAATAGTACGTGCTTCCGGCGCCAGCACCATCAGCGCACCGCGTCCGGGCCGGCTGACAAGCCCGACGAGCTCGTCCTCGTGCGCGTCGTAGCCGTACACGCCGAGTTGCTCCGTGAGATAGTCGGCTTGAGTCTGCGCTTCCGGCCATCCGGACACGCGCTCCGGCACCGTACTCGACATCCAGAGCATGTGCTGCCACGCACGATCCACCGACGCCGCGTCGAGGACCTCACGCAATTTCGCGTCACCGTTCATACAAATCCCTCCTCAACACCAATATGCCAAGTCCGGTCGATCAAAGTGTGTTACCGTGCCTGGTAGTGACGATGCCACACGGCAATCTAAGATGCTGCCGGCCCTGCCGAATCCTTATCAGACCGGACCCTGCGAATTCGATTGTCAAAGGGAGTGACCGACAGCGGGAGATCGAGCGGTAGCTGATCCGCGAGCGGACGATTCTCCCCAGGCGGATCCCCCAGTAGCCGGCGGTACGCGTCTCCCTCAATGGGGTGCACGTTCGTCACCCCCGCCGCCACGGCCACGCGCGTCGCCTCGAACACCACCTTCCGCTCCTCCCCCCCAACCGACCGTACAGCCTCGTCAACGCCAGATGGTTCGCCTCCGCCCCCCCACGCGCCCATCCACAACACGGGCAACACGCACCTTCGGTATCGCCAGATCCATCGTGTGAATCAGACCGCCCGTGAAAATCCGCCGATGCCCCGCCATCTCGTCAGTGCCTTCCCATGCCCGCGTGCGGCCCTACGACTGCGCGAGTTCCAGCGCGACGGTCGCCAAGACATCTGCTCCAGCTGCCGCGTCCTCGGGGCTAATGTCCTCATCCTCACAATGGCTTTTGCCGGACCGGCATGGGACAAAGATCATGGCCGTGGGACAGAATCTTGCCATCCACAAACTGTCGTGGCCTATTCCGCCGACCATACGCTTATGCCTCAACCCTCCAGTTCGTGCAGCCTTCTCTACAAGACCGACAAGCGTCTCGTCGAACCGAGTGGCGGGCAGCGACTGCACGGCTTCATAACTGAAGCCCAAATGCTCATTGTCGGCTACCTGTTGTATCAAGACGCGGACCGTGTCCGTGTATCTCTCAAGCTCTGCGGTATCCGCGTGCCGGATATCGAGCCCGAGGACCGCTACCCCGGGCACAACGTTGATGACGTCCGGTTCTACTCGAAGCCGCCCACAGGTGGCAAGCGCGGTGCCTCCCAACGTATCGGCAAGGCGACGCACGTCACAGATGAATCGAGCCGCCCCATGCAAGGCGTCCCGTCGGGTGGCCATCGGTGGCGTGCCCGCATGCGTGGCCTCGCCTCTGAAGTGAATCTCGAACCACTTGACGCCGACGATCCCTTCGACGACGCCTATCTGGAGACGTTCCGCGTCCAGTTGTGGACCTTGCTCGATATGCAGTTCGAGGAACGCTCTCGGCCGCGGGGAGCGACCGCGTATGTCCCCCTTGTAGCCGATCCGCGCCAACTCGTGCCCGAATAGGACGCCGGTGCGAACATCGGGTCTTGAATACACGTGGTCGACAGTAAACCGACCCGTGATCACGGAGGGACCGAGAATCGATGGCTCAAACCTTGCCCCCTCTTCGGCCGTAAAGGCGACGGCGCCGATCGTGCGCCGGAGATGGATGTCCGCCTCCGCGAAAACACGCACCACCTCCAACGCAGCGAGGGTTCCGAGTGCGCCATCGTACTTTCCACCGCTTGGCACGGAATCCAGGTGCGAGCCCAACAGTACGGGTGGCAAATGCGGCTCTGCACCCTCCCGCCAGCCGAAGATGTTCCCTACGTCGTCTACCCGCACGTCAAGCCCGGCGGCCCGCAGCCATTCACAGAACAGATCGCGGGCTTGCCGGTCTTCATTGGATAGCGCCAGCCGTGTCACGCCCCCGGCCGGTGTCGCACCGAACCGCGCCATCGCTTGCAACGAGTCCCACAATCGCTCCTCATTGACGTGCATCAGTTGCATGGACGCGCCCCTCTGCTTCGACCTCCGCGTCGTTGGCGCGCGAAAAGGCGGCCAGCAACGATCTCGAACTCGCGAGCCAATGACGCCGTCTCGTCAAGACCCAGCGTGTCGTCGGTTGCGTGACGATACCCATCGATGGCTTCGCGCAATAGACGCGCTGGGTCGCGAAAGTCGTACGGCAGTACTGGACGAATTGACAGTTCCCACGCACAGGCCACCGACATGCGGAGGTCGTGAGCGAGCACACGCCTGTCGGCCACCTCCGTCGTATCGTCGGTGCTCTGGTACCATGGTCCCAGCACGGCGCCGTGCCAGCGTTCAAGCAACGCAGGCGGAAAACCGCTGTGCCCCCAAATCGCCGGTACCCCCACACCAAAGAAGGATTGGCCGCCGGTCTTGGCCAGCTTCTGCGGTTCGGTGACGTAGCCAAGCACGTTCCGGATGACGTCGCGGTGCCACGTCCACAGTTCCGGCGACAGAGTCGCCTCATAGCGCTCGGCGTGCTTCATACCGGGGGAGTCGATGTTGATGTATCCCAAACCGCGCGTGATCTTGTCCCAGTGATAGTCGACGAACCAAGTCGACCCTTCCATGATGCCATCCTCGTGCGCTTGCCAGAACCCGATCTGGATGTCGCGGCACAGTTCGCTGCGGTGGCCGGCCAGCACCCGCGCCACCTCCAGCGGCACGGCGTTGCCCGACGCGTTATCGGCAGCACCGCCGCCCCAGGAGTCCATATGGCCGCCGACAAGAATCCAGTCGCCCGTGGACCCGGCCCCCAGGATCCCGTCGGGTTGGTTGATTGATCGCCACTCCCGACCGCCGGTGGCGATGATCCGCGCACGGACGGCGTCGCCGGCCTGACAGAGCTGGAGTACGCGGGTCCCATCGCGCCGTGCGATGCCCACCGCAGGCAAGGTCGGCATCTTGTGGAGATCGTCCATGGTCGGATTGCCCCAGGCCGGCTTCACCGTTCCCATCGGCATCGAGGGGTTGTCATCGCCTCCCCCAGTTGATAATGAAAATGCCAATGCCCCGTGCTCGGTCGCCAGCCGCGTCTTTTCGGGGCGCGGTGGCGCATACGACAGCTCCGTGACGACGATCTTGCCTCGCGCATCCTTGCCCGCATAGTCGGCCTCGCCGCCGGAGCCCAAGTGCAGCAGCTCGCCCTCAAGTCCGTCGGCCGGTGTGGTCGTGCTGTGGGCCTGGGTCATCGCTTCGATGGGCCGCGCTTCGGGCGCCGTCAGGACCTATGCTCCGCGTCCAGGCCGACTAACCAATCCTAGGAATGGGTCCTGATGCGCCTCGAAGCCGTAGGAGCGAAGTTGGCCCGTCAGGTAGTCGGCTTGAGTTTGCGCAGCTGGCCACCCTGAGACGCGCTCGGGCACTTCGCGAGACATCCATTCGGTGTGTCCCCACACCCGATCTATCGAGGCGTCATCAAGAACCACGTGCAATTTCTCCGGCGTGATCATCGGGCATGCCCCCCTCCCAATCTCGCGCCGGTCCCGCGGTTCGCTCCGGCGACACCGTGTTGGCGACAGCGGACCTCGCCGCTACCCCACGCCAAGATAGATGCGACGCACGTCATCGTCTTGCGCCAACGCGGTGGTCTCCCCGTGCAGCGCCACCTCACCTGTGCGAAGTATGTAGGCGCGTTGAGCCACCTTGAAGGCCAAGCGCGCATTCTGCTCCACGAGAAGGATCGTGGTCCCCTCTCGATTCAGCCGTCTCAGCGTGCGATAGATCGCGAGCGTGACCTGCGGTGCCACACCCAGCGACGGCTCGTCCAGAAGCAGAAGTCTGGGTGACGCCATGAGCGCGCGACCAATTGCCAGCATCTGCTGTTCGCCGCCAGAGAGCGTCGCCGCCAGCTGCGACACCCGCTCTTCGAGTTGCGGGAACAGCTCGAAAACGCGCCCCAACCCAGCCTGTACGTGGCCAGGCCGTCGATCCACGATCGAGCCGGCCCGGAGGTTGTCGAGAACCGTGAGCTGAGGGAAGACCCGCCGACCCTCTGGCACAAGGCAGATTCCCAGGCGGACGAGATCGGGGGCGCGGAGGTGATCGGTATTGCGGCCCAGATACTTGATCATGCCGGAGCGAGGAGCGTGGATGCCCGCAAGCGCCAACAGCGTGCTGGTCTTACCCGCGCCATTGCCCCCGAGGAGCGCGCAGATTTCTCCTTCGTTGATGTGCAGCCCCACGCTCCGTACCGCGTGGACGTG
>DASPUZ010000129.1:0-12107 GCA_035622635.1 bacterium | reverse complement strand
AGATCGGGAGGCTTGTTCGCGATCGGGGGTGGCGGATCCGAGGTGTTCCTACGTCGGAGGGCGCCGCAGCCGAGGCCCGGCGCCTCGGAATCGCCTTGACGACGCTGGAAGAGACGCCGGACGTCACGATCGACGGCGCGGATCAAGTGGACCCCGCCCTCAATCTCGTCAAGGGAGGCGGTGGCGCCCACGTTCGTGAGAAAGTGGTCGCGTTGTCCTCGCGGCGGGTCGCGATCGTCGCCGATTCCCTGAAGTTCGTGGATCGTCTGCGTGGGCCGATTCCGTTGGAGGTGCTCCCGTTTGCCCTGCCGTGGTTGGTGCGCGTGCTCCCCGACCGCGTTCGAGGCGGAGCGCCCCGGATCCGGCTACAGGAGGACGGGCAGCCTGCGCGATCCGATAACGGTAACCTGCTGGTGGATCTCATGTGTCCTCCTCTCGACGATCCAGCAGCGGTCGCCGCCGAGCTGGATGGTCTCCCCGGGATCGTGGGCCATGGCCTGTTCATCGGTATCGCGGACGTTGCGTACCTCGCCGGCCCCGACGGGCTGCGGTGCTTGAGAAGCGGGCGCCGATGACGCCGCCCGGGGGGCAATGGCCCGCGCTCTATTCTTTCGGCCACCGTTTCCTGGTGCTTCCCCCGGGTGTGCTGGTTCTCGTCGCGGTGTGGACGCTCGTGTGGAAGGGGCTCGCGTTGTGGCGGTCCGCCCGTGCCGGACAGCCGGCGTGGTTCGTGGCGCTCTTGGTCGTTAACACGGTTGGTGTTCTGGAGATCGTCTATCTCGCGCTCTTCGCACCCCGGCGTCCGGGGTCGGTGTTCGCGGCGCCTCCGCCTGCGGCGGGGGAAGGCCCCATGTAAGCGTAGGTGTAGGCCCGGGAACCCCGACGATGAGATGTCGCCTCGCCGCCGCTGTCGTGTTCGTGCTCTTGCTTCAGGCCGGTCCCGTCTCCGCGGTGCAGCCGCTGCCACTCGAGTTCTGGACGATCTCGCTCCAGCCGCTGCTCACGTCTTACGTTGACACGATGATCGGACGATACGAACACGCGCACCCCGGTGTGCGTGTCCGATGGGTCGACCTTCAATTGGAGGCGTTCGATCAGAAGCTCCTTGCCGCGATTGCGGGAGGTGTCGCCCCCGACGTCGTCAACTTGAACACCGAGATGACGGTCAGAATGGCCCAGGCGGGCGCGCTGGTGGACATGGATGCAGCCGTGCCGTCGGCCGTACGGGCCCGCTACTTCCCGAATATCTGGGAGTCGCTGCGTGTCGACGGGCGTGCGTACGGGATTCCCTGGTACGTCGAGCCCGACGTGCTCGCGTATAATCGAGTGCTGTTCCGCCGAGCCGGGTTGAACCCGGCGCATCCGCCGGCCACCATGGACGAGTTCATCCAGGCTGCGGTGGCGATCAAACAGAAGACCGGCGTGTACGGTTTTATGCCGAACGTGGACACGGTCCGGCTGCTCACGCTGTTCCAGGAGGAGGGCCTCCGAGTGCTCAGCCCGGATCGGCGGCGCGCCGTCTTCGACAGCCCGGCGCACGTGGCGCTGCTCGTGCGGTACGTGGACTTGTTCAAGCACGATATGTTTCCGGCCGATACGCTCCGGCATGGGTACCTGGGAGCGACGGAGCGTTACGGAGCCGGGCAGCTGGCTATGCTCGTGACAGGACCCGAGTTTCTTCTGCGCGTCCGCTCGGACGGACCTGACGTCTATCGCGAGACCCTGGTGGCTCCGATGCCCGTGGGGCGGGGACACGTGCTCGATCTTCCGACGATGGACGTGGCGGTGCCCCTGGCGGGACGCCACCATGCGGAAGCCGTCGATTTTGCGCTCTTCGTTACGGACGACGAGAACCAGCTCGGGTTCTGTCACGTCGTTGTAGCCTTCCCCTCCACCCGGGCCGCCGCGGCCGACCCATACTTCATCCAGGCGGGGGCGACTCCCATTGATCGCAGCCGCGTGATCGCGGCACGCGAGCTCGGAATCGCACGGGATCTCACGATCGTCACACCGCATAGCGATGAACTCTTCCGCATCTTCCGTGAAGCGGTGGAGGACGCGTTTTTCGGGCGCATGACGCCGCAGCAAGCCCTTTCATGGGCCGCCGCCGAGTGGGATAAACGGTTGTAGGGGACGCAAGTGACCCGGCGGCCGGGGGCATGACGATTCGCCGGCCGTTTGAGGCAATCTTTCGTCCCCGATAGCGATGACAGTAGTTGCAAGCAGATCGTCGTATTGACATGATAGGAATAGGGCCGTAGACTCCTTGATGGCGGGAGTGCCGCCGAACGTGGGGGCGTGGTGTAGCCTGGTTTAACACACCTGCCTGTCACGCAGGAGATCGCGGGTTCAAATCCCGTCGCTCCCGCCAGCCCAAGTAAATCAGGCGCTTACGGTGATTCCGCCCTCTCCGAGAGGGCCGAAAAGCAAGCGATCCCTTTCGGACGCAATCTCCGTGTTCGTGCTTAGCCGGCAGGTCGCGAACCTGTTCAGCGCGTACTGTCGGGATCTGCCGGGGACAATCTAACGTGCTTCCGGCGGGAGACGGACGCGATACGCGGCGCATACGTCAAGCGGTGGGGGGATGCGATTCATTTCCCGAGAAATGGGGAATACCTCTTGAAATGGAATGGTTCGCTTGGGGGCTAAGGCACTGGCCCAACGCCAGCGCGCGGATATACTCACCAGTGGTGACAAGAGCGTTCGCTCCTGTCCACACCACGGCTGCGGGCCGAACCCGCGAGGAATAGTCGGCGACGGCCAGGAGGCCGCGCTGGAAGTGTGGGCGAAGGTCAAGAACGGCAGGGGGGCGAAGGTTAAAGAGGACAAGGGCTAAAGGAAAGCCACCGGGCATGGTGGGCGAGCAAAGCAGGCGCGAAAGAGAGGAGGAAGAACATGTGTCTTTGTGGCTTTCCGGCTCATCTGGTACAGGGCGAGGATGAGCAACAAGAACCGGAGACGATTTCGGGCTGGGCTCGAGCCAAAGACGTGCCAGCTAAAAAGGAGCCGATCGCGGTCACGAACGCACCGGTCCAGAAGCCCGAGCCCGGTCGCGAATGAGGAATAGTTGCTGACACCGCCGGTGTGGCTAGGCGGGACGCAGAGAGACAGGCCCAGTTCCCCTTGGGCCTGTCTCATTGTTTTGGGTTCGCTTCGTTTTGGGGCGGCCTTTGGGGATGCCGGAATCTCCACGAGACCGCCTGGCACCCGTGGACAGAGCTGATTCTCCGCCCACTCGCTCGGGCTTCCGGGGGACTCGCTCCCGGCCGCCGTTACCGGAGTGCCTATCGAGCGGGCTGGTACGGTGGAACTGCTGGGCGACCTCCAGCCCCGCGAGTTGTGCGTAGCGGATCGTCATAGGCAAAGTTTCGGGGCGGAGTGCCGTCGCGGTAGCGGCGAAGCGCGTGGGGGCCTATCTTGTGCGGCGGGCCGGCTCTGACGGAGAGGCGGTGGAGCAGATATGTGGTCCATCCCGTCGCTCCCCAATCACGTGCACGCGGTCGTCGTCCCACAGAGCGCCCATCTGACTACCGCAGGCTTGTGAAACCCGGGGGCATGCTTTCCTCTCGATTGGTTCGCTAGAGCCATCGTCGCACGCGCCTCCGGTACACGTGCCAATCGTCGCCGAACGTTTCCGCAAGCATGCGCTCTTCGACTCTCACGAAGCGAACATCGAGCAGGACGGCAAAGGCGGCGGCGACGACGAATGGAGTGAGCGTGCCCAGTAACACGGCAAAGCCGACAAGGATCAGGGTCATGCCGAGATACATCGGGTGTCGGCTTATGGCAAAGACACCATTCGTTACGAGATGGTCGGATCGCTCGAAGGGTTTCACGGTTGTCCCATGCGTTTTGAACGCGCGATCCGCAAGCAGATTGAGCGTGGCTCCAATTGCGATGAGCACGCATCCGAGAAGCGAGGCGGGGAAGGTGATGATGCGCAGTATTGGGATCGCGAGATCAAGAAGCACCATCAGGAACAGCGCTATGCCAAGATAGGCCGGCGGAAGGATCGCCCTGCCGCGCGGTTTCGACACATGGTCTGTCACCGGATTCCCCCCAATGCCAGAGCGCGTCCGATGCGTCTGTTCATCAGGCGTGGGGAGGGTTCCTTGAGAGAAGTACCCACCGGCATCCGGCGTATCCGGACCTTCGGGCCTTGCCGTCGACGGGGACGGTCCGCTATACTCGGAGACGCTTCCGGAAGTTGCCGGGGTAGCTCAGGTGGTAGAGCAGGGGACTGAAAATCCCCGTGTCGGCGGTTCGACTCCGTCCCCCGGCACCAGCACCATCGGATGGTACATCACCCGTTGTGTTGTCACCGATCCGCACGATCCCCGCGAGGGTGCCGAAGAAGTGGGCCACGAGGTGCGGACCCTCCCGTTGCAGCACGATCCGTTCCACCGAGCGCGCCAGCAAGCGCCGGCCCTTCTTCGGGTTCACATTCACCGTGGAGCGCAGATCGTGCAGGTACCGTTCCACCGACAGGGCGAGCGGCTCGATCGGGCTTGGCGGGCGTCGCGCTTCCTCAAGCGCTGTCTCGAGGGCGGCGACTCGCTCTTCAGCCTCTTCCAGCATCGCCCGCTTCGTGGGAGTGATGATGCCTTGGCGAATCGCCTCTGCGACGGCGGCGAGTTCCGTCTTGGCTTTGGCCAGGGCACGCTCCTGATCGCGCACGTGAACCTCGGGCTGCGCTATAGCCCGTGCATAAGCCGCATCCACCGCGGCGCTCAGGTATGCGAGCTTGGCCGGCCCGAACAGATCGTGAAACACGTAGTGCAGCACGTGCGTTTCGATCACGTTGCGCCGTACCGTCTTACCATTCTGGCAGATCAGCGGACCCCGTTCTTTGTGTACGGCGCACGAGTATACTTGGCAGCCGCGATGTCGAGACGAGACGACGTAGCGGCCGGTGCACTCGCCGCACTCCAGAAGTCCGGTGAGCAAGTACAAGGGCCGCGCACCGCCGTAGGTTCCTGACGACGAGAACCGCCGCTGCTCGCGTCGCTCCTGCACCTCTCGCCACAATGATTCATCCACTATGCCCAGTGTCCACGGAGGGCAGCCGGGGTTCCGAACCTGTGTCTCTCGATATTGGTCCGACGTCACCGTGGCTCATAGCAGCGCCGCTGCGTCCACACGGTCCAAGTCAATTCGGCCAGTTTCCGTGCCGTGGCTGCTTGCGCGTCCTGGGCACCGCGGCGGGCCTTGATCCGCTCGTAGTAACGTCGCAGCTCAGGAGAGACGCGAATGGCCGCGGTGACCGCTTCGATGAACGCCCAGCGGAGCCACTTGTTCCCGTGGTTCGTCAGCGGCCCATGGACCACGCGCGCGCCGGACGCATATGTCGCCGGTACAAGTCCGGTGTAGCTGGCAAACTGTTTGGCGGTTGGGAAGCGGTCCATATCGTCGACTTCATGGCGGATCAGCACGGACAGGAAGACGCCAATGCCAGGAAGGCTGGCCAACCAGGTGACGACCTCGTCGTGTGTCGCCAGCGTGGCGATCAGATGTTCAGTCACACCGATGTGCTGACGGATGACGTCGAGAAGCGCCAAATCGTCATGCAGCAGTCGGCCGTCGGGATGTGGGAGCGTCAGTTGTCGCAGCCAGCGAAGACCGCTGACTCCGTAGAGATCCGTGAGCTTGGGCCGTTCGACGGCATGCTGGGTGAGCAGTGCCTGGATTCGATTCTTGATCATCGTCTGCAGCCGAACGAGAAACATGCGCCGGCGGAGGACCCGCTTGATGGCGCGGACCTCCCGGGACGGCGCGTGAGCAGCGGGGATCAAATTCGTGCGGAGGAGATGCGCAAGGATCTGCGAGTCAATCGCATCGGTCTTGATGCGCGCGGATGCGATCGCCCGCACTTTGGTCGGATGCGCCAGGACGACTTCGTCAGCGATTTCAGCGAGCCAGTCATACATCGGACCCCAGAGGTAGCTTGCTTCCACAACAGCCTTCATCGGCTGTTCAAGGTCGTCCAAGGCCTCGTGCACCGCAGCGTTGGAGCTCGTGATTTGCCGACGGCGCAGAACCGTTCCTGATTCATCGAGCACGGTGATGTGCGCTGTGGCTTTGTGCGCATCGACCCCAACGTACAACATTAGTCACCTCCCCCAAGTCGCTTCCTCCCGCTGTTCTTGGGGCGACGCGCGCTTTCATCGTAATCCTTATCGTTGGGGCAATAGCCCCGGGGGAGGTCCACGATGGGACGGAAGCAGTTGTCCTACCCACCGGAGTTCCGGGAGGAGGCCGTCCACCTGGTCCGAGAGGTGGAAAGTCGATCGGGCAGGCCGCCAAGGACCTGGGGACCGCTGATCAGTCGCTCCGGAATTGGGTCAAGCAAGCGGATCTTGACGCCGGCCGCCGCACGGATGGCTTCACGACTGTAGAAAGTGCCGAGCTCCGACGCTTCCGCCGTGAAAACCGTGTCTTTCGGGAAGAGCGGGATATCCTGAAAAAAGTCGTTCATGGCGCCACGGGCGCTACCATCGAAATGATTTATGGGCAGCGCCGGCGATGCGTACGATAAGGAGTGGGCAGCATACTACACCTCTTTCCGACTGTTGGATGCGCACTGTGGGTACCGGCAGCGATCGCGGAGCCGTTTGCCGGGTTGCGGCTTGGGCAGGGGTTCTGTGAGTGGCGCAAAGAGCAGCCGGCCCCGGTCATCCACGCGCATCGCCCGCAGCACACCTGCGCATGCGAACCGGAAGGCCGTCGCCCGGCGCACACCGAGTTGGGCGGCGATCTCTGATGACGTGCGCCATCCAGCGCAGCGAAGGTGCTGGGCGAAGCTAGGGATCTCGTACCCCAGGCGAAGGTACATCACAATGCGCGCGGTGAAGGTCTGGCCGGTCCCTGACCGGAGCTGGTGTGCATTGAGGATCTCGGCAATCTCGTGATCCGTGTGCTGCGTGGCCAGCTCGCGGACCTGATTGAGGACCGGAGACGGTGTCCGCCGCAAGCCCGGCGCCCGGCGCGGTGCCCCTACAACCTTGCAGTAGCGTGTGGAGCGGCCCAGCTCTACATGCAGGGTGCGAAAGGTCTGGCGGGTCGCTCACATCGCGCAGGACCCGGGGTGAAATCTTCGCACGAATGTACAACCGTGGACTGCCATTCCCTGGCTGTTTCCTATCTCGACCATCTTGTCGATGGATGGCGAGTTCAATCAGGTCTGCGCCCGATGTTTTTTCATGCATCCTGGCGCCAAACTCGTGTGTGGGGGAAGGGCACGGCTGGTACCGCTTCCAATCTGACGAAGATACTTCGTTCTCGTGAGAGGTTACTGTTCGGTGTTCGCCAGCGTTCATCAAGGCGCCTCGGAACCCTTATGATTCAAGCCTGCTGTCTTTCGAGTGCGAGGTGCAATCTAGTGTGGTGAGTCAGAGGTCCGCTAACAATCTCTTGATGAGTTTCGCCAGATTTTGCTTGGGTCACAGGCACCTGAATTATGCAACGCATCTTCGACTCAGGACACTAGCACCAAGGGCCGCAGTTCAAGACAGCCACCGCGCACATGGTGGGGCCGCCATCTGAAGTGGAGGTGATACGGTGAAGGTTGGCTGCACGGCGTGGGCGTTCACGAGTCCAGGGTATGCCGCACCATATGAGGACGCGATCGACACTGTTGCGAAGATCGGCTTCAAGGGTATCGAGTTGATCGTGTTTTCCGAGCAGGATCTGCGTGAATATTATACGGAGGGGCGCATTCGGGATCTACGGCACCGGTACCGCTCACACGGCCTCACGCTGTCAGAGGTTGCCGTCTACGATGCGCTCGCGGGAGATCTCGCTAGTCTGGTGCCCGAGCGCAAGACTCGCTCTCTGGGGTTCTTCGAGCAGGCGGCCAAGATTGCGCACGAGCTTGGAACCGATATCATCAACATGGTATCTGCGTGGCCGCGGGAACTCACCGGACCGGTACCATACGTACCCCACGCTATCTATCTCGACGCCCGGGGGCAGGAGAAGTTTAATCCAAAACTATCGTTGCAGATTGATCCGGCGTTCGACTGGGCGGCGATCTGGAGCAACTTTGCCGATTCCGTCGCGCAATGTGCAGAGATCGCGCAACAACACGGGCTCCGACTCGCACTCGAGGGCCACACGCACGTGATCGTCAGCCACACCGACTCCTTCCTCCGGCTGTTTGATCAGGTCCCGCATCCCGCGTTGGGGATGAATTTCGACACCGGATGGCAGTTCATGCAGCGTGAGTACGTGCCGGTTTCGATACGCAAAGTGGGAGCGAAGATCTTTCACGTTCACACGAAAGATTCCGACGGTCTGCTCAGCTACTCATTGCCGGCCGGGCAGGGCATCATCGATTGGGACGACGTCGTGGAATCGCTACACAGTGTCGGTTACGATGGCTTCTTGTCGTTCGAGCTCGGGCGCTATCGTGACCCAGTCCGGTGGCTAGATCGAGGCCGACGGTATCTTGAAGGCGTGCTTTCCGAACACGGCTACTTGTCCTAGGCAGGAGTTAGCATGCCAGAGGGCAGGTCAGTGACAATATGGGGAAGGCCTGGGTCGAATGCCTGCCCCTGCGGGAAAGCGTACTCAGATCGCGGTAATCGTTGTACAGCCCACAGGAGGTGAGGATATTGGGAGCCATACGACTGGAACGCTGTATCGCCGCCATGGTTGCGCTCCTGTTTACGTTCGTGCTTGCAGTGCCGTTCGCGCCCACGAGCGGCGCAGCGCCTGCAAAGGTTACCGTGATTGCGAGTTCCGAAGTCGTGCCGGTGTGGGAGCATGCTGCTCAACTTTTCCGCGAGAAGACCGGCGCAGACGTGGAGATCGTGAGTCAGGGCTACAACGAATCGTTCCAGAAGATTGTGACGTCCCAAGTCGCAGGTAGTCACGCGTATGACATCGCAAAGGTCGATACGATTTGGCTCGCGCAGTTCGCGAAATCGGGATTCCTAGTCCCGCTCGGCCCGTACTTGTCGAAGGCCTTCGTCGCGGATACAATTCCGGCGAGCCTGCAGCAGATGCAGTACGATGGACAGATCTGGGCGCTGGACGGCGCGTTCAACGCCAAGTTCTTTTACTACAACAAGCGGCTCTTGCGGCAGGCCGGTATTGCGCAACCCCCGCGCACCTGGGAAGAACTAATCCAGCAGACCAAAGTGCTCCAGATGAAGGGACTCGCACGATATGGTATCGCCTGGGGATGGACGCAGGCGGAGGGTTTGGTGTGCGACTATACCCTCCTGCTGAACGATTTCGGCGGCAGGTACCAGGATGCCGCCGGGCATTGGACGCTCAATAGTGGGGCTGCCGTCAGGGCCCTTGCTTTCATGCGTGACAGTCTCACGAGCTTGAAGATCTCCGATCCATCGTCCATCACTCTCGACGACCGCGGGGTCGTCAACTTGCTCATTCAGGGCCAGATTCCTTACTTGGTCAGTTGGGGCTTCGCTTGGGCATGGGCGCAGGATCCATCGCGCTCTAAAGTCGTCAACGACGTCGGTATCGGACTCATCCCCGGGTCCACGTCAGCGCACACGCTCAGTTCTTCTACCGGGGGAGGCAGCGGGTATGGGATCCTGAGAACGTCGCTCCATAAGGACCTTGCCGCGCAACTACTGCTGATCTACGCGTCTCCGGAGGTCCAAAAGTGGGAGATGACGGCGTTGAAGTTTGATCAAATCACCTCCTTGCAGGTGTTGCGGGATCCAGCGGTCGTGCGGAGTGACCCTGAGATGGTCGGGTTCGCGAATCAATTCCGGTACGTATACCCGCGGCCCATTCTGCCATGGTACTCACAGTGGTCGAGTGTCATGCAGTTGCAGCTGCATCGGGCACTTGTTGGCGAAGCCACACCACAGCAGGCGCTGGATGAGGCGCAGCGCCAAATAGAACAGCTCGCGACACGGGTCAAGTAGGCCGGATGAACCAAAATTCCCCAAGCTGATTTAGGATGGGAGGCGACACGTAGCAATGATTGGTCTTGGAGTGATTGGGTGCGGGAAGTTAGGCGAGCGTTTTCTCCGGTACCTTTCAGACATGCAGCCTACGGCGACCCTAATAGCCGTTGCGGACAGTGACGAGGGCCGCGCGCGAGTTGCGGCTGGGCGGTACGGAGCTTCCCGTTGGTTTTCCGATTACGAACAGTTACTCGAGCAGCCAGACGTCCAGGCGGTCGCCATAGTCACCCCCAACTATTTGCACGCGCCGATGACGATTCGCGCGGCGGCGGCCGGCAAGCATGTTCTCGTCATCAAACCCATGGCGGTTACGCTGGAGGAGGCCGATGCCATGGTGGCTGCGGCCCAGCGGGCGCGAGTGCAGCTGATGGTTCCATTCCACCGGCGGTTCCTTTCGGAGTTTCAATGCGCCCAACAGCTCGCGCAGGACGGCACGATCGGTCGGGCCTATCTGGTTGTCACCCAGTTCTCGCATTTTGGTCCGTATGAGTACTTCGGGGCCGCGACCGATTGGTATTTTCGGCCGGAGCGTTCGGGCGGCGGGGCTTTGCTCGACATGGGTGTTCACGATGCGGATCTGGTCACATGGATCACCGGCAAACGAGTCGCGCGTGTCTTCGGGCAAGTCGGTGCCTTTGTCCATTCCATTTCGGTCGATGACACGGCGACACTTCAGCTCGAGATGGACGATGGAGGACTCGGCACAATCCTGGCCGGCTGGGGCACGCAGTTCGACCAGACGATCCAGCGCGTCGAGGTATACGGCACCGAGGGGACGCTCTCGATCCATCGGGAAGCGCCGCTAGTGCGTGTCTATCTGCGGCGGACTGCTAACCGAAGGTCTGGTTGGTACTATCCCGATGTGAAATCAGTTGATCCGTGGGCGAAACTGTGCGAGGAATTCGTGGCTGCTGCGTCGGAGAATCGGACGCCAAGTTCGTCCGGCATCGACGGCCGACGCGCGTTGGGGCTCGTGCTTGCCGCCTACCAGTCTGCCCGCGAGGGGAGGCCGATCGCGTTGCCAGTGGGTTGACCACTCTCGCCATGCTCGTGAGACTGAGCCACCGCGTTTCTGTGGAGCGGGCACGACTGCCGATTATACTCGTTGCCCCGAGCATGATCGTGGTGTTTGGCGTCATGGTATACCCGATCATGTACGCGGTGTGGCTCAGTCTGTTTCAGAGTAACCCCATTCTGCCCGGCCGACCCTTCGTCGGGCTCGGCAATTACGTCGCGATGGCGCACGACCCGGAATTTTGGCATGCGCTGGGCCGCACGTTTTATTTCGTGGCTGTCTCGCTGATCGTAGAGACAATTGCAGGGCTGGCGATTGCGGTTGTTTTGAACGCCGAGTTCGTGGGAAGGCGGCTCGTCCGTGCCATCGCTATTGTACCCTGGGCTGTTCCGACGATCGTCAACGGCCTCCTGTGGAGCTGGATTTACAACCCGGACTACGGCGCTCTAAACGGGCTGTTGAAGGCGCTCGGAGTGATTCAGAACAACGTCAATTGGCTTGGGAGTCCGGGGCTGGCACTCAACATGGTCATTATCGCGGACGCCTGGCGGGAGACCCCGTTCTACGTGATCCTGTTCTTGGCCGGACTGCAGGTCATCCCGCAAGAGTTGTATAACGCGGCGGCTGTAGATGGCGCCACCATGTGGCAGACCTTTGCGCGTATCACGCTCCCGTTGCTGCAGCCCGCGCTCCTGCTGATCTTGATCCTCCGGACGCTGGAAACGTTCCGTGTCTTCAGTATTATTTACATCCTGACCCGGGGTGGGCCGGCAAACGGGACCATGGTCTTGGGATACCTCGCGTATCAACAGACGTTTAGCTTTCTGAATTTCGGCTACGGATCAGCCATGTCCGTAGCCATTACCGCCGCCACCATCGTTCTGACGCTATTCTACCTTCGCGCGTTGGCCTTGCGCGTCGAATACTGATGTGGTGCTTCATGCGCGCCTGGCGACGAGTACGACGCGGAATCCTCTATGCGGCTGTGGGAATGATCGTCGTCGTGAGCCTTGCTCCCGTAGCGTGGTTGTTCATCTCCAGCATGTCGCCGGATGTGGAGCTCAACAGTTCGACCCCGCACTGGATCCCTCAGCACCCAACGACGATTCGATACCGGGCACTGTTCTCGGAGGGTGCCAGTGACGGCCTTA
>DASPUZ010000128.1:0-3778 GCA_035622635.1 bacterium | reverse complement strand
CCGCGACGCCCGGAGCGCACGCGGTGAGCATCGTGAGGAGCGGGGCGAGCCCGCCGAGGTGCGCGCCGTAGCCGACGCTCGTCGGCACGCCGATCACCGGCGCCCGCGTCAGCCCGGCCACGACCGCGGGGAGCGCCCCGTCCATGCCGGCGACGACCACCAGCGCCCGCGCGCGCTCGAGCAGCGCGCGATGCGCGCCCAGGCGGTGAAGCCCACTGACACCGACGTCAAAGACGCGCTCCACGTCCGCACCCATGACCTCCGCGGTCCACGCAGCCTCTTCGGCGATCGGCAGATCCCCCGTTCCCCCGGTCAGCACGCCTACACACCCGGTCCGGCTCGCCGGCATTCCGCCGAGAACGACGAGTCGGGCTTCCGCGACGTACCGCCCGTCGGGAAGCGCTGCCGTGATGCCCGCCGCAATGTCCGGGGTCGCCCGCGTCAGCAACACCGTGTCCCCGCCCTGGCGCAGCGCCGATGCGATCTCCACGATCTGCCCGACGGACTTCCCGGGGCAGTACACCGCCTCAGGCGCGCCGCGGCGCAGCGGCCGGTGGGTGTCGGCCTTTGCGAAGCCCAACTCCGCGAACGGCAGCCAGCGCAACTCCGCCACGGCCTCGGCCACGGAGACGCGGCCGGACCGCACGTTGTCCAGGAGCCGCGCCAGCGCGTCCTCGTTCACGGCTGACGTCCGTCGAGCGCCGATGCAGGACCGGCCGCCGGCGCCAGTCCCGCCGAGAAACGCCCCGATCGCAGGCCGTCCGGAGCGATGCTCACGGTCGCAAAGCCGAGCGCGCGAAACGCCTGCTCGACCGGGCCGAGGAGGGACGTAAGACGTGCCATCTCGGGGACCGGGACCTCGATGCGCGCGGCGGCGCCGTGGTGGCGCACGCGCACCTCCCGGAACCCGAGTCCGCGCACCACCCGTTCCGCCGCCTCGATCTGGCCGAGCGCCGCGACGGTCACCGGGGATCCGAACGGGAGCCGCGACGCGAGGCACGGTGCCGCCGGCTTGTCCCACGCCTCCAGCCCCATTCCACGCGCAAGCGCCCGCACGTCGGCCTTGCCGAGACCCGCCTCGAGCAACGGGGCGCGCACCGCGAACTCCGCCGCCGCGCGCATACCGGGCCTGTAATCGCCGCGATCGTCGGCGTTCGCTCCGTACACGACGGCCGAAAGGCCAAGCTCGCGAGCGAGCGCCGTGAGTTCCGTGAACAACGCGTGCTTGCAGAAATAGCAGCGGTGCACGTCGTTCCGCAGATAGCGCTCGTCTTCGAACTCCCGCGTCTCGACGCGGACGTGCCGAACGCCGAGCGCGCCGGCGATCCGCTCCGCGATCGCAAGCTCGTCTCGGGCCAGCGACGGGGATACCGCGGTCGCCGCCACGCACCGGTCGCGGAGCACGCGATGGGCCGCCGCCAGCAGGTATGCGCTGTCGACGCCGCCGGAAAACGCCACGACAACGCCCCCCAAGCGGCGAAGAAGAGCCTCAAGACGGGCCTGCTTGGCCGCGAGCACATGCCCATCGCCGCCTTGCGTCACGCGGTCGCCCGCTGTGTCCGGCGGCGGCGCGGACCCGCCGCCGACACGGGCCCGCGTGATTCCGTTCCACGGCGCTGGTGTCACCACGGCCTCCTCCAGTCTGCCAACCCGCTTCGCGCAGCGAAGGCCATTCTCCCGCAATGAGAGCCACGCACCGGCAACCGGCAGTTTCGCACGAAGCTATTCCTTGATTCCACCGCCCCGAACTCCTTCAAGGAAGCATTCCCTGAAGCAGATCATACATCACCACCCAGTCGCATCATGCCTCCACCCCCGCCGGGGCAAACCCGGCCGATGAATGACAGCCACTCTATCCACCGTACCACAGTTTCCCACGGGGCTGGCCCTGCCCCCGGTTCGAAACACGCCGGCCCGTCACGGACCCATATCATGAGACGCCATGTGCGGCGCATCTTCGCTTCGCGCACTCGATCGGCGTCATGGTCGCCAATCGCCAGTGGGCCGAGCACGTGGGTCACGAGCCGTTCCGGCAAGAGCGCGTGGCGCGCCACCTTTGCGAGGCGGCCCGACGGCGAGCCGTCCGTCCACCCCGACTCCAAATCAGGTTCCTACCCGATGGACTCCTCCGACGCAGGGTTGGTAGACTGTGGTTTGAATACAAGGGCGCGTCCGCAAAGTGAGGCCACGCAAGGAGTTCCGTGACCAATTCCGGAGCAAGAAATCCCGTGCCGGTGACTCCGGCGTCTCCCGTCCCCAAGATCCGGGTGCTCCTCGCGGACGATCACGCGATCGTGCGCGAAGGAGTGAAAATGATCCTGACGTCGGAACCCGACATCGAGGTCGTGGGCGAGGCCAAGGACGGCGTGGAGGCAGTTGCGTTGGCCCGCCGGCTCAAACCGGACGTGGCCGTGCTCGACATCAGCATGCCGCGCCTCAACGGCATCGAAGCAACCCGCCAGATCAAGAACGCCGTTCCGGAGACCCGCACGCTCACCCTCACCATGCACACAGACGACATGTACGTCTTTCAACTCCTCAAGGCGGGGGCATCCGGCTATGTACTGAAGCGCGCCGCCGCCACCGACCTGGTGGAGGCGATCCGGGCAGCCCGGCGGGGCGAATCGTTTCTCTATCCGTCCGTCGCCAAGACGGCCGTCGAGGACTATCTCAATCGCCTCGAGGCCAGCAGGGGACAGGAAGCGTACAATGGGCTTACCGAAAGGGAAAAACAGATTCTGGGCCTTGTCGCCGAAGGCCTTTCCAACCAGAAAATTGCCGAGCGTCTGGGCATCCGAGTCAAGACGGTCCAGACCCACCGGGCCCACATCATGAGGAAACTGAAGCTCCACGATCGAACTCAATTGGTCCGGTATGCGGTCCGCAAGGGACTAATCGACCCGTAACGCCCTCGGCACCACGCACGGCGCGGAGAGTGATGAGACATGACGAATGAATCGCTGTCAGCTGTCTATCCCGCCGACCGCGAGACCGACGCGGTCCTGCGCGACGGCACCGCCATCCGGATCCGACCGGTCCGTCCCGATGACGAGCCTCGGCTCAGGGCCTTCTTCCTCGGGCTCTCGTCGCGCTCGCGGGCGCTCCGGTTCTTCGGCACGACGTCGGACGACGTCGTGATCGCATACGCCCGCCGCGCCGCCGAGGTGGACTACGATCAGACTTTCGGCTTGGTCGTCGTCGCGGGTACCGACGGGCGGATTGTCGGCCACGCCGCGTACCAGGCCACGAAGGCCGGCAGCGCGGAAGCATCGTTCACGGTCGCGGACGACTACCAGGGGCGCGGTCTCGGTACGATGCTGTTGGGACACCTCTGCGAAATCGCGGCCATGCACGGCATCGGCCTCTTCGAAGCGCTTGTGCGCCCCCACAATACCCAGATGCTTGAGGTCTGCCGCGAGTCCGGCTTCCCGATCAGCATCCGCTTCACCGGTTCGGAACTCTCCGTGACCTTCCCCACCGCGCTCACGCAGGACGCGCTCGACCGCTTCTACCGGCGGGACCAGATCGCGGCCGAGCATGCGCTGCGCGCCTTCTTCGCCCCGATCGGAGTGGCGGTGATCGGGGCGTCGCGCCGGCGGGGAACGATCGGGGGCGAGATCTTTCACAACCTCCTCGGCTACGGGCTGCGGGTGCCCGTCTACCCGGTCAATCCCGCCGCCGCGACGGTCCAGGAGGTCCCGGCGTACCGCACGGTCGAGGAGATCCCCGGCCCCGTCGACCTGGCGATCATCGCCGTCCCCGCCGCGGACGTCCTGGA
>DASPUZ010000127.1:0-11252 GCA_035622635.1 bacterium | reverse complement strand
CCCGAGAGCACCTCAGCGTTCACCAGCGGATCGTACCCGAACATTACCACGAGCTTGCTGTTCCTGATCAGGCTGGGCCACGCCGATGCCCTCGGCGCGGCGTCGCCGACCACGTGCGGGCTGATCACCGGCAGCGTGGGGGCGCTGTAGGAGTTGACGGCATAAACGTAGCCACCGAACAGCGTAAGGAGCCGCTGCAGCGCCGCGACGGCGCCGTGAAACTTGCCGGGGCTCTGCCACCCGTAGCTGCCGCCATAGATGGCGCGGTTCCCGTACTGGGTCTTCACCCGGCGCAACTCGCCGGCGACGATGTCGAGCGCCTCATCCCAGGATACGCGCACGAACGGCTCCTTGCCACGTGCGGACGGGTCGCTCTTGGACCGGTCCCGGTAGAACCCCTGGCGGATCATCGGGAGCTTCACGCGGTTGGGCGAGTAGACGAGGTCCGCCATGACCGTGACCATGCGGTTCGGATACGGGTCCCTGGAGAACGGCAGCGTCCGAACCAGCCGGCCGCCCGTGACCTCCGCCGTGAACAGCCCCCAGTGCGCGTTGCCGAGCGTGGTCACCGTCGCGCTCTCGGATGCCGCGCGGGCGGTCGACACCCCGATCAGCGGGGCTGCGATCAGACCCCCGATGGCGAGCCCGCCGCGTTGAAGCAACGCCCTTCGTGTGATCGGCTGCATCGTTTACCCCCCCCGAGGGCTTCGCCCTCACCGGATATGCCTAGTTAACGAGAATACGGTACCAACCTCCATAGACCTGCAAACAGGACAGACCTGCAAACAGAACAGGTATCGAACGCCGCCCCGACCTTGCTGCGGACGCGACCGCGAACCTCAAGAAGACACGGGCTCCCCGAGGCCGGCGTCGCGTCCGGACTGCAGGTCGTCGAGGACCGCGTCGAGCGCGGCTGGCGTGAGGTGGGGTAGCCCGGCATCGTCCCTGCGCCGCGAACGATCGGCGCCGCAGGGTTGCGCCGGCGTCCTCGTGGCGACGATGTGCGTCAGGTGGGTCCGACGGTACCGCCAAGACCGGCGATGACGTCGCCGCGCACTCTTGCGGCTGAAGCTCCCGCGCGCCAGCCGCGGTCGCGTTCCCGCCCGCCGTTGGGGCCGGCGACATCGGAGCGTGCGCGCCAAGGTACGCCGGCCCGACCACGGCACAGGCCATCGCGATCGGCCGGCGTAGCGGGTGGCGTTCGGGCGTCCGGCGGTAGAAGGTGGTGAACTGGAGCACCAGCAGGAACAGGACGACGGTGCCGGAGACGTGGACCCACCGGGCCGGGGACGGCCCTACTGTTGCTTCGCGTGCGTCTGCAAGTACTTCAACACGAGCGTGAGGTCATCCCCGCTAAGCCCACCCTGACTGGCCATGCCCTGGAGGGTACCGGGCCACTGGTTCGCCGTATACTGGTCGGGCGCATACAGCGAGTGACATGAGCTGCAGTGGGCCTCGTACAGTTGCCTCCCGTGTGCCCACACGGTCTGCACGTCGGCAGTCAACGCGTTCGACGGGACCCATCCACTGACCGTGACCTCGGTCCAGACCGTGCCATAGCTGTCTTTGGTCTGGGCGCCGAGATTTCGGTCCGCCTGATCGGGCGCGGTGAGCGTGACCAGCACGATCCGCACGCCGACCGCGGTGACCACCGCGCTGCTCCCCGCCGAGGAGTAGCCTGCGACAGTCACGTGGGCATCGGTGCCGCTCGTCTCCGTCACCGACATGGTCGTCCCCGGGGTGACTGTCCCGACGACGGCGCCCCCGGGATCCTTGCGCAACTGCACGGTCCCCGTGGTGTAGGCCGTCCGCCCACCCGGAGCGGCGGCGAGCGCCGGCACGGGCGTGACGGCGACCGACACCGGCGACGCGACGAGGCCGCTGCCCGCGGTCGCCTGCACAGGCCGGCCCACGGGACCCCGTCCTGCTGGGCCGCCGAACGCCACCGCGATCATGCCGGCCGTCACCGCCGCAATCATCCACGTTCTCGTTGCCCTCATCTGTCCCTCCCCTTTTCCCCCCGCTGAGATGCTGGTTCGACCGGGCGCCTCGCGATTCATGCACGCGACCCCACGGTACGCCTGCGCGCGCAAAGCAGCGTGAACGCCGTCACGGCACTCGTGGCTGACAACGCAGTGCTTCATGGGATCATCCTCTCGGCGTCAACCCTTCGGGGAGATTGCGGCATCCGTGAATCTTCGCCGATTGCGCGGTACCGACGCTCCTCGCGATCCGCACCGGAAACCCGGAGCGTCCCACACAAAGAATAGCACTGCGGTAGCGAATTCCCAAACCATCGCCCTGGTGGCACCGTTTGCGCGTCGTACGCCGATGGACGGGAAACCCGCAGTGCGGCGAGCATTCGCTGAATGTGGCAGCCATCGTAGTCGCTCTCCTGGGTCCGATCTCGACGGAAGCGCATTGCCGTCCACTCGCGTGACCGCCTACTACTGCCATGCTAGGGTATACTCAAGCGACAGTGGCGGACGATCGATGACCAACCGCGTGGGGGTGAACGAGACCAGATCGGCGCGGGCGGCAAGCGGCTCGGCCGATCGACCTGACTTTGTCATCGCCATGCGGGCGGGCGGCGCCCGACCATGGCGCACGTACATCGAATCCTGGGCCCTCCCTTATGCGCTTATCGGCGCCGCGGTGTCGGGAGGTGTCCCGATCCTCATGCCGCTCGCGGTGGCCCGCAGCGGAAGCCCAAGTGCGATCGGCTTCGTCATGGCCACCTTCAACCTTGGAAGCGTGCTGGCACCGCTCTGCGGCCTGCTCGCCGATCGATACCGCTGGCACCGGGTCTTGTTCGCCGGTGGCGCGCTCGTCACGGGCGGTGCCGTGGCGGCATTCCCGTGGGCACAGAACCTTCCCGCCATGTGTGGCCTCGCATTTTCGGCGGGCGCCGGCTCCGGCGCGGCTGTGACCATGGCCTACCTGTTTGTCACCGGCACGCATCCGAGAGACGAGTGGCCGTCTCGGATCGGCGCGGCGCAGCTCCTCTACGTCAGCGGCCAAATCGTCGGGTTGCTGGCGGCGTCAACGGTCGCATGGGTTGGGATTCGTGCGTGCTTTGCGATCAATGGCTTGGTGGCGCTCGTCGCGACGGTCCCGGCTTGGCGGACGGCCCGTCTCCCCTCACGATCGGTCCACCCGATCCCGGGGCCTCGGCTGGTGCGCCCCCGCCTCGTCTGGCATCACCTCAGGTCGCCGTTTGCCTTGTTCCTTGCCATGTGGACGCTCGCGCTGACGGGAAGTCAGATGTTCTACACGGTCTATCCCGTCTTCATGGCACGAATCTTCCGCGTCACCCCCGGGGAGTCGTCGTTCGTCTATGCGCTCGTCGTCGGACTCTCGCTGTTTCTCTTCACACCCGTGTGCACGTGGACGAACCGCCTGGGAGCGAGCCCGATGATCCAGATCGCGCTCATGACCCGCACCACAAGCCTCCTGGCCATCGCCGCTCTCGGGTATCTGGTCGGCCCGCCCGGCGCTCGGTGCGCGGAGATCGCGTTCGCTACGCTGCAATTCGCATGGTCTATCTTGAGCGTGAGCAGTGCAGCGTGTGCGGCACACCTAAGCCCCCTCGGGGAAGGAGAAGGCATGGGATTCTACAACGCAGCCGCGGCCATCGGAGGCGTTGCTGGCGCGATGATCGGTGGCGTCGTCGCGGCACTGTGGGGCTATGCCGTGGTTCCGGGTGTCGGCGCCGCCTCCATACTGTGTGCCCTGCTCTTGAACCGGCACCTCATGTTGCAGGGCGGCGCGAGACCTCCGTCGCGTGAGGCCGCGTAGTCCGGCGCTCCGGGGCGTCCGATGCGTTGCGCCGTCTCCTGCTCCGCGGGCACAACGCGAAGACGGCGCTGCGTCCGGCATCCTCGCTTGACATATGCGCCTCCCGAAAGCGGGGTTCGCGCCGCTCTTCACCGAGACGGCGCCAGGACGCTCGGCGGCGTCGGCCACCCGGTCAAGCGATACTCACGCGGTTGCCGCCGATATACTTGGCCTGGTACATCGCCCGGTCGGCGGCCTCGATCAGCGCGCTTGGCGTATCCCCATCGTCCGGCATGCCCGCCAAGCCGATGCTGAGCGTGAGCGGCGCACGCTCCACTTCCTGAGAGACCTCCGCAGCGTGGCATCGGACACGCTCCGCGATCCGTACGGTGTCTCGCTTGGACGCGCCGGGCAGCAGCAGGACGAACTCGTCTCCGCCGAACCGCGCGGCCAGATCTCCGGCGCGGGTATGCTGTTGAAGCACATCGGCCACCCTGCGGAGCACCGCATCGCCCTGGAGATGTCCGAAGTGATCGTTCGTGAGCTTGAACCGATCGATCTCCACCATCATCACGGACAAGGGGTGCCCGGCCCGTCGAGCCCGCGCGGTCTCGCGTTCCAGCGTATTCCATAGCGCGCGGTGGTTGGCCAGCCCCGTGAGGTGGTCCGTCAGCGCCAGTCGCTGCAGGTCGTCGTCGCGCTGTGCGCGCAGGATCGCCAGACCCGCCAGCGTGGCGAACGTCTCCAGCAGGTCGCGAACGTCTCGCGGAAAGGCGTCGATGATCGGACTTGCGACGTCGAGCACTCCGATGACGCGCCCATCGACGATGAGCGGATAGGCCACTTCTGACGCGATCCCGGGGCCGGCGGCCACATAGCGCGGATCGTGGGTGACGTTGGCCGCATAGTACGGTCGTCCGTACCGAGCCACCCAACCGGTGATCCCTTGGTCTCCGACTCGCAGCCGAAGCGTCTCGATGACGACCGGGTCGTATCCCCGCTGCGCCTCCGCGTGGAGTTCCTGTGTGCGGTCATCGGTCAGCCAAATCGCGGACGTCGGATAGGCGAAGACTTCCTGAATCTGGCTGAGGATCTCGTCGAAGACCGCGCGCAGGTCCAGCGGACGTAGCAGTCGCTTCGCGACGTCGGCCATGGCGGGCATGACACGCCCGACCTGTCGCGCCTGCGTGAGGGATCGCGCGATCGCCTGTACCGCCGGCTCCACGGCAGTGTCCGCCTCGGGCTGACCGGGTTGAGCACGGAGGGTGCCCCCGAGCGCCGGGCTCTGCTCCAGAACGCGGCAGAACGCGTCGACCACCTTCGGGTCGAACTGCGTTCCGGCGCCGCGCCGAAGGTCGTGCAACGCCTCCCGCTTGGCCCGCCCCTTGCGATAGGCCCGGTCGTCCATCATCGCGCTGTACGCGTCGGCCACCGCGACGATGCGTGCACCGAGCGGGATCGCGTCACCCCGCAGTCTGTCGGGATACCCCTGCCCATCCCACCGCTCCTGGTGGTGGCGCACCAGCGCGGCCACCGGCCGCATGCGATCCACCGGCCGGAGAATCTCCTCACCGATCACCGGATGCTTCCGCATGACGGCCCACTCGTCGTCGCTGAGGGGTCCCGGCTTGCGCAAGATCTCATCCGACAGCCCGATCTTGCCGATGTCGTGCAGCAGAGCCCCCCAGCGAATCGCCTGGACCTCCTGCTCCCCGCAGCCAAGCTCCCGCGCCACCGCCTCTGTCCAGACGGCCAGATGCTCGCTGTGGGTCCCGGTGTACGAATCCCGGGCATCGACCGTGCGCGCGAGGACCAGGACCATCTGCATGTAGGCCCGCTCCAAATTGTCGTGGAGTTGCGCCCGCCGAATCGCTGTGCCTCCGATCTCGGCGATGGCGTCGAGCAGCCGCACCTCGGCGTCGGAAAACGGACGCGTCTCGGTGCCCTTCACGCGGCCGAGGCAGAACGTCCCGACGACGTCGCGTTCCCACCGCATCGGGACGATCACGGCGGGCCCGAGGGTGTCGTAGTACGCGGAGCGCAGCCACGGAAGACGCGGCTCCCGCGCGAGATCATGAGTCACGTACGGCGTTCCCGTGGCGACGACGTGCTCGGAGAGACTCCCCGCGATCGGGAAGGTGACTCCCGTCTTTTCCCCCATGGCCCCCGTCGTGTACACGACCACGAGACGCCGCCGGTCGCCGTCCACGAGGTTCAACGTACCGTGCTGCGCTTCCAGCAGGTCCATCGACGTATCCACCAGGAGCGGGTACATCTGCTCCACGCGATCGGCCTCGCGGAGCCGCTTCCCGACCTCGGTGAGCGCCTCCAGTTGCCTGGTCCGGCGTTGTATCTCCGCTTCGGCCCGCTTGCTGGCGGTGAGGTCCAGAAGGACCCCCTCGTAACTCATGGTGTGATCCGTCGGATCCGTCACCGCGTGCGCGCTCGCGCGAACCCAGATCACCGCTCCGTCGCGGCGGCGCATCTGCATGTCGAAGTCCGTCACCTTGCCATCGCGCTCGAGGAACGCGCTCCACCGCCTGCGGTCGGCCGGGTCCGCGTAGAGCGCGCGTGCCGTGACCGTACGAAGCGCATCCACGCTTGGGTACCCCGTGAGGTCCAAGAACGCGGGGTTCGCGTGAAGAAACTCGCCGGCTGCCGTGGTGCGGCAGAGCCCGACGGGCACGCGTTCGACCAGGTTGCGATAGTTGGTCTCGGCGGCCCGCCGAGCGGCCTCCGCCTGTCGGCTGCGCACGCGGCGCCGGCGGTCATCGAGGGCACGCCGAACCACGGGGCCCAGCCGCTCGAGCCGCTCGTTCGAGAGGCAGTCGGTGGCGCCACGACGTACGAGTTCCGCGACGACTTCCGGCTCGACGGTCCCCGACACCACGAGGAACGGTGTGTCCATTCCGCGCGCCTCTAGCAATTCCAGGGCTCGCAGCGCCCCGAACTCGGCGAGCGACGTCTGGGAGACGATGACGTCCGGAGAAGCGGCGAGGGCGTCGACGTACGCCGCTTCTCCCTCGATGCGCTGCCACTCGGGGGCGAAACCGGCGCGGTCCAGTACCCGGATGATCCGCTTAACCTGGAGTGCGTGATCTCCCACCAGGACGACCCGAAGCCGTTTGCGAGCCGAATCGGGCGCGTTGGGGTCGGGTGAATGCGCGTCCGCAGCGCAGGGGACGGCCCCATCAGCCTGGCGGCGGTCCACGCGGTCGACTTCACTCCGGGGCGTCCCCATGGCGTTCACCCGAACGCGAGCGGCACGAGTCAATGTACACCGAACGCTATCACTCCAGATACCCGAAACTCGGCGTGTGTAGACGTTGAGGGAAATTGCTCGGAGGCTTGAGGAACGTTCTACAGAAGAAGGCCCGGGCCGCGGACGCCGCGTCGCGACGGCTGTCTACGCGCTTTCGCTTGTGGGCACGAACAGCAACAGAGGCGACTTCGCTCCAAGGGGATGCGCGTTGCTTCGCCGGCCCCCCGCGGAGATTGCTCAGGGAGGTTCCCCACCGTGAGGGGTCGAGCCCGTCGTCGGACCACCCGGCACCGCGGTATGAGCGCGGCCGTTGTCCTGACACTCGCACTGGCGGCGTCTTCGGTCTCGACCCCGGCGGCGCTGGCGTGCTCCCGGGTACTGTGGCAGCCCACCGGTGGGCCCGTCGTCGGCCGGAACATGGATTTCTTCCGAGACGTGCGCACCAACCTCTAGATCTTCCCGCGCGGCATGGCCCACACCGGCCTCATGCCGATCAACCCGCTTACGTGGACCTCGAAGTACGGGGGCGTGGTCGCCACAGCGTTCGATCTCGCCGCGGCGGACGGGATCAACGAGCGCGGACTCGCGGGAAGCGAGCTGTGGCTGAGCGAGAGCAACTCCGGCGCGCAACGGGACGCGAAACAACCCGGCCTCGCGCTGAGCCCCTGGCTCACGTTCTTCCTCGACAACTTCGCTGCGGTCACGAGGCCGTTGCCTGCGTGCGCGAGCATCCGTTCCAGGTGCGACCGATCACCACCCCGCCCGCGGGAGGAATGTCGGTCCCGATGCACCTGGTGATCGGCGACAGGGCGGGTGACAGCGCGATCATCGAGATCATCAACGGCAAGCCGGAGATCTACCACGGCCGCGCGTACCGGGTGATGACGAACTCGCCCACCTACGACAAGCAGCTCCCGGAGCTCAAGCGGTACCAGGGTTTCGGTGGACAGAAACCGCCCCCGGAAGCGAAGGCTCGACGCACCGGTTCGTGCGCGCCACGTATCATGTCGATCGCCTGCCCGCTCCCAAGAATGGACGAGAGGCCATCGCGAGCATCTTCAGCGTGCGGAACGTTTCTCAGCCATTCGCGGTGGCGAGCGCCCAACACCCTGAAGTGAATCCGACCATCTGGCGCGCCGTGGCGGACCTCACGAACGAGCTGTATTTCCTCGAGTCCACGACCAGCCCCAACGTCATTTGGGTCGACCTTGGACAGATAGACTTTGCCCGCGGGTCCGGCACGCGAATGCTGGATCTGGTGAATCACCCGGATCGGATCGGTGACGTGACGATGCAGTTCAAGCCGGCACCGCCGTTCAAACCGATGGTTCCGGACCCGGAGCGGGACATCCGGGCCCGCCGGTAACTTCCGCCCGTCCGCAACCCCTCACGGCGCCCCGAGCGCCGTGAGTCGCGCTGGAAGACCGATGTCCTCGAGCGCGCGTGCCACGCGCTCGGCTTGGATGCGAGTCCGATACGGAGGCGTCACCACTTGGGCCACTGTCCCACGCGGCACGACATCCACGATGTATCCCTTGCTCCGGACGAGGTGCATGACGCTATCCGCCTCGGCTGCGTCCGGGTAGGCTCCCACCACCACTCCGTACGCCGGCCGGGCGCGGGGGCGCACCGCCAACCGGGCGGCGTGAGCCGGTCGGAGCGGCCTCGCGGCCATGCGACGAGCGGCGACGGGCGATGCGGCTCCGCGCTGGGCCGGCGTGGAAGACTCCGGCCGCGTCGCGGATACCGGCGCTGCGTGCTGGACAGGCGTCGTCAGGGGTCCGGGGCGCTCCTGAACCGGCCCGATCCTGATCGGTCCAACCATGAGTGCTGCAGCCAGCGCCGCCGAAACGGCAAGCGCGCCCCAGTGGACCACCTCTCGCCGGATCGGCCGCGCCGTGGCGGCACGCTCGTGATGGTTGACGGCGTCGACCATGTGCAGGTATTGGCGCACCCGCCGCAGGGTGTGCAGCGACCGGTCCCCGGCGTGCAACGCCGCCATCTCCTCTCTCAGCTCGTCGTCGATGTGCCGCCAGACGTCGCGCCAGGCGCACTTGTCGATCGTCGCGGCGTTCGCCGGACCCGCGAGCGGAATCCCCCGCGGGTCGAACAGATACAACTGTCCTTCGATCTCTCTCACCCGATAGCCGTCGGGCAGGGACAGTCTTTGACGCACCGTCGTCTCTCCGAAGATCTTGTGGATAAACACGGCATCCCCACACGTGGAGCGCTGCGTCCGCGAAGGCGATTGCACCTTCCTACCTGATCATGCCCACAATCCGGGAGCGAAAGACGGCGCGCAGTTCCGGCAGACCGGGGTGCGGACGGCACGATGCGTGCACGAGCGTGCGGAGAATGCAAAAGGGGCGCCGCTTCCCCCCGAGAGCGACGCCCCCCGCGACCTACGTTACCCGGTCGCACCGGAATACGAACCCAGTCTAACCGGCCCCCGCTTCTAAGGGTATCGGGCGGCGACCCGATCCCCGGCGTCGTTCCCAGCGCCAAACGCCGCGGCCCAGGCGGCGTCCCGGGTCGCGCGGGGGCCAGCCGCCCATCCCAAATCAGGTCCTGGCCCGATGGGCCGTCTCTTCGGCCAGGGTGTATGTAATCTGTATGTTGCGCGAACGCAAACCGCGGAGG
Organism: bacterium; assembly: GCA_035622635.1. Lineage (GTDB taxonomy): Bacteria > Sysuimicrobiota > Sysuimicrobiia > Sysuimicrobiales > Segetimicrobiaceae > JAJPIA01. Next base: position 1,573 of record DASPUZ010000127.1, on the reverse strand, counting down.
CAGAGCGCCAAGAAGTCCGCAAGGAGCCACGCGAGGAGCCACGCGAGCAAGCCCGAATCTATAGAGCCTGTGACGGACGCATCCGGGCCCAGCGTGCCCAAGACCAGGGTATTGCTCGCGGACGACCACGCGATCGTACGCGAAGGCGTGAGGATGATCTTGACCGCGGAGCCCGACATCGAGGTCGTGGGCGAGGCCGAGGATGGCCTCGAGGCGGTCGATCTGGCACGCCGGCTCAAGCCGGACGTTGTCGTGCTCGACATCAGCATGCCGCGCCTCAACGGTGTCGAAGCAACGCGTCAGATCAAGGCTGCACTCCCGGAGACCCAGACGCTGACGCTCACCATGCACGCCGACGACACATACGTATTCCAGCTCCTCAAGGCGGGGGCATCCGGCTACGTCCTGAAGCGCGCCGCCGCCACGGATCTCGTGCAAGCGGTCCGCGCGGCCCGGCGGGGCGAAGCGTTTCTCTACCCGTCCGTCGCCAAGGCGGTCGTCGAGGACTACCTCAAGCGCCTCGAGGCCGGTGAAGGACGCGAAGCGTACGACGGGCTCACGGAGCGCGAGAAGGAGATTCTGACGCTCGTTGCCGAGGGCGCCTCCAACCAGGAGATTGCCCAGCGGCTGTTTATCAGCGTCAAGACGGTTCAGACCCACCGAGCCCACATTATGGAGAAACTCGAACTCCACGACCGGACCCAGCTGGTACGGTACGCGATTCGCAAGGGTCTAATCGAGCCGTGACCGGCGAAACGGAAGCGGTGTATCCCGCCGATCGCGAGACCGACGCGGTCCTGCGCGACGGCACCGCCATCCGGATCCGACCGGTCCGTCCCGATGACGAGCCTCGGCTCAGCGCGTTCCTGGTCGCGTTGTCGCCGGACTCGCGGGCGCTCCGGTTCTTCGGCACGACGTCGGACGACGCCGTGGTCGCATACGCCCGCCGCGCCGTCCAGGTGGATTACGATCGACACTTCGGCTTGGTCGCGGTGACGGGAGTCGACGGACGCATCGTCGGCCATGCCGCGTACCAGACCACGAAGGCCGGCAGCGCGGAAGCATCGTTCACGGTCGCGGACGACTACCAGGGGCGCTGTCTCGGTACGATGCTGTTGGGACACCTTTGCGAGATCGCGGTCATGCACGGCATCGGCCTCTTCGAAGCGCTCGTGCTGCCGCATAACGCTCAGATGCTCCAGGTCTTCCGCGAGTCCGGCCTGCCGATCGGCATCCGCTTCACCGGTTCGGAGCTCACGGTGACCTTCCCCACCGCGCTCACGCAGGACGCGCTCGACCGCTTCTACCGGCGGGACCAGATCGCGGCCGAGCATGCGCTGCGTGCCTTCTTCGCCCCGATCGGAGTGGCGGTGATCGGGGCGTCGCGCCGGCGGGGAACGATCGGGGGCGAGATCTTTCACAACCTCCTCGACTACGGGCTGCGGGTGCCCGTCTACCCGGTCAATCCCGCCGCCGCGACGGTCCAGGAGGTCCCGGCGTACCGCACGGTCGAGGAGATCCCCGGCCCCGTCGACCTGGCGATCATCGCCGTCCCCGCCGCGGACGTCCTGGA
>DASPUZ010000126.1:0-17326 GCA_035622635.1 bacterium | reverse complement strand
AAGCCCGGAAGCGAATCGCACGATCGCACTGTGGGGGTTCTGGATGCCGGGATTCATGCAGTTCCTCACCGGTGTCTATCTGATCGTCGGGCTGACGTGGTTCGATGTGTTCGGAAACACCCCGCCTTTGTACATGGCCGGCATCGCGTTCACCGCCTACGGGGTGCATTGGTTCGTTCTCGCGTATCGGCGGTACATCGGCGCGAGCTCAGAACCCGACGCGTGGATGCTGATTCCGTTCCTCCTGATGTCGCTCCTCGGGCTCGGCGTCTTCGCCGCGGCGAACGATTATCCGCTGGCCATCCTCTTCGGGTTCGTCACGCTCATCTACCTCGCCGAGTTCCCCGCGAAGTTCGCCAGCCAGCCACAGCCGCGCTGGGAACGCCTCGTGGGTCTCTGGCAGTTCCTGGCTGGATTCTGGCTCGTGTACTTGACGTACGCCACCGCGGTGAACGCCTCGCTCGGCTATCATTGGTGGATGTGAGCGCGTCGATCAGGAGGCTTGGCCACGGCCGCCGGGAACTGTGTTAGCGAGCACCGCGCCCGAGACGGCCGGTCGAGTCGGCATCGCAGGCACGACGACTCGGTCCGAGCAGGCGCAGAAGGGGGATAGCTGTGCGCGTCAAGGCACTGCAGCACAAGCTCGAGGAGCGCGGCGAGGCGGCCGCGCTGATCACGTCTCCGGAGAACATCCGCTACCTCACCGGGTTCTTCACGTGGAACGCGCACGTGCCATTCGCGCTCGCCATTGTGCCGGCCCGCGGAGAGCCCGTCCTCCTCGTCCCTCGCGCCGACGATCTCCTCGCGCACGCGGTGGCCCGCTGCTCGCTTGAGCCGTACGATCCGGGGACCGCGGGGTTCCGGACAACCGCCGAAGCCTGCCGCCGCGTGTTGGAGCGCGCCGGCATCCGCGAGGGAGGGCTCGCGATCGAGTCTGGTGCGCTCTCGTTCGATCGGGTCCGCGTGCTCCAGGACGCGCTCAGTCGCTACCGGTTCGCGGACGGGACGGACGCGCTCGCTGATCTCCGCATGATCAAGGATTCGCAAGAACAGGAGTGGCTGCGCCAAGCGGCGGAGTTGGCGGCATCGGCGATGGCCCAGACCGTATCGCGCGTCCGACCGGGAGTCTCAGAGCTCGAGGTCAAGGCGACGATGGACTTCGCCGCTCATACCGTGGGAGCCCGCCGCTGGCCGACTGCGGTCGTCCAGTGCCAGACCAACGTCGTCTCCGGGCCGAAGCTCAACCGGCTGCACGACGCGGCGACCGGTCGGACCGTGGGGCCCGGTGAAGTCCTCTTCATACTGAGCGACCTCAGCGTACACGGGTACCGAGCGAACATCGGGCGGACGCTGTTTGTGCCGGGAGGCACGCCTCCGGACGACGCTCGGCGTACGCTCGAGTTCGCCACGACCGCCCAACGGGCAGCAATCCGTCACCTCCACCCCGGGAACCCGCTCCGCGAGGCCGTCCAGGCCGCCGACGACGTGCTGGCGGAGGCCGGACTGGCCGGCCGGAGAACTTATCCCATCGTCCGCGGGCTCGGGCTCAGGACCGACGAGCGCCCGAAGGCGGCAGACGCCACGGACCTCGACCGGCCGCTCGAATACGGCATGTGCATGTGCGTGCAGTTGTACATCCGGCAGCCGGACCGGATCGTCGGTCGATCGGACACCGTGCTGGTCACCGAGAAGGGAGCCGAGGTGATCAGCGAACCGGCCGGTGAGCCCTGACGATCTCCCGGAGCGCTGTCCGCGCGCAGGTCGCCGGGCCTAGCGGGTCGGACGCGGTGCCTCCGGCCGACCCGCCCCCGGTTACAACTAGGCGGTCTCGGCCGTGGACAGGTCCCCGATCATGTATCCGTAGTCACCGGGGTTGATGCGACACGGCGTAACCCGGACCAGCACCGTGACGCTAGGCTCAAACGGCGCCCGGAACACCTCGAGTTCCTTAAACGAGTACGGGCTCAGCGTGCGCCCCAGAACCGTCCCCTTGGGCACCTGCACGTTGAGCGCGGTCACCTCCGGAACCAGGACCCCCCCTGCGCGGGGGCGCATGGTGAGCAACGTGCGAAGCACCGTTTGACGCGGAGCGGGCGCCGGTTCCCCGGGGATCATCTTGATCTTGCGCATGATGTTGAGAACGCCAGCGACCCCGCGCTGCACGTACGCCGTCTGGTCGATTGCTCCGCCGCCCAACTCGACTGTCACCGTCGGCACGCCGCGCCCCACGGTATACGACGCCGTGGATCCCCCGTAGCCATACCCACGCGGCGGCCGGAACAGCACCGGTGATCCAAACGCACGCGACAGCTCCTCGGCGTTCTCGATGAACAAATAGTCGACCGTCGCGTACGCGCCGCCGGCGTGGAAATCGACGTAATAGTCGATCTTGTTCAGCACGTGTTCCACGAGCACCCCGGCGAGCTGGTGCGTGAAGAAGCCCTCGCCGCCCCCGGGGAACACGCGGTTGAGATTGTGCATGTCGAGGGGCGTGTTCCGGGTGATCGCCTCGTACGCTAGCGGGTTGGCGACCGGTACGACCAGCAGCCGGCCCCGGAGCTGCGCCGGATCCACCGTCGCCATCAGCCGGTAGAGGATCTCGGTTCCGACTTGCTCGTCACCGTGCAGACACGCCATGAGGCCGAGCGTCGGGCCGTCGCCCGCCTCCCCGCGCAGTTCGTGGATCGGAACGGAAATCTCGGCGCCGCTGGCCAGCGTCCCCACCGGTACCGGCGTGTACGTCGTACGCAACACCATCGTGCCCTCCTCTCTCGTCATGCGCCGTGCACGTGCTGCAATATCGTCCCGCGGAAGGCCGGCGGCTCGTGTCTCGCCGAGCGGCCGAAGGCCGTTACGCCTCCGCGGTCGAGAGATCGCCGATCATGTATCCGTAGTCGCCGGGGTTGATGCGGCACGGCCTGACGAGGACCTCGACCGTTACGCTCGGCTCAAACGGGGCTCGGAACACCTCGAGTTCCTCAAACGAGTACGGGCTGAGGGTGCGCCCCAGGACCGTCCCCTTGGGGACCTCTGCGTTGAGCGCGGTCACCTCGGGCACAAGGAACCCGCCGGCGCGGGGTCTCATGGTGAGCAACGTGCGAAGCACCGTTTGACGCGGAGCGGGCGCCGGTTCCCCAGGGATCATCCCGATCTTGCGCATGATGTTGAGAACGCCGGCGACCCCGCGCTGCACGAAGACCGTCTGGTCGCCCGGCCCGCCACCCAACTCCACGGTGACGGTCGGGACACCCCGCCCTACCGTGTAGGTCGATGCCGATCCGGGATAACCGTACCCCTCCCGCGGCCGGAACAGCACGGGCGAGCCGAACACCCGCGCCAGGTCCTCTGCGTTGTGGATGAACACGTAGTCGACCGTCGGAAGCGTCACGCCGCCGGCGTGGAAGTCAACATAGTAGTCCAGCTTGCTCAGGACGTGCGTCACGATCACCTCGGCCAGTTGGTGCGTGAAGAACCCCTCGCCGCCCCCGGGAAACACGCGGTTGAGGTTCTGCATGTCGAGGGGCGTGTGCCGGCTGATCGCCTCGTACGCCAGCGGGTTGGCCACCGGCACAACCAACAGCCGGCCCCGGAGCTGCGCCGGATCCACTGCGAGGAGAAGCCGGTAGAGGATCTCTGTTCCGACTTGCTCGTCACCGTGGAAACACGCCGTGACGCCAAGCGTCGGCCCGTCGCCCGCCCGCCCCCGCACCTCGTGAACGGGGATTCGCACCTCCACGCCACTGGCCAGGGTCGCGACCGGGACTGCCGTATACGTGGTGCGCATTTCCATCGTCTCATCCCCCTTGCACACGTCGCACCGCCCTCCTGGACGGTATCGGCGTCCGTTCCCGGTCCGTCACGACCGGACGATTCTTCACAGTGTGAGCTTCGTGTCCAGGGCGTCTCGCAGCCCGTCCGCGAACAGGTTGAACCCGAGCACGGTGAACGCGATCGCCAAGCCCGGGAAGGTGGCAATGTGCGGAGCCTCCAATAGGTAGTCGCGTCCCGTGCTGATCATCAGGCCCCACGACGCGGTCGGTGGTTGCACCCCGAGTCCCAGGAACGACAGCGCCGCTTCCAGCAAAATCGCGCTGGCCATGTACAGCGCCCCGTAGACGATCAACACGGAGATGCAGTTCGGGAGCACGTGACGGACGATGATCCGCATCGTGCGCGCACCGATCGCCCGAGACGCCTCGATGTACTCCTGGCCCACGACGGTGAGCACCAGCCCGCGAATGACCCGGGCAAACCCCGGCGTCGCCCACAGACCCACGGCGAGGATGATACTCAGCACATTGGCGCCAAGCACGCTCACGACCAGGATGGCCAGCAACAGGTAAGGGAACGCCAAAAGGACGTCGAGCGCGCGCATCGTCAGTTCGTCCGCGACACCGCCCCAGTAGGCCGCGGCCGTACCCAACACGACCCCGAGCACCAGTCCGACGGACACCGACGCCAGTCCGACGACGAGCTCGACCCGGCTGCCGAAGATGAGGCGACTCAGCACGTCGCGGCCGAACTCGTCGGTCCCAAGCCAGTGGTGCACGCTCGGTCCCATCAGTTTCTCCGTGAGGGCTTGGTGGGCGGGGTCGTACGGGGACAGGTACGGCGCGCACACCGCCGTCACCGCAAGCACGCCGAGGATCACCGCCCCGCCCATGGCCAGATGGTTCCGGCGGAACCGCCTCCACATCGCTGCCCCCGGCGTGCGGTACGCCGTGGGCTGCGGCGTTGCCGACGGTCCCCCCTGCACACTGCGGCGCGGCGTGCTCACCGGTAAGCGATGCGCGGGTCGAGGTACGCGTACACGACGTCCACCGCCAAATTCGTGACGACGAACGTCGCGGCGAGTAACAACACCCCGCCCTCCAGCAGAATGTAGTCCCGCGACGAGATGGCCTGCACCAGGAGCCGTCCAACGCCCGGCCACGAGAACACGGTCTCGGTCAGGATCGCGCCGCCCAGCAGCTGCCCCATTTGCAGGCCGAGCACGGTGACGACCGGGATCAGGGCGTTTCTGAGGGCGTGGCGGAACAGCACCGCCCTGCTCTTGACACCCTTGGCATAGGCGGTGCGGACGTAGTCCTCATGCAACACGCCGAGCATCGCCGAACGGGTCACCCGCGCGATCGTTGCGACGCTCGGGATCGCCAGCGTCACCGCGGGAAGCAGCAGATGGATCCAACCGCCGCGACCGCCGCTGGGGAGCCACCGCAGCCACAGGCTGAAGACGAGGATGAACACGATCCCCGTCCAGAACACCGGCATCGACAAACCCAGCAGCGAGATCACGCGGCTGGCCCCGTCGAACAGCGAGCGGTGCCAGCGCGCGGAGAAGACGCCGATCAACACGCCGAACACGATGGTGAGCAGGAGCGCGGCCCCTCCCAACTGCAGCGTCGCGATCCACGCACCCCTGATCTCCTCGGACACCGGGCGTTCGTCCACGATCGACCGCCCAAGGTTGCCGCGTGCCAGCCGCCCCAAGTACTGCCCATAGCGGACGAGGATCGGCCGGTCAAGGTTGAGCTCGGCGCGGAGCCGCTTGACCATGTCCTCCGTCGCACCCTGGCCGAGCATCATCGCCGCGGGGTCGCCCGGAATCACGTCCATCGTCGCCATGACGAGGAAGATGACACCGAGCATGATCAGGATCGCCGCCAGGAGCCTTCGAGCGAGAAAGCGCATCACGTTCGTGCCCTACCCCCGCGGCCGGGTGGTCGCGGGGGCATCCGCGCATCCACGTCCCATGTTACTTCTGCAGCCAGACCCCTGCCACCCGCAGATCGTACTCGACCGGGTGCGGCACGAATCCCTTCACGTACGACCGCATCGCCGCGACGTTGTTCAGGTTGTAGAACGGCACGAATGGCACGTCCCGGGCGAGCAGATCCTGCGCCTGCGCGTACAGTTGCATCCGCTCCGACACGTTGAGGCTGACCCGCGCCGCCTTCACCAACTTGTCGAACGCCGGGTTGATGTACCGGAATGTGTTCCATCCCGTCGGCGGGATCTGGTCGGATTCGAAACAGTTCACCAAGGTGAAATCACCGTCGCCGGTCAGGTTGCCGTAAGCGGAGAACAGCACGTGGAGATCCAGGGTCGGCGTCCGCAGCGCGTTGACCACAACCGGGTACTCGGGCAACTGGAGGTCGACGCGGATGCCGATGTCTCGCATCTGCGCCTGGAACGCCTGGGCGATTTCGGCATCCTTCGGGAACCGGCCCCGGGAGCCCATCATCGTGAAGGCCAAGGGGGTCCCGCCGCGCTCCAGCATCCCGCCGCTACCGGCGTGATAGCCGACAGACTCCAGCAACGCCCGCGCCGCCTTCGGGTCAAACGGATAGCGCTTGTCCAGGTGCATCGGGGAGTACCCGAAGGTGGTCGGCGTCAGGGCGCTGTCGGCGAGCGTTCCGGCGGACTGCACAAGGTTCGCCTGGATCGCCTTCCGGTCCGTGCCCATCATTACCGCCCGCCGGACGCGCACGTCGTCCATCGGCGGCTGTGTCAGTGTGAGCGAAAGGAACACCGTACGCGTGCCGGTGGCGCTCGCGACCGTGAAATTCGGATCGTGCTGCAGCGCCGGGATCTGGTCGACGAGCGGCACGAGGACCATGTCCGCCTCGCCGGTGCGCAGGGCGATCATTCGGGCGGAGTCGTCGGGGATCACCTGGAAGACAATGCGGTCGAGCCAGGGCTTCTCCCCCCAGTAATCGTCGTTGCGCACGAGCGTGATGTGGTCGCGCGGCTGCCACTCCTCGAACTTGAACGGTCCGGTGCCAACGGGATGCCGCCCGAAGTCATCGCCCCACTTCGCGACCGCGGCCGGGCTGGCCATCCCGCCGTGCACCATGCTCATGTTCAGCAGCAGCGGCGAGAACGGCTCGCTCGTGACGACGTCCACGGTGTAGTCGTCGACCACCTCGAGGCCCTTGATCGGCCCGGCGAAGCTCGCCCAGATGCCGGGCTTGTCCGGGTTGAAGATGCGTGCAAAGTTGGCCTTGATCGCCGCCGCGTCACACACGGTTCCGTCGTGGAACTTGACCCCCCGCCGCAGGGAGAACCGAGCCCGAGTCGGCGTCACGCGCCAGCTCGACGCCAGGCCAGGTTTGATCTTCATGTCGGTGCCGAGGGTAACGAGGGGCTCGTAGATCAACCCGTACACCCAGGACGCCGGCGCGCTGCTGTCTTTGGCCAGGTCGAGCGAGATCGCGTCCACCGGACGCGCGATCGTGAGCGTTCCACCCCGCACCGGGGCCGCGGCTGTCACTTGGGGGAGTGCAAGCGAACCGAGCGCAACACCCGCGAGCGAAGCCGTGGAGCGACGCACGAATTGCCGTCGGGTCATGCCGCTACCTGACATCGGTTACCCCCCGTACTCATAATGTCTCGATACCGATCTTCCCCGCGCGGCTCCCAATGGCCTGCTGGCGGGCGCACACCGGACGCGTCAACGACTCTCCTCACTGGTTGTAGACGGGTATTGGCCCCCTGAAGTCTTGCCATACCTCGTCGCATGCCTTCACCGTCTCCGGGGAAAGCGGCCCTTCTTCGCAGATCGCGAGGTTCTGCTCCAACTGCTCCATTCGCGAGGCACCGAGCAGCACGGAGTCGGCTGCCGTGTGATGCAGCAGCCAGTTGATTGCGAGGCTGGAAAGGCTGCGCCCGGCGTCGGCCGCCACCTTCTTGAGGGCATCGACGGCGGCGAAGGTCTGCGGGTGCCAGTAGCGCCCTCGGTACAGCGAACTGCCCCAGAATGCCGCATCGAAGCGACCGCCCGGCGTGTACGTACCGGGCGAGTGCTTGCCCGTGAGCAGGCCGCCCGCAAGCGCATTGTAGACGATGGTTGAGACGCCCAGGTGCTCGGCCATCGGCAGGTATTCCTGCTCAATGCCTCGCGCCACCAAGTTGTACATTGGCTGGGCGATCAGCGGCGGCCGGTGGCCATTTTTCTCGGAATGCCACAGCATCTCACAGATTTGCCACGCGGCATAGTTCGAGGTTCCCACGTAACGTATCTTGCCCTGCCGCACCAACGTATCCATCGCCTCGAGAGTCTCTTCGATCGGCACCGCGTAGTCCGGCCGGTGCAAGAAGTAGATGTCGAGATAGTCGGTCTGCAGGCGACGCAGGCTCTCTTCGGCCTGACGGAGAATGGCGGCCCTGGACAGCCCGGACTCGTCCGGGCCTTCCCCCATCTTGTGCCAAACCTTCGTCGAGAGAACGACCCCCTTGCGCTTCCCGAGCAGTGCGTTGCCGAGGATGCGTTCCGCCTCGCCGCTCTGGTAGGCGTTGGCGGTATCGAAGAAGTCGATGCCGGCCTCCATGCAGCGCTCGATCATACGCCCGCCTGTGATCTGGTCGACCGGCCGACCAAATGTCATCGTGCCAAAACAGACGCGCGATACCTTGAGATCCGTCCGAGCCAACTGACGGTATTCCATGATCCCCTCCCTCAAAACCGACCGGGTGCAGCGATGGGTCTGTTTCCGCGTCGAACGTAACCGCGGGGGCACAACGCTCGCAGGCGGCGCGGCCTCGCGCGGCGGTCTCGGGGAACAGATTGGTACGCGTCAACCGGGGCGCGGCGATACGCCGGGCATCGGCCCCCGACCGGCCGGTCGCACAGCGGCCCAGCGCGGCTTCGTCGAAGTTGAATCCCAGTCCCGGTGCTGCGGAGCGGAGGAGCGCACCGTTCCGGACAATCCCTACGCCCCTTGCGCCTACGGCACGCATCGCGCCTCCGCCGGTTTGAGCAGGACGAGCACACCCCCTCGTTCGGCGAATCTTCGAGTTCCCGGCAGGGCTACGCGGGTCAGCTCGTCCTCGTGGCTCACGACAAACACCCGCCCCGGCGCGCACACCGCGCCGCGGAGGGCCGTCGGGTCGTCGACCCAGTCCACGTGGTGATCGGTGTAATAAATAAGCGACGAGTAGATATCGAACCGGTAGCCGATGATTCGGTCGCCCGGCCTGAGCGCGGTCCGGATTTCCAGCGCCAGGGGTTTCATGGGCTTCTCGGCCTCGACCACGGGGGTGATCCATGCCACAACGCTGAGCCACGTGACTGCCATTGCCGCGCACAGCGCCGCCAGCGCTGCCAGCCGGGCCCCAGCTGCCCAGAGCACCAGGACCAGCGCGACCCCGGCGACAAGCGCCGCTGCCGGCCAGATCAGGACGTGGCCCACCGCGTGAAAGCGCTGTGGGTAGAGGTGCCCGAGATAGCCACCCACGCCCCAGAGCAAAGCGCCGAGTAGCACCACGAGGAATCCGAGAGAAATCCCGTCCGCCCACCCCACACGCGGCGATCGCCTGGACACATCACACCATGCCGCGACCCCGACGGCCGCCAGCGGGTAGATCGGCAGGACGTAATTCGGCAGCTTCGTGCCCGCGACGGAGTAGAACGCGAAGGTCAGAAGGCACCACAGGGTGACGAACAGGCTGCCGTCGCTGCGCAGCCGCCGGCCGTGGAAGACTGCGGCTGCCGGCCAAAACGCCGTCCACGGAAACGCGCCGACGAGCAGGATCGGCACGTAGTAGTACCAGGGGCCGGCCTGGTTCTCCACGACCCCGAAGAAACGGCCGACGCCGTAGTATCCAAACACGGTCGCCGTGAACGTCCGGCCGTGAAGCCACGTCTCCAGCGCGTACCAGGACAGCCCGACGACGGCGTAGAGACCGATCCCGGACACCCAAGGCACTTCCCGCCACCGGTACCAGGAACCGCGACACGTCACGAACACCGCGGCCACCATCCCGGGAAGGATCAGGCCGATCGGCCCTTTGGTCAGCGTCGCGAGCCCACAGTACAGAAAGAAGCGCAGGTAGTCGGCACGACGACCGTTTTGGTAGGCGCGGAGAAACGCGTGCACGGCGAGGAGCATCCACGCCAGCAACACGGTGTCGAACACCGCGAGGCGGGACTGCACGAGCACGTGGAACGTGACCGCGAAGATCGCGCCCGCCAGAAGCCCGACCTGCGGATCAAACAGGTCGCGACCGATCAGGACCGTCGCATACACCGCGAGGATGCTGAAGGCACCGGACCAGAAACGGACCGTGAACTCGCTCAGGCCGGCGACACGCCCTGTGAGCGCGGTCAGCCACATGTAAAACGGCGGGTGCACGTACCAGGGAGCGCCGTTCACATACAGGGTGATCCAATCACCGCGCTCCAGAATCTCCCGGGCAACCTGCGCGTACTTGGTCTCATCCTGATCCCACAGGGACCCCGCCCCAAGGCGATAAAACGTCAACACGGCGACGCCGGCAAGCAGCGCGAGGGTCCACAACTCTTCGCGCGCGGCAGACAGACGTGATCCCCCGGCACTCGGCCGCCACTCGGAGGCGGGGACGCTCGCCCGGCTGCGGGCGTTCACCGTGACACCCATTCTCCGCACCGAGCAAGCCGTGTCCGCTCGTCGTGAAAGACCCGAAAGCAAGCGGGCGCGGGAATACTCAAGCGCTCAGTCTTTCGAGAAGATACTGTGCAATCGCCGCGGCACCGCCGGGCGGGCCCTGGCGGTCGCGGCCGACGCGGCCGCGGCGCTCCCGTTCCACCGGGTCGCGCAGAAGCGCCGACGCCGCCGCCGCCCCTTCTTCCGGCGTGCGTGCGACCACCAAGGCGTCCCCCAGCAACCGCTGCTGCTCGCGCAGGAACCGCGCCGTGAACTGCGGCCCCGTGCCCGGGAACGCGACCACGGGCTTGCCGAGTCCGGCCGCCTGCTCGTGTGCCGCGCCCGCCATCCCGAGCACCACCGTCGCGCGCGCCAGCACGTCGGCGAAGTGATCGCCCACGACGAGCACATCGATCCCACGCCAGTGGAACCGGCCGGCATCCACCCATCGCCCCCCGGCGGTCTCCACAGTCTGCCGAAGGCGGTCACGGGACAGGTTTGGGGGCCACGCAACCAATACCGCCGGGCGATTCCCGTCTCCCGCCGAGGCCAACTCCGCAGCACGCAACAGAAGAAGCAGGTTGTCGAACGCCGCCGGTTTGCTGCCGGGCAAGAGCGTCAGCGCCGGCCGCGCAGGCGGGATCTCAAAGGACTCTCCGGTGAGAACCAACGTATCCATCAACGGAAACCCGCGATACTCGGCGGGGATGCCGCGGCGGCGCAGCGCCTCGGCGGTCACCTCGTCGCGTGTGAACACGTGCGCGGCCGCCCGCCGGATGATCCACAGCTCGGGCGGCGAGTGCGGGCCGACGTATTCGGACCGCGGCAACGCCAGGTACACGATCGGGCCGCCCACCAGGGCGGCCATCCAAAGACAGTACACGTCGCCCGCGGCGACGGTCAGCGCGACACGGCCGCGCTGCGACTTGAGCGTCCGGCGCTGAGCGCGCCAAAACCCCAGCCAGCCGCGGCGGATGTCGTCCCACAACGCCATCGGCCCCACTCTGGCGCCGAAGCCCCCGCTCGGGAACTCGCGGCGTGGGTCGAGCAAGGTGACGTCCGCGGGATAAGCGTGCCCGAGGCCGACAAGCGGGTATGCCAACACGTCCACGGCGCCGGACGGCATCGCGCGAATCACCTGCGCGACCTCGACGTCCTCCCCGTACCCGTTGCTTACGACAAGCAGCCGATTCACGCGAGCGCAGCGCGCCGGCCAGCCGACAGAAAGGGCGCCATCTCCTCCAGCATGCGCCGGGCGACTCCGGGCGGCGTCGAGTACAACCCGCGTAGCTCCCCGGCGATGCGGTCGAGACGCACGGGGTCTGCGAGCAGCTCGAGTGCACGGCGCGACGCCTCGGCCGGACTGATGCGGCCAACGAGCTCGGGCACCACCTGACGACCGGCTTTGCGGTTCGGCCACGCGGCGAGCCGGCCCTGGTGCGCAAACCGCCAGGCCATCGCGGATTTGATCGCGGTCCCGAGCCCGGGGAGTCTGCCGATCCACTCGCTCAGGCCCTCTGTGCGTATACGCCCGGGCCGGTTGAGAGGCAAGACCACCAACATGGGTACGCCGAGAGTGGCGAGCTCCACGGTGTTTGTGCCCGGGAGCGTGATCGCGAGATCGCAGCCCGAAAGCACCCGCAGCCGACCGTCCTGCACCACGTCGACCGCAAGCGCCTCCAGACCTGCGCGGTGCGGCTCGAGCACCCGCGCGAGCCCGTCGGGCGCCAGAAACGGCGAGGCGATCACGGAAAAGCGGATCTCACCGCGCTGCGCGCGCATCACCGCCGCCGTCTCCAAGAGGAACGGCAGCATGTTCTCGACGATCCACCTGCGGCTCCCCGGCAACAGCGCCACGTGCGCGCCCCGCCTGGGCGCGCCTGCGAGACCGCGAAACGACATCAGATGGTCCACGCGAAGGTCACCGACAACCGCCAGCCGGTCCCGCGGCACGCGCGCGGACGCCAGCGTGTCGGCGAGTTCTTGGGATGGGAGGAAGATGCGCCGGAACCGGTGAGCGCGCCGTCGCACCAGGTCCGTCTCCACGTAGGCGAACGCCGGGAAGCCGAGCCGCCGTCCGAGCGCCGTCGTGTACCAGAGGTCGCCGCCGAGATGCAACACGCAGCCCGGACCGGACACGGGGAGCCGCCGGAGCCCCACGACAAGCGCGAGACAAGCCCGAGGCCCGAGGATCCGCGAAAACGGCCCCTGACGGCGAGCATACGCGATCTCCTGCCCGCTTGCGAATTGGCACGGCGGAAGGATCAGCGAGAGCATCAAGGACAGTCCGCGGCGCTCGGCCCAGGCCGCCGCTGCCTGAGCCATGGGAACGGCCCAGTTCGAAACCTCGCCCGGACCGCTCGACACCAACACCAATTCCGCAGGGGCAACGGGACTGGTTCCGCCGGTATCGGCGAGGAACGAGTCCGGCGCGGCGGAAGAACCGCGGGACGCCGTCACACGTGGATTATACGTCACACGTCACGGAAGCGGCAAGCACAGGGCCCGCATGGCCAACAAGACAGGATGCTACACTGAGCAATGTGAAGACCACTGCGGCTCGCCTCCTCGACCGGCTGAAGATCGCCTATGAACTGCGGGAGTACGCCTACGAGGAGGACGAGCTCGATGCGCTGTCGGCTGCGGCAAAGATGGGCATTCCCCCAGAGCACCTGTTCAAGACGCTGGTGTTATGGGGAGACAGAACGGGCCCGTTGATGGCCTGCGTCCCCGCGGCTGCAGAGCTCGACTTGAAAGCGCTCGCCGCCCATTCCGGCAACAAGCGAACGGAGATGGTGCCGGTGAAGGACCTCCCGGGGCTCACGGGTTACCAGCGCGGCGGTGTCTCGCCTCTCGGGGTCAAGAAACGCTGCCCGGTGTTTGTCGATGAGAGTGCCCTCGAGATCGACTGTCTCAGCGTCAGCGCTGGCCGGCGGGGGCTGCAACTCGTACTGTCGGGTCGTGATCTGATCCGGGCCACCGGCGCGACGGTCGTGCCCTTGAGCCGCAAGCCATGAGCGGATAGCCCTGCTGTCGGCCGGGACAGCGCTCCGCCGCGTCTTAGAACGCCTATGGCACTTCCAGTGCCGCCTCCGTTTGTGCCCGGTGGTGACGCCGAACAGGATCATCTCCGTGACACGGTCGGGACATGTCTCCGCGCAGGCAAGCGCCAACGTGCTGCCCCATGAACCGCCAAGCACCAGCCACCGGTCGATGCCGAGAAGCCGGCGCAGTAACTCGATGTCGGCAATCAAGTGTTGGATGTTGTTGATCCCGAGGTCCGTATCTGCGGCACCCGCACGTGGCGTGCTCCGCACACAGTTCCGTTGATCGAACAGCACGATGCGATAGGCGTTTGGATCGAACAACCTGCGGTGCCAGGAACCACCCGGACCCCGGGCCGCCGTGCAAGACCACTGCCAGCTTGCCGCGCGGGCTCCCGCATGTCTCCCAGTACACGAGGTCGTCATCTCCAATCTCAAGCAGCCCGTGCTCGTACGGTTCGATCGGTAGAGTAGGGCAATGGCGAGTTACCTCGGGACACGAGACTGAGCATTCCACTCGGGATAGCCCGGTGAGTCGCCCCACCGGGCCCCCCACGGATCCGGACATACGGGTTTGCCGTATCCGGCTCTTCAAGACAACTCCCCTACGGACGAGCAGTCACTCGCTGCATCACGTGCGGTCCAGGTAGTGGGCACCGCCTCAAGACATGGTTATATGCGTCCCACGAGAGACGCCGGCGCTGTGACCGTCGGCGCAGCCACTTGTACCAGGTCCTCTTGGTGAATTCGAGGAACCGGCGCAGGCTCGGCATGTTACTCCGCCGCCCGTAGTAAGCATAATGCCCCTGAAGCGCTCGCGAGAGGATGCGGTGTTGCTCGGACACCGGAAGGTGTCGATGCGTTCGACACCACTCCGCCACCCGCCGCATCGCTCTTCGCATGCGTTTCCGTGCGGTCCGGACATGGACCGTAAACTTCCCAGCCCGATTCCGCGCACAGATGTGCGTGAAACCAAGGAAGTCAAAGGTCGACGGTTTGCCCTTGCCTTGACGTTGTAGGTCTCGCTCAGCAAACCGCCCGAAGGCGATTAGCCGAGTTTTCTCCTCGTTCAGCTCAAGGCCATACTGAGCAAACCGCTCCCGGAGCACCCCGGCCACTCGTTCAGCGTCCTCCTGATGCTGGAATCCGAACATAAAGTCATCCGCATAACGGTGGAGATGTGCTTCCCCCCGCAAGCGCGGCTTGACCTCCGTCTCCAACCATTGATCGAGGACGTGGTGCAGGTACACGTTGGCCAGAACGGGGCTGATCACCGCTCCTTGGGAAGTCCCTTTGGTGGTCGGCAGCAACCGGCCCTCTTCCAGAACTCCCGCATGGAGCCACTTCGCAATCAACCGCATGAGGCTACTGTCCTTGATCCGCTGCTGAAGGAAGGTCATCAGGTGCTCATGGACGATATTCTGAAAATAGTTCCTGACGTCCACCTCCAGCACGTAGTTCACTTTACCTCCGACGATCGCTCGGAACACCTCATCCAAGGCATCCTGAGGACCACGACCGGGCCGATACCCGTAGGAGCATGGCAGGAAGTCTTGTTCGTAGATCGCGTCCAGGATCGAGACGACGGCTTTCTGGACGATCTTATCTTCCAGGGCCGGAATCCCGAGCGGACGCTGCTTTCCCTCCTGCTCGATATAGACCCGCCGCACGGGTTGAGCACGATAGCGTCCCTCCCGCAGGCGCCGATGCAGGTCCTGCAAGTTGCGTACAAGATCCTGCTCGTATTCCTGCGCGGTGAGTCCGTCCACTCCCGGGCTCGCATCCTTCCGCAGCCGTCGGTATGCCTCCCCGAGCATCTCGACTGTCAGCAGGTGCGCTAACGACGTGAATTGCTGCGTGTGATCTTGCTTCGCCAGTTCGGATATGCGCTGGAGTTTCGGGGACATGGTTCCCAACCTCTGAGTGCTGCCCATGTTTCCTCCCAACGCTGCGTTGTCTTGCTGCCCCCTTCCCTCAGCAGGATCCTTACGTTCCCCTGCGTCATCGGTACTATGAGGCAGTCGGAATCCCCAGCTCCCGTCGCTCGGCCTTCGGTTATCCTCGACCGCGGCTACCGTCCCTACGGCGGCGCGGTTCGTCTCTCCACCAGTGGGCCGCCGCTCGCACTGGAGGCCAGGACCTTGGTCACCCGGCCGTCCTCCCCGGGCCCTGTAGGACGGAGAATGCTGGGGCCTCCCAGGTTCCTGCCGAGCGCCTCTTACGTCGTGCCGTAGTCCAT
This sequence comes from bacterium, assembly GCA_035622635.1. GTDB lineage: Bacteria > Sysuimicrobiota > Sysuimicrobiia > Sysuimicrobiales > Segetimicrobiaceae > JAJPIA01. Next base: position 1,640 of record DASPUZ010000126.1, on the reverse strand, counting down.
GACCCCGGTGGGCCAGATGCTCCTCGCCATATCGGAGCAAAAGATGCTGCCTTCGACCTAGAACACGGTCTCGGCTCCCACATCGTTGACTATTTCGGGGCTGCCTACCTACGGCCCATCCGCTCGCTGTCTCCGCTTCGCAGATACGGTTGCCCGTATACCACGCAAGACTCGCTCCCGGCCCGCTGGCTAGGCTTTGACCGGACGGGATTCGCACCCGCTTGGCTCGATTGCCCAGTTTCGGAGATCACCTCCTCCCATGGGCGCAGGCTTTGCCTGGCGCACGCCCTATCTGCCTCTGACGGCAGCTTGCAGACCCGTGCTCGCGCGTGGACCTCGGCACTTCTCCATCGCCCCCTCATCAAACCGTGCATGCGGTTCTCCCGCACACGGCTTTCCAATGCCCTTCATCAGGTCGCATGTAGCGCTCTCCGAAGCGAGACACCACTCAAGCGAAACACACCAAGCTCGCGAAGCCACGATAGCGGGTAACGCTTCCTCCAACCCCATCCCGCCTGTTTGCGTTTCTTGCTCGCAAACAGCGCCAGGCGCTCGTGTACGTAACTATCAATTGCCGCAAAGGCGCACGCGGAGTTGCCTCGGCAGAAATACGCGGCCCACCCCCGCAACACGGGCGTGAGCCGTTCCCCCAAGGTCCCCACCGCCACCCCAAGGTAGCCTGGCGTCAGCATCTCCTTGATCTCGGTCCGAATCGCCTGCATTGCTTTCGGGGAGGGCCACCGGTACAAATACCAATGACCCGGCCACCGCCAAGAAACTTGCTTCCGGTGGTGGAATCCGAGAAAATCAAAGCCCTCATGCCCTTTGGTCAACTGCACGATCCGCGTCTTCTGTGGATTGAGGTGCAACCCCAGTCGCTCCACGATGGCGTCCAGTTGCCGCCAAGCTTCCCGAGCTTCATTCTCGGACCAACACAGGATCACCAGGTCATCGCAGTACCGCACCAACTCCCCGAGCTGACGGGCCCGCTTCATCCACAGCCGGTCCAACCAGTGGAGAAACGCGTTCGCCAACAACGGGGAAATTGGATTACCCTGAGGCGCGCCGGTAGACGGCAGGACTTGCCCGTCGACCATCGCGCCCGCGTCAAGCCACTTCCGCAGCAGCTTCAGGACCCGCCGGTCACTGACGCGCCGCCCGATCACGCGCAGCAGCTTCGCATGCTCGATCGACCCGAAGCAGTCTTGGATATCCGCGTCGACCACCCACTCGTGTCCATGATTGGCGACCTGCCGAATCTGCTCCAGCGCTTGGTGCGCCGTGCGCTTCGGCCGGAACCCGTACGAACACGGCAGGAAGTCTGCCTCAAAGATCGGCGACAGGATCAGATGGGCCGCGTGCTGCACCACCCGATCCCGCACGGTGAAAATATCCAACGGCCGGACCCCTCCGGAGGCCTTGGGGATCTCGACCCGACGCGCTGATGCCGGCCGATAGGTCCCCTGCTGCAATTCCCCCCGGAGCTCGGCGAGAAAGCTCGCGACGCCCCGCTCCTCGATGGCCTCAATCGTTTCACCATCGATCCCGGGTGCCCCGCGATTGGCTCGAACCGCTCCCCAGGCGCTCCACAAAATCTCGGGGCTGCAAACTTTGTCGTAGAGCGCGTGGAATCGTCGCGT
>DASPUZ010000125.1:0-2835 GCA_035622635.1 bacterium | reverse complement strand
CGTTGCTGAGCGCAAGCCCAAGAGCTCGCAGGCACGCGAGGCTGGGGCGGGCGCGCACGAACTCGACCGGCAGAGCATCGAGCCACCCAAGCGCCAGCCCCGACTCACGGCGGATCGCCATGAGCAGATGTGCGTGCTGTTCAATCAGGCGGGCGGCGAATTCAACATCGCCGGCCGCCAGGGCGTGATCGATCGCCTCCACCGGCAGCCCGGCCTGATCGTGCCAAGCACTGGCGCGGCGATGCAGTTCCGGCAACAGCGCCGGCTGCACTTGGCGCAGACGTACCCGCAGCAGATCGGCAAATAGGCTGTGATAGCGGTACCAGTGACCGTCCGCATCGAGCGGCACCAGGAAGAGATTGGCACGTTCGAGATATCGGAGGATGTCCTGGACGTGGTGCCGGCCCTTCTCGTTTTCGCTCGCGTCCCGTGGACCTCCCATCATGGCCTCGCACAACGGCCCGCAGAACCGGTCGAGGATCGATGTGCGCAGTAAGAAGTCCTGGACATCGCCCGACTGGCGGCCGAGGACTTCCTCCGCGAGGTAGTCGAGGACATAGCAGTGGCTGCTTCGCAGGGCGGCGATGAACGCCGACGCGTCCGCGCGATCCTGCATCGACAGGGCCGCCAGTTGCAGGCCGGCGATCCATCCCTCGGTCCGGGCCTGCAGGGACTGGACGTCGGCAGCCGAAAGTGCGCGGCCCAACGCCTGTTCCAGGAAGGCGGCCGCCTCGGCCGTTGTGAAGCGGAGGTCGGCCTGACGCAATTCTACCATCTCATTCCGGGCGCGCAGGCGCGCCAGGGGCAGCGCCGGATCCTCGCGCGTGGAGAGCACGAGATGGAAGCGGGACGGCATCCGGTCGATCAGAAAACCCACCGCCTCGCTGAGTGCGCGATTCCGGAGGACGTGATAATCATCGAACACCAGCACCGAGTCCGAAGGGCACTGTGCAAGGTTATTGATCAGCATGCCCATCACCGCCTGCGGAGATGGCGGCGACGACGATGACGACTGCAACGCGATGCGGATCGTCTCGCTTGCGCGAGGAGTGAGATGGCGGAAGGCCGCAGCGATGTGCCGGATGAAGCGCCCGGGGTCGTTGTCGCCTTCATCCAGCGAAAACCAGACCACCGTCAAGGTGGGCGCGGCGGTCACCAAGTGCTGGACCCACTCGCTGAGCAACATCGTCTTGCCGAACCCCGCCGGCGCACACACCAGCGTGAGCCTGTGGGCCAAGCCGGCACCGAGTCGCGCCAGAAGCCGCGGTCGGTTCACCAGGTTCGGCCGCGGTTGAGGGATATTGAGCTTCGTCGTGATGATGTCCGGCGGCAGAGGAACGATCCGGGATCGGCCAGATGCCCGCGGCGGCGCCGCTTCAACGACCGTCCTCCCGTCGACAACCACGGTGTGCGGGCTCTCGTCCGCCGTGGCGGTCAGCTGCGTCCCGATGCCATTGGGTTCGGGCACCTTCGCTGGCCCGACCCTGTCATCGAGCACACGACCGCCGCTGATCTCCGGTTCGTATCGGCTGTCGATACGGAGGATCGGGTCAGACGGGACTACGGAGCGTAACGATGCAGTGCCCGGAGGGAGTGTCTTCCGACGGTCACAATCTCTATTCCGCCGGCTCACCATCGCCGCCATTCCCTCGGGCCCACGATCACGGCGAAAACGGACCCGCTACGAACTAATCGAACAGAGAAACGACTGTCGACCGTTGCACCTGAAACGTAATACGACCGATCCGCTGACCGATCCTCTATATCAATGGGAAGACCTACGTTGGCATCGTGAGAGCCCTTCGGCTGGTACCTACCGTAGGTTCACCCTGTCGAAAGGACTCTATCCGTACGTTCGGCAGTGGCGTACCGAGGGCGGGAAGTAAACCTGCCTACCGAATAAGGCGCCGTACGAGGGGCCTCTTCGTCAGTTCGACCAGAAGCAAGTAGGTGATGACAACAGCGGCCAGAAACGCGTAAAACCCCCCCGAAAGCGGCACGAACCCTAAGGGGCCCGCGGCCGGAGTGAAAGGGAGCACGATCCCCACGAGGACGACCAGAAGGATCGTCGCTGCGAGCGCCGGGCTGGGCTTGCTCCGGAACGGGTTGCCGGTGGTCCGAATGACAAAGATCACGAGGGTCTGCGTGGCCAGGGACTCCACGAACCAGCCGGTGTGGAACAACGCCTCGGAGGCGTGAAACACGTTGAGGAGCACGTAGAACGTCAGGAAGTCGTAGATCGAGCTGATCGGGCCGAGGACGATCATGAAATCCCGGATCATCGCGATGTCCCATTTCCGTGGTTTGTGCACAAAGATCGGATCGACGTTGTCGGTGGGGATCGTAAGCTGGCCGAAGTCGTACAGAAAGTTGTTGAGGAGAATTTGCGTGGGCAGCATGGGGAGGAATGGCAGGATCACCGACGCGCCGGCCATGCTGAACATGTTCCCAAAATTCGAGCTGGTCCCCATGAGAAGGTACTTCATCACATTGCCGAAGGCTTTTCGCCCCCCGAGGATCCCCTGGTGCAGCACCTGCAGGTTGGGCTCCAACAAGATGACGTCGGCGGCCTCCCTCGCCACGTCCACGGCGCCGGCGACAGAGATCCCGACGTCGGCTGCGTGCAGCGAAGGAGCGTCGTTGATGCCGTCACCGAGAAAGCCGACGACGTGGCCCCGACCCTTCAGAGCAAGCATGACCCGGTCCTTCTGCGCTGGAGAGATGCGGGCGAAGATCGCGGTTCGTTCCGCGACCTCCCCCAGCGCCGCATCGGTCATGTTGTCTAGCTCGCTCCCCAGCGCGATGCGGCCCGGTTCCAATCCGCCCTGCGCGCCC
>DASPUZ010000124.1:0-19384 GCA_035622635.1 bacterium | reverse complement strand
TCCCGCGCTCTCCGTCGATGAACGTGATCCGGCTCCGGGTGGAGGCCGTATTCAAGAGCCCCGGATCGTACGTCATCAGGCCGAAATCGTCTGCGGAGACCTGAATCTGCCGCAGGTCCTCCGCCCGGATCGCGGCCCCATAGGTCGGATACGTTCCGTACAAGATCGGGACGGTGTAGGTCTTCCCTGTCCGGTTATCCGTGATGGTGAGCGTGTCGCTGCTCATCGTCCGCTCCTTCCGTCCTTCTCGAATGAGCTTTTCGGCCACGCTCCCACGCGGGAAAACCCCTTGTTCCATTACCGCCCCGGCGCCGCCGGGGCGGCAATCGGGCGGCGACCCGATCTTGCCGGCGTGGCATCGGCGATCTCATGACGTCCCTGACCTACGGGCCTATCTGTGTTCTCTACGCCTGTGACTTCGTGAAGAGTTCCCGCGGGGTCGCCAGGTTCGCCCCGTCCCCGGGGCCCGCCACTTCATTCGTCTTCGGTCCTACTCTACTCCCTACTGTGTACGTCCTTCACGCGGGCCCTCCACCCAAGTGTCTTCACCACTCGTTATCTGCTGTCCGCTGCGACTCCGCTGGGCGGCTTCCACTCGAGGAAAGTCGGGAGGCATGAACCGATCGCCCGGGGTGCGGGTTGAATGGACGATGAACGAGATCGAGGTGTGAGTCTCGGATGGCCTATGGCACGTTCCCTTCCTATCTCCTCTGCACGTAGTGCAGCAGGCCGTCCGTGATGTAGAGCGTGATGGGGATCGGGATCCCCCAGGAACAATCGAGGACGTCGTCGAGCTCATTGACGGTCAGGACGACCCAGCCTCTGCCCCGTCGGGAGAAGAGCGTCTCAAGCTCCTCTCCCGTTCGATACGTCAGACGGGCCGGATCCCACGGCCCTGAAGGGGGAAGTCCGCACAGGCGAAGGCGGCCATCGATCGCGCCGGCGGTGAAGAACCTCTCAGGCTCGATTCTGTCGCGCATACCCATCCGGTCGCGTCATGACCCCCAACGTCACCGTTCTGGGGCGTCCGCGAGGCAAGGTCACCAGGCTCGGCACCACCCGCAGCCGCCGAGCGAACCATGCACAAACCACTCATCGGACGCCGTCGAGCGGTCCCGACAATTAGGATGAAGCACGCCATAACGGGTGGTAATCGGGTATTCGCCTGATTTCTTGCGCGGATCGGGAGCGGCAATCAGATGCTGTCGCACCCGCTTACGGCGCGGCAGCGTCCCCGGCAGGCAGTTGACGCGGCAGCCCGGGCAGGTACCTCGTGGGACGGCGTGCCGTCAGCGGTCCGCGCGACGGATTAGGAGTCTCCGGGCGGCATCTGAGATGCCGGCGCCGTCTCTTGGATAGGAGAAACGAGCACGCCGTCCTCGGAGAACACGAGCGGTTCGGCCACCCCCGCGGGCGTCGCGTGCGATGCCAGGTCAGGAAGCGCCGCTTCGGAAACCGCTAGTTCCCCAAGGGCAAGGGTGTTTCTGACGTAAACAACCTTCTCCAGCCCCGGGGATGGGACGGGGGCAGCCACGACAGCCGCCTCGACCGCGTCACGGTCCGTTGCCATGACGAGCGGCAGACGCACGCTCTCCGTGACCGTGGAGGTGAGGGCGTTCATGTATGTGGCCTCGAGGTCGATTTTCTCGAGTACGCGCTGGGGGACGAAGTCGGCAAGGCCAATGCCGTTGGCGTTCCCGCAGGTCTCGGGCGTGAGGTCGAGCACCGCGATCTTGCGAATGACGGGTCCACCGCAGGCAAACGGCGTCGGATACCGCCCTGTCACGTTCGGGTCCATGCCGTCCCCGCTGATGTTCTTCCCGATCTCCTGAACAACCAAGACGTCGATATCCTGGATCGGGAGTCGCGCCATGAGGTTGCGCGCTCGCTCCAGCATCGGGGGCTCGCGATCAAGGAAGGATTCCGCGGGCACCACGGCGATCTCCACGGGCACATCGTAGGCATCCTCCACCACCGCCACGCCGAAAAGAAGCGGTGCTTTCGCCCGTACGATATCCCACGCTTCGAGCAGGCGCGTTGCGAACTCACCAAATCCGGGTGCGTGCAGGGCGTGAGCGCCCCGCTGCTTCCCCACGCCTATCACGGCCATCTTGATAAGGCCGCTCTCGACCCGTCCCCGAAAGGCGGTGTGCGGCTTGACGCGGCCGATGACGACTGCCGCGCCAGCCTCGTATGCGCGACGGTCCCAATAGACCGCTGAGCCACCGGTGAGACGGCCGAGCTCGACGACGTCCATGGACGACACAATCGGCGCCCCTACCCCGGCCTCGGTGACTCCCAGGCTTTCGAGCACCTCCAGCTGCCCCTCCGCTGTTGCTCCACCGTGGCTGCCCATTGCGGGGACGATGAACGGCTGGGCGCCCTGGTCTCGGAGGAATTGGACCACCCCTCTGGTGATCTCCCGGATCTTGGCTACCCCGCGGCTCCCCACGGCAACGGCAACCTTTCCGTTACGGGGAATACGACGCAGGATCTCAGGATCCGCAAACTGGCGGCGCAGTTCCCGTCCGATGTCACATTCCCCCGGGGACGAAAACGTCTGGGACACGCGGACCATCCGTGGGAGCGACGGGGACACAGGTGTCCGAACGCCGTGGACGACCACTGACCGCTGCATAGGTACAGCCTCCTCATGTCACCGAAGGGAGGCCGCCGTCAGGCGGCGAGCAGCCACATACACCGCGTGCCCGACCGACTCGGCAACCTAAACCCCTAGACTATTCTAGCGTACCATTCGAGCTGCCCACGGGTCAGAGGGCGTGCGCGTCGCGAATCCCAACCTGCGTGCCGCTGCTCGGTAGCGATCGCCACTGGACGGTCCGTCTTATTGTTGCTCGGAGGCGGTGATGGAAACGGCGGGGCGCTTGCCCGCCCGACTCTCTCTCGCCAGCCGGCGTGCCTGCCTCAACGGCTCCGGGGTCCGAGCCCTTCCCACAACCCCCATGACGATGGCGGCGGCAGTCGCAACGTCGGTGCGCCATCCCGCGTGCACCACGAGGGGGCGGGTGCCTCCTTTCGTTCGGACCCAGCGCCCTGCGACCTCGGCCTCGACGCACACCGGGCTCATGGCGCCCCGCACGTCCGGGGGCCAATCCCCCTCGGCGACGAGCGGACGATCCGTGATGCCGATGGAAGGCAGTCCAAGTTTCGCGCCGAGGTGCAAGGCCAGGCCGGCGCGGCGCGGGTGGTCGCGGCCGGTGGCATTCACCAACACGACGTCGGGCAACCGAGGCAGCGCACGAAGGGCAGCCTCCAGGAGCGGGCCTTCGCGAAGGGCCAGGAGTCCCGCCATGTACCCCGCTCGCGCGGCACCGCTCACGACGGCCACTCCCGTCACCTGGCCTCGCTGCATCGACACTGCACCCGCCCACCCCTGGTCGCCCTGGGCTCCGGCGCCGTGTTTACCGCGGGGAAAACATACGAAACACCCGCCGACGGACATCTCCGGACCTGCGGGTTGCCACGGCTGCGGTGTCTGCTCGGCGAGCCACCGCTGGAGGGCCTCGAGCTCCGCTGCGTCCACCGGCCACCGATCGATGGGGTTCCCGATATCCCTCATCAGGAAGGACCGTGGAAGCGTTTCAGCGGAAAAAGCTTTGTCCCTGCTCGGAAGGGGTGATGGCAACGCCGACGCCAGCGGAGAACCATGATCTGACCGGCTGTTTTGCCTGTGGATCGAGCAACACCTTCGGACTCGTGTTGCGGTTTATGGTGGAAGGCGACATGGCCGTGGCGGAGGTCCTGTGCCGGCCAGCTGGGTGAGCTGGCACGGGATCGTCCACGGCGGCATTCTCGCGGCCATGATGGACGAGGCGATGGGGTGGGCCGTCGCCCAAAATGGCTGGACAGGGCTGACCGCCCGTCTGACCGTAGATCTGTACCTTCCGGTGACGCCGGGACAGCGCCTGATCACCAGGACGGCTGCAGACCTGCGCACGCCAGATGGTACGTTGGTGGCCCGCGCCCGTGCGCACGTCCTCCTCACACGGGATCTGCCACACGTCGCGGTGCGTAGCTAACCGGTGCCGGGCCCGCGGCCCCGCCGAGAGGCGTCCCCGCCGCCTGGGCAGGGACGCACCCAGAGGCGACACCTGCTAGACGGCGAGTTTCGGGACCTCAAGGGTCATGCACCGAACGGACCCGTTCGGCGGTGGCGCGCTCGGTCGGCAGCCCCTCGTTTTGACTGCAGCGAGCAAGGTGTCGGGCCCCGTGCACCGCAGAGGGGGAAGGCACCCACCCCATCGGGAAAAGATTAGGAGACACAGCGGCGCCGTCGTGCGTCTATCGCCGCAGTGATGGCCGATTCTCCGTTTTGCCGAAAGGAGCGTACGACACATGTCAGGACGGCACTTCCTCCAGATCCCCGGCCCGACCAACATCCCCGAACGGATCCTGCGCGCGATGGACCGCGCGTCGATTGACCACCGTGGGCCGGAGCTGCCTCCGATTGTCGAGGAAATCGTCCGGAGGTTCAAAGAGATCTTCGCGACGACGCGCGCGGAGATCGTTATCTATCCCACCTCCGGTACCGGCGCGTCAGAGGCGGCGATCGTCAACACGCTCAACCCCGGCGACCGCGCATTGGCGTTCAACATTGGGCACTTCAGCCATCTTTACGCAGAATGCGCGAGGCGCCACGGAGTGGCCGTGGACGAGCTTGACCTGCCGTGGGACCGTGGCGTTTCCACCGAGATGGTCCACGAGCGCCTCGCGCACGACTCCGGCCACGAGTACCGCGCGGTACTGCTCGTACACAACGAGTCCGCAACCGGTGTGACCTCCGACGTCTCGGCGATCCGGCGCGCGATCGACGCAGCACGGCACCCTGCCCTGCTGCTCGTTGACGCCATCAGCGCGCTCGGCAGCATGGATTTCCAGTTCGACCAGTGGGGGATCGACGTCGCAATCGTCGGCTCCCAGAAGGGCCTGATGATGCCGCCCGGCCTGGGCATCCTGTGCGTGAGCCCCCGCGCGCTGGAGGTCTCCTCGCGGGTCACGAGCCCGCGTTACTTCTTCGACTGGACGATGGCACTGGACCAAATGCACCAGGGCTACTTCCCGTACACGCCCGCGGTCAACTTGCTGTTCGGCCTGCAGGAGTCGCTTCGCATCCTGCAGGAAGAAGGATTGGCAAATGTGATCGCTCGCCACCGGCGCTTGAGCGAGGGCGTCCGCCGCGCCATCACCAGCCTCGGGCTGGGGATCCTGTGTCGACGTCCCGAAGAGTACTCGAACAGCGTCACCGCCGTCGTCGTCCCCGAAGACAAGGACGCAACCGAGGTTGTTCGCGCAGCGGTCACGCACCTCGACCTGTCGCTCGGGTGGGGGCTGGCCAGGCTCAGGAACAAAGTGTTCCGGATCGGGCATCTGGGCGCTCTGAACGAACTCGAGGTCCTGGCGACCATCGCCGGCGTCGAGATGGCGTGTGAGCTCGCGGGAATTCACGTCCCGCTCGGCCAGGGCGTAACGGTGTGCGAGCGGTACTTCATGGAGCACCGGACGGCGCCGATCACGCCCTAGTCGACCGCCGGGCAAAGTGCAGCCAGCGCAAAGGGATGGCGAAGGGCTGTCCGAAGAGGGCGTTGATCTCGGCCTCGCTTGAGGGAACTGGTGGAGGCTCGACCCTTCGGCGCGGAATCGTGCCTTCAGTCGCCGGGCGGACCGGTGAGCGCCTTGGTCCAGGCGGTGGAGGCCACGCGCCGGAAGCGAGGGCAGACCGTCGTCATCTGCGAGATCTCTTGCCGGATGTTCAAGGCGTTGCGCGGTGTGAGGGGGGCGGGCGATGGTCGTGTGCGTCGCTGTGACACCCGACGGGCAAATCGGCCCGCGTTGGGGCCGCGCTGACCGCGTGGCCATCGCCAACGTGCAGGGGGGAGCGCTGGCGGGCTGGCAGGAGTTCGAGGTTGGATGGGATCGCCTCCACGACGCGGGAACGGAGGGTGCGCATCACGCGCGTGTGGCCCGGTTTCTCCTGGAGCACCATGTCGAGACGGTGGTCGCTCAGCACGTGGGTGAGGGTATGCTCGGCATGCTGCGGCAGATGGGATTGCAGGTCCGCTTGGGGGCTGTGGGTGATGCGCGGGAGGCTGCGATCGCGGCGGCGGCGTAGCCCACCAAGCCTGCGCGCCGGCCTCATGGGTCGAGGGCGATTTCAGCCGATGCGGGCACGGCTTTCCGCCTGCGGCGACCTCCCCGATTACCGTGGCATCCGGGACCGGCGGCGAGGAAGTCTCCGTGTCCCCTCCCTGTCGGCCGTCCCAACCGACGCAGTTCCTGGACGCGTAGCAGCGTAAGACCGGGTGGAACGCCGCCACCGGGAGCCAGTGCGTGCCCCCGCCCTGGATCGGGCTTCCTACCCGATGGCGTCAACCGGCCGGCCAGGATACAATAGTAATGGAGATCAGCAAGGGCGGAGTGAGGGCCCGATGATCAGGCGCCTCCTACGCAAGCAGGAACGGCCGGAACATGACGAAGGCGCGTTCATGCTATATGTGCGCTGCGGCCACTGCGGAGAGATCGTCCGCGCGAGGATCGATCTTGGATGGGACCTCGCGCAGCAACTCGACGACGGCACGACCGGGTACACACTCAGCAAAGAAATCGTTGGCAGCTCCTGCAACCGCATCATCACCGTGCAGATGACGTTCGATCGCGACTACCGGGTCACCGCTCAAGAGATCGAAGATGGCGAATTCGCCACCCGGGACGAGTTCGACGCGTACCAGGCCGGCCAGGGACGGTTCCGCCGGCCCGGACGGCGGGCTTAAATCGGCTGCCCGCTCCCGCCGGGCCAGTGCCGGGAGAGAACGTCACAAGGCGGTTGGGAGGTCGAAGATGACCGCGCGAGAGTTCATGAGCACGCCGGTGGTGAGCGTTCAGCCCGAAGCAACGATCAAGCACGTGATAGAGCAAATGGCGGCCCATCGGGTCAGCGGTCTACCGGTCGTCGACCGACAAGGGCATCTCATGGGCGTCATCTCGGAATCGGACATCCTAGCCAGACTCGAGCATGGCGGAAAAGGAACGGGCCTGGCCGGCCTCGTCGGGCATTTCGCCCAACCTTTTAGCGCGATCCGGAAGCTCCACGGGCAGACCGCGGCCGAGATCATGACCGCGCCGGCGATTACCGCGGGGCCGGAGGCGTCCTTTCGTGAACTGCTCCACTTGATGACCGCCCACAACGTCAACCGCCTTCCGATTGTCGAGGGGGGCCAAGTGATCGGCATCGTCACCCGGGCCGATATTCTCCGCACCATGACCCGCGCAGACACGACGATCACCGAAGACGTGCGTTGGCATCTGATCCACGATCTCTGGGTCGACCCCACGTCTCTCGAGATCACGACGCGGGAGGGAATCGTCACGATTTCGGGCGAGGTGGGGACCCGGTCGGAGGCGGAGCTGGTGAAGCGCTGGGTTGCGATGACCGAGGGTGCGGTCGACGTCGACGCGAGCGGGCTCCGGTACCGTCTCGACGATCGACACATCGTGCCGCCGACCGGGAGCCTCGAGTCGCCTCGGCGTAAATGAACGGAGGTTACGCGATCGCTGACCTGCAGGCGGTTGGGTTCGGAGGGAAGTGGAAAGACCGTGAGCAGTCGCGGGGACGTACCAGCGGCGCCACCCGATGAACGACCGGTCCGGATCTCCGTCGGGTCTGTCGTGCTGGACGGGATCCTCGCCATCCCGGCCGGCGCACATGCGATCGTGTTGTTCGCCCACGGAAGCGGGAGCGGCCTGCGCAGCCCTCGCAATCGCTTGGTCGCACACATGCTCCGGAGGACGGGCCTCGCCACCTTGCTCATGGACCTGCTGACCCGGCACGAGGAGCAAGCGGAGGCGGCCACCGGCCATCTGCGCTTCAACATCCCGTTCCTCGCCGGGCGGCTCATCGCCGCCACCGACTGGCTGCTCGCCAATGTGGAAACGGGCGGTCTCCACAAGGGCTACTTCGGCGCCAGCACCGGTGCGGCCGCCGCCCTGCTCGCGGCTGCCCAACGTCCTACCGCTGTCGGGGCGATCGTCTCCAGGGGTGGTCGCCCGGACTTGGCCCGGACGGTACTGGCGCAGGTCCACGTACCCACCCTGTTGATCGTCGGTGAGCGGGACGAAGCGGTACTCGCTTGGAACCGCGAGGCATTGGCTGAGCTTCCCGCGGAGAAGGAGCTGGCGATCGTGCCGGGCGCGACACACCTATTCGAGGAGCCGGGCGCCCTCGAAGAAGTGGCGCGGCTGGCAAGTGTTTGGTTCGCCCGTCACCTGACCCCGACGGCACGATGAGGTCTGAACGGTACAGAGCAAAGGGCCAGGAAGCCGAGACGCGACGAGCGAGCTGAGGGGAAGCGAAACGATGCCGTGTCCTGGGTGTAGCCACCCCTCCGGGCCGGTGATCATACGAGCGGAATGGCTGACGGGGGCCAAACCGCTCAGGTGCCCCAAGTGCGCTCGAGCATACAGTTACCGTGAATGGCTCGAGCCGCTGCTCGGGCCAACTGCCACAGCGACGATTCTGCAGGTCATGGCACCCAGCCAGGAAACGCCGAGGGAGTATGCGGTGACACTGGAGATCCAACGCGACGACACCGGACGGATCGTTCGCGTCCGAGCCACTGATATCCGCAAGACATCGCACGAGTAACGTACCTCGCGACCCGGCATCGCGTCGCGGTACCCGTCCCGGTTTCCCCCGTGCCAGGGTCGGGGTGATCCGGATCGACGGTTTCCACAGCATCGTCGAGCCCCTGGGGCCTCGCTAGGGGAGCAACACCGTATCAATCGGGTACACTACGCCGTTCGCGCACGTCACACCCTGGCCGATCACCCTGGCCCTGCCGTTCAGGACGATAGTCCCGCCATCGGTATCGACCACGAGCTGCATGCCGTTCCATGTTGGCAGGGACTGCGTGACCTTGAGCCGCTCCAGGGACAGCGCTGCGCCGGGCACGATGTGGTACTTCACGATCTGAGCATCCTTTCCCGGATTGTGGAGCACGTAGTTGACCTCCCATCCGGGGAGCTTGCGGAATGCCGAGTCGGTGGGCGCAAATACGGTGAACGGCCCGGACCCGCTCGCGAGCGTCGGAGCCACGCCCGCGTTCTGCGCCGCCACCACGCTCGTCGTGAAGTAGCTTGCGCTCCGCAGCGCAGCCATGACGCTCGGACACTGCTGTGCATACACCGGCGCCGTGCCTCCCAACGCAAGCCCCGCGGCGCAGAGGACGCAGATGCTGCCGATCACGAGTGTTAATGTTCGCACGATTTGCCTCCTGGCGGCGAGGTGTATACGTTGCGTCGCCTTTTCCCTCCTCCTTGCGCTCACGCGATGGGGCCTATTCGTTCGAAGGATGGGCCCAGAACGGTGCTGAAGTCGTTGTGACGTGCTGCTCGCATTGGGGGACAGAGGCGCGGCGGATATCTGGGGGACGCGCAGGGCGTCTATGAGTCGACGCAAGACAGAGCCGACGCTGCTCGGCCTGAGGAATCAGCTCAGAGCGTTCGCGCGTGAACGCGACTGGCAACGGTTTCACACGCCGAAGAACCTGGCCATGTCAGTGGCCGTAGAAGCGGCGGAGTTACTGGAGATCTTCCAATGGCTCTCGGATACGCAGTCGTCGAAGATTTCGGCCTCCACGCGAGACATGGCGCGTGTGCGGGAGGAAATGGCCGATGTCTTCATCTACCTGATTCGGCTGGCGGACATTCTGAGCATCGATCTTGAGAAAGCGGCCGCGGCCAAGATCGCACGCAATGCGCGAAGATATCCGGTTGCCGCCAGCAAAGGCAACGCCGTCAAACACGGCAAGAGACGGCGATGACCGGGACCGCTCCCCTGTCCCGATGCGCGGCGGCTGGCTCAACCGGGCCCGTACCGAGAGGCACTTCGTGCCCGACAGCGATGCCGTCGCGTGAGGCGCGGCGCAACGCCCGCCCCACGGCGCTTCCTTCGCTTGAAAATCGGGGAGGCGCCCGCCCTGGCCCGGCTGTCACCGTCTCTTGCCCGTTCCGTGGTCGCCCGCGTCCGGTCAGTCGTTCTCCGGAGCATCACCCCCGAAGTACGCCTGACCAGGGTCCACGACCACCGGATGAGCGGTCGAATCGGGATCTTCGCCGGAGGGTTCGCGCCTCCGACCTCTTTTTACCACACGCGTGCCGGCGCCACAATCCAGAAACTGGGTTCGAGCGATTTCTGGACAATGTGGCTAACAACATGTGGACAACTGCGCCGCTCAACCGAGCAGTTTGGCGGCCGAGCGGCGAGCGGCCCGTCGTTTCGACCTAGTAGAGCCCCGGAATCAGCCGTGACGTCCGGGACCGGTACGCCTCGTACTCGTCGCCAAACGCCATGCCCAGTAGCTCCTCCGAGCGAATCCGTGCGACGACCGGCACGAGAGTGAGCACCGCGAGCAGTACGCCGACCCCCGCACGAAAGGCCAAGGCCCATCCCAACATGCTGACCAGCAGGCCGAGATAGCTCGGGTGACGGATGACACCATAAAGACGTGGTGCGTGTAGAATACTTAGACAAGAAAGGCTCTCCTTTCTTTCAGCCGCCGGGCTCATGCCAGTGGGACCCGGCGGTGTTCGTTTACTTGTCGTTCGTGACGCCCAACCAGCGCATCAGCGGAGCGCGTTTCAGGTACACGCGACCGGCGAGCCGGATCACCGCTTCAGATAACGGGATGGCGTCTCGATAAGTGCGGAACGTCCCGCGAAATAACGGGACAGACGAAGGCCCCGGTACGCTGTCCTGATACCGAGGCCCTTTAGTGCCAACAGGTTATAGAAGCAACCTCACGGCGCGTTTGCAGCTATTCCTTCAGTCGCTGTTGTGGACAGACAGGTTCAGCGCCTGCCGGTTCCCAGGTCGTCCGAATACCCGGCCTTCAGGCGAGACCACTGGGCGATGGGGCGTCCATCAGTACGATAGTTGTGCTCGCCTTTCGGCCGTTGTGGCCAGCCGGCCGGCGAGTCCTCCCACCTCTCCTGCCGCCCATAGACGGTCAAGTCGAGCAACCGGTAACTGTTGTCCATCGCCTCGACGCCGCGCCCGTTCGTCCAGTAAGTCTCGAAGACACTCGATCCTTGTCGCAGGTAGCAAACGAGGTGAAACATGCCCACCTCGCGTCCAACCAAGAGGGTGTCGAGCGAGTCCTGGGCCGAGTACCAAGGCATCTCCCAGCCCATGAAGTCGCGATACCGGGCACTCTCTTCATACGGGCCCTGGCAGAACACGGCATAGGTGACGTCGCGAGAATGAATAAAGGACAGCTCGCGGACCTGCGATGTATAGAAGGTGCAACCCTCGCACTGCTCCCCCGCCGGGCGGCCGGTGAACCACATGAAGTAGTAGGCGATGAGCATCCGGCGTCCCTCAAACGCGTCCAATAGTGTCACCGCGCCACGTTCGCCGACGAGCGGTGTGGCGCCATCCACCTCGACCATTGGGAGCCGTCGGCGGGTGGCCGCAATGGCGTCGCCTTCTCTTGTGTGAGCCTTCTCTCGAACCCGCAACGCGTCCAACTCCGCCTGGAAGGTGCTCCGATCAACTATTTTGGGTGCTCCAAGGTCGCCTCTCATGCGCACCTCCTGTCCTCCTTCCCCAGTGTGTTACCGGGATAATCATGTGGCCCGTTAACGCTAGGATACCCGCTGCGATCAGAAGGAACGCCACCAGCGACATGACGCCACCTCCTCCGAGTATTTTAGAGATAATCCCCGCTGTGGGGGATGGGTTATCGCGCGTAAATGTTGACCGGGCGGTTGGGTAGGAATACTGGCTTCTTAGCCTCCTGTTGAGCGAACCACACTCCGAGCGCCGTGGACAAAACGGTATCATCGTGCCCGGTCACCGCCGCCATCGTGGTGCGACCCGATCCCGTTCGAGTCGCTCGGAAGTTTTGCAGCTCTTTGTGAAACACACTTAGGGTCGCCAAGTCTTTCGAGATCTTGAACTCACCCTTGGCCATGGCCATTTGCAAAGCGTCGATAATGTCTTGTTTCGGCACATTCGAGTAATGCTGCGTCTCTCCCGGCGTGAAGACAATCGGGACCGGCTGGAGGTGGAGACTCTTGAGGTAGTCAATCACCGGCTCGCCTACACCTGTGGCATCGACGACCAGAGAGGGATCAGCAGGCGCCTGCGTGAGCGGACGCTGGAAAGAGCCCTCCTTGTGGACCCCGTGCCGTTGCAGGTTCGGGTTCGCCATGATCGAGGCAACGTCCGCAGCGATCGTGACGTAGGACGTGCCCAAGGCCCACCGCTTCAGCGTCTTGAGGACATACATCCGTTGGGTAGACGTCACCATCGGGAGCCGGCCGGCGGTGTTGATCATGTGAATCGGGATCGGCAGCGTTCGGATCGTACGAACTTGGAGGATCGCCAACACTGCGGGATCGTGGCGCTTGCCCAGGTCCAGGCCGCAGACATAAGTGCACTTGATCTCTTCAGTCGGCATCGGAGGCTCCTACAAGTTCCACGCGGGCTCGTCGATGAGCATGTTCTCGAACAGGGTGAGATTGAAGACAGAGGGTGCCC
Organism: bacterium; assembly: GCA_035622635.1. Lineage (GTDB taxonomy): Bacteria > Sysuimicrobiota > Sysuimicrobiia > Sysuimicrobiales > Segetimicrobiaceae > JAJPIA01. The sequence continues at coordinate 6,828 of DASPUZ010000124.1, read as the reverse complement.
CCCATTAGCGCGATTCTCCACAGCAGGATTCTGCCTGCGGCCCAGGGGAAGCGGAAGTATACGTTTTGCGCCATGTGTTTCGGGGGGGGAAGTGTCCCAATTGCGGCAGAAATGTTTCCACCCCCTTATCCTTCCGCCACGCGGAGTTCCAGCGCCCTGTGGCTACCAAATGGAAACGTCCGCTTCGAAAGAGCCCCGTTGAGACCAGTTGAATCGCGTTACGTTGAGATGATCGGAGGGCCGATTCTTTAAGATTTCCAATGCTTTCCGTTGAGGTGCATTGAGCCGGGGTGATCGAGCCCTCGACCACCCCGCCCCGCCCTACCGCGAGAAAACCCTCACGAAAACCCAAGAAACTATGGGGTTCCAGCGGGGTTAGGGGTGAAAATGGAAACCTCGTGGAAACGTACGCTATGAGGACGGTGAGAACTGGCTACGGTTTTGATAAATGTAGGCTTAAAGAGCTGTCCAGTAGATGTCCGGTCGGCGAGGTCTAGCGGGGTGATAGAACACCGTCCTGTCCCCAGAGGAGGCCCGTAGTATGCGGCTTTCTTGGGCAATGAGAATTTGTGTAGCGTCGGTAGTGATTTTCATAGCGTGCGGCGTGGCATCGGCGGTCTCAACGCAACGAACTGGATGGCTTATCGACCCCGGTACGGGCTACGGCCCCATCAAGCTGGGAATGTCGGAGAAGGATGTACGAGCGCGGTTGGGACCTCCGCCTCCGTCTCCCGGACCAAGCATCAATACGCTGTGGAGCTGGCCTGATGCTCTCGCCATTGGATTCTCCCTGGATCAGCATACCGTCAATTACATTTCCATCAGAGAGCAGACTGGGGTCACCAGCGGAGGGGCTCGCGTTGGTTCGACCATCGACCAGGTCGTCGGGGAATTCGGCGGGTCATCCACCTCGGGAAGTGCGTGCAACCGAATCACGATTTCGACCGGCAGCGAGTGGGCGATGGCCATTGACTACTTCCAGCGGGGCATATCGTTCGATTTTTCGGTGGGCGCAAGCCCGCGGGTCAAGGAGATCAAGATTTTCTTGCCAAGAGTGTGTCCGTGAGTCATGTCTCTCCGCTTTCTACTTCGAAGCCGTGCTGCCGGAGAACGTGCGTAACTTCCCGGCGGGCGCCCTCCCTGCCCCACTCCGTCGCGTACACCACTCCCGGCCCGATCACGCAGTACGTCCGCAGGGCGGCGATGATCGCAGATTGAAGATACCCAGCGGGATCAGGACCGTAGATGTTCACGCCTAGCTCAGCCCGCGTATAGCGCCAGTCCAGCTGCTGCCAATCTTCGTAGTGGAGGACGACGTGCTCGCAATCGCGCCGACCGCAATAAGGGCAGTTCATACCCCTCGCTTACCCGACGTTCGGTACGAGATTCCTGCCGAACGCCACCCGTATGCTTTTCGCACCGGGCATAGTGTCGATTGGTGGGGGGAGGGGTAAGCGTGGCAACGAGGGAGGATCGAATCAAGGCTGTTCGCGCCTATCTTACCGACTACTTGGCTGACCTGGGGGACCTGACGGACGACGCTTCCCAGGATGGAACCGTCCACTACTTCCGCATTGGCCAGGAATATACGCTGGTACTATCCCGAGAACTAATGGACTTGGAACCAGAATCCCTGTTGGCCCTACTACATAGGAATCAAGTGGCCCGCCAGATACGGTCGGACGGGAAGGGCGCGGTGCTTGCAGTTAATAGCTCCGGCGAGTCCGACCGCTACACATGGGAAGAGTGGGAAAGGCGACGACAGCGTTAACCTGTAGTGAGTGGGCGAATCGGCCCACCCACGTTCTGTGCGGCTGTTTTCGCGGGCGTTCAGTGCGGCTGGTCCTCTGCGGTCTTCTGGAATAGCGTTTCTAACCCGGCAATCGCGGCCCGCTTCTGCGCGCTGCCGTCACCGATCGCGGACGTGTACACCGACAAGGTGAAGCTGGCATCGTGATGCCCGGACGGCCATGTGGAAAAGGTGCGGTCCACCACCTGCGGATGCCACACATTTGAGCTGGCGGTCTACCAGTAGTAGCACAACTGCGAGTTGTTGCATATGTCGGCGATGACGACCGACGCGCCGGTCCATGCGATCGCCGGCTGGACCCCCGCCGAGTTGGTCGAGACAAGCTCATGGTGCCACCATCTGGTAGCCACACCTGCGGAAAGTGTTGATAATACTGAGCGATCGCAACGAGGTACGAATCGGCCGCTCGGCCCTCGACCAGTTATCGGGGAGCCTTAGCGGACCATTCCGGGACACCCTCAACCTTGTCCCGGGAGCCTCTTTCAGTTCGGCTGGCCAATACGTGGGCGCCGGCGTGAATGGTCGCGATCGGTGGAGAAACGACACACCTGACAGAGACAGTGGGGGGCTATAGTAAATCGTCGGACGCGGTGGGTCGCGCCCGCTCTCGATCGCATGCGCTCCACCAGGACCTGGACCGGTTCAGATAACGGTCCAGCATCCCGCTAAGTGCGAGACGGCCTGTCAGAATAACGAGACAGTCCCGCTATTATTGCCTCATTAGCGTTTTAGGAATCTGAAGTAGAAGGCTGAGAATACCAAGACGAGTCCGATATTCGCCATCAGCCGTTCCCAGGTCTGATTTCTGAAGAACAGGAAGTCCACAGCGACGATAGTGGCTACTAACAATACTATGTAAAGTACGATAGTCGTTTGGCTTCCCATTTGAGAGACATTTTCTTTTTGACCGACTCCGTTCCTGCTGAACTACGAGCACGTACTGCGTTGTCAAATTGGAAATCCAGGATTATCTGGCGAAAATATTGAATTCGCGGTTGGGCAGGATCACCGGCTTCTTAGCTTCCTGCTCGGCGAACCACACCCCGAGGGCTGTATGTCACCCTCGCGTGCGTCATCCCGTACAATGGGAGCTATTTCACGTTCAAAGCCGGCGACGTGATCCAGCACCAGTGGTTCGCGGACGCGCTCAAAGCTGCGGACATGCCCCTCGAAGAGACCCGGGGCGTGCAATGCCCGAAGTGCCAGAGCCTGTTCTATTGACAAGGAGACTCGGATGCCGATCGAGGGTGAACTCACGAACCTACCTCCCGTTGTGTTAGAGCAGTTGGACAAGCTCCACGCGCGAATCACAGACCTGGAGGCGCGTCTCAGGCGGAAGGAAGCCGAACTGAAGGACGCTGGCCGTATGAGTCCTGAGGAGTACAAGAAAGCGAAGGCCCAAATCCGTAGTGGCGTGCGCGAGCGGGAGCGAAGACCTGTCTCGGTTGAGGGTGTGACCGATGCCCGCACGTTGACAAGTGAACAGTACGCTGACGCGTTCTACAAGGCAACAGGGCGTCGATATCATCCCAACACGAAGAGCGTCGCCTACGGCACCCGTAGTGTGATAAGAGATAAGTAGCGGGAGAACAGCTATTCTGCGTTCACGGACGGTATGGGATTCTGTTCACCACGCCCGAAATAGTTTCCACCCCCAGGTCATTGTAGTGCCCTGTCAATTGCACTAATTGCGCACCTCACTAAGGAAGCTTGCCGCACAAGCGAGACGGACCGTCGCCAACGCGGCACCCGAATTGAATCCGAAAAGACTGACCGCCGTCGCCACCGCAGTTCGAAGAAGTTGCTGGCGCTGATCAGGGCGGACAGTCCCGCCACGCAATGCGCCACGCCGACGCGGTGATTCAGGAGATATGCCAGAGCCGAGTTGAAAAGACTCGGATGACGATCGGGACGGCCAGCATAATGATTACGAGCGGCTGTGCGACGATCCGGCCCCCCTGAAAGGCAAAAAGTAGAACCAGGGTCACCAGCAGCGCCATCAGAGACACCGGTTGCAGGCGGGCAAGCGTGCGCCCCAAGGCCCCTGGGCCGGCGCTGAGCAGCGCATGGCGCCACAGCTGTGCGAGAATAAGGGGGACGACGACGTAGTGCAGTACAGAGAGCAAGAGCGTATCCCACGGGACCGTGATGGCCGACAGTCCCAGCAGCAGTGCTACGATGGGAGCAAAGGCGACGATCATGATGGCATCGTTAAGCGCGACCTGGCTCAGCGTGAAATGCGGTTCACCGTGGGCGAGATGGCCCACACGAACACCATGGCAGTGCAGGGTGCCGCGGCCAAGAGGATCAGCCCCGCGATGTACCCGGTGGCCTGATTCGGCGCAAGCCACGCCGCGAAAACGTGGCGCACGAAGATCCACCCCAGCAATGCCATCGAGAACGGCTTGACGCCCCAGTTGACGAACACCGTGACGACAATACCGCGCCAATGCGCGAGGACCTGCGCAAGCGTGGTAAAGTCGATCTTAAGCAGCATGGGAACGATCATTGCCCAGATGGGCGCCGCCACCGGAAGATTGACCTGGGCGATCGCCAGGCGCCCCACGGCCTGCACAGGGGCCGCAAGCACCTGACCAGCCATGATCTCAGCCGCGATGCAGGCGAAGACCGACAGGGTGAGGTACCGCTCGAACGTGCTCATGGTAGCAGGCGGTGCGGCCGGCCCGGCCGTAGCGTCATGTGCGAGAAGTGTGGACTGCGTCGTCACGCCGTCGCCGGCTTCGCGTTCCGCTCGATGATCACTAGGAGTTGACGAATTCTCGTGCTCAACTCGGCAGCAATCGTCCGAAACGCGCGGTATCGCTCGTCTTCGGAGCCTTGAACCGCCGCCGGGTCATCGAAGCTCCAGTGGATCCTTTCCGGATCGCCCGGGAACACCGGACACGCCTCACGGGCGCGATCGCAGACCGTGATCACGTAGTCGAACCGTTGGCCGACGAATTCATTGAGGTGCTTCGAGCGCTGGTTGCCAATGTCGACGCCCAAAAGCCGACGGACGGCCTTCACGGCAAGCGGGTGAACGTGCGACGGTTCGGTGCCGGCGCTGTAGACGTCCACTGCACCGTGACCTAAGTGCCGCATGATCCCCTCGGCCATTTGCGACCGGGCCGCATTATGCGTGCAGAGAAAGAGCACCCGTGGCTTCGCTGTCATCTCATGCCTCCAGCGCTTCGCGTCATACGGACGCCGGTTTCCTCGCCCGGACGAACGCACTCATGAATTTGTCGCGGACCAACGGTGCGATCGCATCAACATCGAGCCCGTGGCCAGCTAGGAACGTCCGGGCGTCCTCGATGTCATAGACGCGCGTCGGCTCGATGCTTACGGCTTCGAATCCAGCCCGCGCGAGCTTGGCCGCATAGTCGGTCTCTTCCAGCGCTCCTGCGATGCAACCCACCCACAGTTCCATGTTTCGCCTGATCTCTGCGGGCACAGCCCCGCGGACTACGACATCCGAGACGGCCAATCGGCCGCCGGGCCTCAGCACTCTGAACGCCTCCGCGAGGACCCTGTCCTTGTCGGCTGACAGGTTAATCACGCAGTTGGAGATGACGACGTCAACGGAGCGATCCGGCAGGGGAATGTGCTCCATCTCGCCCTTCAGAAACTCGACATTGTCGACCCCGGCTTTGCGCTGATTCTGGCGAGCCAGCGCCAGCATCTCGTCCGTCATGTCGAGCCCGTACGCTTTCCCCGTCGGTCCGACGCGCGCCGCCGAGAGCAGGACGTCGATTCCACCGCCCGACCCGAGGTCTAGGACGATCTCACCGGGCGACAGTTGCGCGAGCGCCGTTGGGTTCCCGCAGCCCAAGGATGCCTGCACCGCCTCAGGGGGAAGCAGGGCGATTTCGCTCGCCTGGTACAACCCCGAGGTAACCGGGTCATCCGTCCCCTCGGTCGCCGATGTTCCGCAACACGCGCCCTGACAACACGCGCCGCCTCCCGTCTCGACACGGCGAGCCGCCTCAGCGTACTTCTCGCGAACGATGTCTCGAAGTTCCATCATGATCGCCCCTTTCGGTTATGGCTCGGTTATGGCTACTTCCGGAACTGCTTACCGGTCCACACGATTTCTTGGGGGTTGATGGCATGACTCCGTGTGCAGCATTCAGCGTAAAGAAACCCAAGGAGGTCACGCAGAGTCTCCGTGTTGGCCGCATACCGCAAATACGTACCCTCGCGGGTCACAGTGACGAGGTCTTCTTGGCGAAGCTTATCGAGGTGATGGGAGAGTGTGGAGCTCGGCACGGACAGGGCCGTTTGAATGTCACCCACCACTATGCCGTTGGGATGAGCCGCCAGCAAGACCCGCATGATGCGCAGCCGCGGTTCGGTCCCCATCGCCGCGAACATATCCGCGAAGCGGAGGACGTCCTCTGCTCGTATAACCGACGGACCCTTGCTGGTGACCATGTGTTCTCCCTCCGATTCAGTCTTGGTTCGCTACTTCTATCATAACCGAAATATGAAAAAAGTGTCAACACGACCCGAGTTTCGGGTAGTGTACGCTGCTGTGTGTACTTTGGGAGGGACCCCCAAAGAGAAGGGCGTACCCCCATCCAACACCCACACCTCAATCAAAGGAGGATACGCCCGTGGCCAGTGTGCCAGCACTGACCGATCTCACCGTAGCCGACCTCTGGCGCGAGGTCAAGGACCCGGAGCGCCTGTGGGGGGATGTCTCCCAACACACCCTGCGCACTGTGAAGCTGCTGCTCGAGAATCGCATGCATGACGAGCTCGTCGACTACCTCACCACCGATGGCCACTCCACGGGGAGCAATTGCTCGGCCAACGCCGCTGTGTCCAGGGTTTTCACCGCATCCCAGTCGAGCCCGTAGAACTCCGCCACCTGCTTCACGGGCAGGGTGCGGCAAAGGCGGACCACGTTCTCCGCCAGGCACCTGGTCACGCGCTCCCACGGCGACAGCCACGACAGCGCCTCGAGTTTAGGCCGGCAGATCGGACAGGCGACGCGGTAGCGGGGGACCCATACG
>DASPUZ010000123.1:0-7932 GCA_035622635.1 bacterium | reverse complement strand
CCCCGCCGAGATCGATGAACGCGTGCCCGTCGACGTCGTAGACCATCGCGCCTTCCCCGTGATGGATCACGACCGGCGCGCTGATGGTGAGGGCGTCGGGGAGGAGGTTCCTCGCGCGCTCCAGCACGGCGCGGGAGCGCGCTCCCGGGAGCGTGAGGGGATGCGCATCGTCGGCCCGCGCGCCTTCGTGCCTGGCTCCCTGAGGTGGTGTGGTATGTGTGATCATGTTCGTCTCCTCTCCCGCTGCACCCGTCGACACTACGTCCGGAGTACCCGTTCTGTCAGTGCCACGTACACCGCCGTGGCGTCCGCGACCGTGGACAGATCCACCCACTCGTCCGCAGCGTGGAGGTTCCCCCGAGGGGGCCCACGATGGTGGTACGTCGCTCGGGCTGCCTCGTTTCACCCCGTTACGAACGAGACCGTCCGCCTCGGAGCCTGCGCTCATCTGCGCCGCCGGCACCGCCACGCTGCGCTCCAGCGAGAGCAGGAACTTCCAATGTCGGTATAGCACTAGTGCATCAAAATGAACACCCTGACCACTATTCGGACGGAACAGCTACACGCGCGCACCGTGGAACGGGCCGCTGATGTGCTGTTCGCGATCGCCGACGCCCACGTGACCGGGTGCTCGGTTACGGAGCTGTCGCGCCTGCTCCGTCTCCCCCGCGCGAACGTCTACCGCCTCGTGGCGGCGCTCGGGGCCAAGGGACTGGTGCAGCCGCTTGCGTCGGATCGGCGCCGTTACCAGCTCGGGCTCCGCCTCCTCGATCTCGGGGAGCGGGTACGCCGGGGGCTCAACCTCCGGCAGGTTGCGCTCGGGCACATGCAGGCGCTGAGCGAAGCCACCGGCGAGAGCGTGTATCTCGCCGTGCGGGACGGGTGGGAGGGCGTCGTGATCGAGGGGGTGGACTCGCCTCGGAACCTGCGTCTGTACACGAGGATCGGCGCGCGCATGCCGCTCCATGGCGGTGCGGCCACCAAGGTGCTGCTGGCGTGGGCGCCGGCCGATGAGGCCGAGCCGATGATCCGGGCTGGCCTGCCGCGGTACACCCCGCGGACGATTACCGATCCTGTCCGGCTCCGCGCCCACCTCGCGCAGATCCGCCGCGACGGTCATGCCCTCAGCCGGGAGGAACTGGACGATGGCGCGACGGGGATCGGGGTGCCGGTGCGCGACCACACAGGCGCCGTCGTGGCCGGGCTCAGTCTCTCTGGCCCCAGCCATCGATTCACCGACCGCGCGTTGCCGCGCCTGATCCGCGAGGTCGTGCGGACCGGCGCGAGGATTTCGGCCGCGCTCGGCTCGACCGGCCGCGTTGCGGCGGCGGTTGACGGGGGGGCGGCGCCGAAGGCACGGGCCGGACCGCAGAGGCTGGCCCAAAAGGGGGGACGGTGCCCATGCTCGGCTCGTGGAACGGCCGTGTCGTTGGAGTCGCGTGGATCGTAGTGTGCGTGTGCGCCGCGGTGGCGGTGCCGATCGGCGCCGCGCCGCCGCCGATCGACTATAACGCTACCCTGACCGTGGCGCAGGGGGTGGACGTGCCGACGCTCGACCCGGCGGTCAGCGCCGGGACCCCCGCGGTGACCGTGCGTCACAGCATCTACGAGGGGCTCGTGAGCATGAACGACCGCGGGGAGATCGAGCCGGCGCTTGCGACGAGCTGGACGGTATCGCCCGACGGCCGGACGTGGACGTTCAAGCTACGGCCGGGCGTCCGATTCCAGGACGGCACCCCGTTCGACGCCGCGGCGATGAAGCGGAGCCTCGACCGGGTGCGCGATCCTAAGGAAGCCCTGCCGATGCGCAACTACTTCGTGATGATCCAGACAGCAGACGCGGTCGACACCTCCACGCTGCGGCTGATCACGGACGCGCCGTTCGGACCGATGCTGCAACACCTCGCCTACGACGGCGGTTCGGCGATCAGCCCGGCGGCGCTCGCGAAGTACGGCAAGGACATCGGCTCGCACCCGGTGGGGACGGGACCCTACCGGTTTGACAGCCAGGTCCCCGGCCAGAGCATTACCCTCGTGCGGTTCGACGGCTACTGGGGAGGCCGTCCCGCCCTCGCCAAGCTCGTGTTCACGGCCGTCTCCGAGGATGCGACGCGCGTGGCGCAGTTGGAGAGTAACCAGGCGCAGGTGATCCTCAACGTGCCGCCCAGGGAGGCGCTGCGCCTCGAGCAGAATCCCGCGCTGACGATCGTCATCAAAGACGGCAACAGGGTCGCGCACATCGGGATGAACGTGTTGAAGCCCCCGCTTTCCGATAAGCGTGTGCGTCAGGCCCTCAACTACGCCGTGAACCGCCGGGGCCTCGTCGGCGGCGTGCTGGACGGGTTCGGTACGCCGTCGGAGTCGTTCGTCGCCCCGATCACGTGGGGGTACGTGCCGCAGCACTTGTACCCGTATGACGTCAAGAAGGCCAAGCAGCTTCTCGCCGAGGCGGGCTATCCGAACGGCTTCGATACGACGATCTGGACCCCGCAGGGTCGGTACCCCCTGGACAAGGAGACCGCCGTGGCCGTCCAGGGTCAGCTCGCGCAAGTCGGCGTGCGCGCCAGCGTGCAGGTCATCGACTGGGCGCAGTATCTGACGCTTCTTCGGAGGCCCGCGGACCAGAACACGACGCAGATGTACCTGCTCGCGTGGGAGTCCGTGACGGGAGAGATCGGGTATGTCTCGCGGACGGTGTTCGCAAGCTCCCAGTGGCCCCCGAGCGGGTGGGATACGATGTTCTACAAGAATCCCCGGGTGGACGAGCTGATCGCTCAGGGCGACCGGACCGTGGACGCGCGGGCGCGACAGCCGATCTACACGGAGATCCAGCGGCTGGTCATGGACGACGCGCCGTGGCTGTTCCTGTTCAATTACAAGCAGGCGATCGGCGCGCGCAGCAACGTGCACGGGTTCGCCGTCCTACCCTACGAGGCGATCGACTTCCGAAAGGCGTGGGTCGCGGCGAAGTAGCCGGGATCGGCCAGTGACGCGGTTCGTCGTCCGGCGATTCGTGACGTTGCTGCCGGTGCTGTTCGGGGTCTCGCTGGTCGCGTTCCTGCTCATCCACCTGATCCCGGGAGATCCGGCGGAGGTTCTCGCCGGCCCCGGCGCGGCCGGCGAGGACATCGCGCGGCTCCGCCAGCAACTCGGCCTTACCGCGCCGCTTCCCGTGCAGTACGCGGAGTGGGTGGCGCGCACCAGCCATGCGGACCTCGGCCGCTCGCTGCTCACGCGCCAGCCCGTGCTGCCGGAGCTGTTGGACCGGTTCGGCAACACACTGCGGCTGGCGGTCGCGGCGATGATCGTGGCGCTCGCCCTGGGGCTCGCCGCCGGCGTAGTCGCTGCGGTCCGGCGCGGGACGGTGTGGGACGTGGCGCTCTCGCTGTTCGCGATCGCGGGCGTCTCGGTGCCGATCTTCTGGTTGGGGCTGCTGTTCATGCTGTGGTTTGCGGTCACCCTGGGGTGGGTCCCGGCGACCGGGATGGCGGGCCCGGCCACGTATGTGCTGCCGGCGCTGGCGCTCGGGCTCAACGCCGCCGCGTTGATCTCGCGGATCACGCGGAGCAGCGTGCTCGAAATCCTGGGCCGCGACTACGTGCGCACCGCGCTGGCGAAGGGTCTCAGCGCCCGGCGGGTCCTGTGGCGGCATGTGCTGCGTTCGAGCGCAGTGCCGATTCTCACCGTCGCCGCGCTGCAGTTCGGATACCTGCTCGGGGGCGCGGTGCTGACCGAAACGGTGTTCGTCTGGCCCGGTCTCGGGCGGCTGCTGGTAGAGGCGATCCAGCGCCGCGACTTCCCGGTGGTGCAGGGCGGGATCCTGCTCATCGCCGTCACGCTCATCCTGTTGAACCTGGCCACGGACATCCTCTACGCCGCGGCCGATCCACGCATCCGCTACCAGTAGGGCGATGTGGCGGCGATTCAGGCGGAACAGGCTCGCGATCCCCGGTGGGGCACTCGCGCTCGTGGTGGTGGTCGTCGCACTCTGCGCGCCGTGGCTGGCGCCCTACGACCCGACCGCGCAGGACCTCAACGCGGTGATCCAGCCGCCGTCGCACACCCATCCGCTCGGGACCGACGAGTTGGGGCGCGACCTCCTCAGCCGGATCATCTACGGGGCGCGCACGTCGCTCCTGATCGCGGTCGTGGTGCTGGCGATCGCGTTCGGCGTCGGTACCGCGATGGGCGCCGCGGGCGGCTGGTACGGGTCCCCGCTGGACGACGTGGTGATGCGGATCGTGGACACGCTCATGGCATTTCCCTCGATCCTGCTGGCGCTGGCGATCGTGGCGGCGCTCGGTCCAGGCGTGTTCAACGTGATGCTCGCGGTGGGCGTGGCCGCCGTGCCGCCGTTCGCTCGCGTCGCGCGCGCGGCCGTCCTGTCGCTGCGATCCGAGACGTACGTCGAGGCGGCACAGGCGATCGGCGTGGGAAATGTGCGCATCGTGGTGCGACACCTGCTCCCCAACAGCCTGGGGGTGCTGATCGTCCAGGCGACGCTCCTGGTCGCCACGGCGATTCAGACCGCGGCGGGTCTCGGGTTCCTCGGGCTGGGCGCGCAGCCGCCCGTGGCAGAGTGGGGGACCATGCTGTCGGACAGTCGCGTGCACATGCGTATCGCCCCGTATCTGGTGGCCACCCCGGGGCTGGCGATCTTCATCACGACGATGGCGTTCAACTTGCTGGGCGACGGGCTGCGCGATGCGCTCGACGTCAGGCTGCGGCCATGACCGGTCGCGGGGAGGGGGTGGCGATGGTGGAATGGGGGCACGACCTTGCGCCCGACCGGGCATGGAGGGACGTGGAGTGGCTCACCGCGCACGCTCCTGAGCGGATCAACGGCACCGCCGACGAGCGCCGTGCGGCCGAGTACTTCAGGGAGGCACTGTCCGCCGCCGGAGTGGCGAGCACGATCCACGAGTTTCCGGCCTACGTCAGCGTGCCCGTCGAGGGAAGCCTGCGTGTGCGGACCCCCGCCGACGAGCCGATCCACTGCGCGCCGTGTGCGCACATACTGTCGACGCCACCCGGCGGAGTGGAGGGCGACCTGCTGCCGGTCGGGGCGGGCGGCGAGGAGGACTACGCGGCAGTCGACGCCGCGGGCAAGATCGTCATGGCCGACGTGTCGTACGCGCCGCCCACGCCGGAGAAGGGCCGTCTGGCCGCCCGCCACGGGGCCCGCGCGCTCATCCTCGTGAACTGGGGGGACCCGGACAGCCCGCTGATCACGTGGCGCGCGATCAAGGGCGTCTGGGGGAATCCCACGCCGTCGTTGATGGGGGAGATCCCGCAGATCCCCGCACTCGGGATCGCCCGCCGCGACGGCGAGCGGCTGCGGGCGCTCGCAGCACGGGGACCCGTCCGCGTGCGCCTCGTGGCCCGGGCGACTCGCGAGTGGACCCATCTGCCGCTTCCGGAGGGGCGTCTCGAAGCCGGGGAGACGTTCCTGCTGGTCGGGGGACACTACGACGCGTGGCGCCTCGGGGTCAGCGACAACGCGACGGGCAACGCCGCCACCCTCGAGCTGGCCCGCGTCCTGGCCGCGCACCGCGGCGAGCTCCGGCGCGGGGTCCGGTTCGTCTTCTGGACGGGTCACGAGATCGGCGACATGGAGGGATCGACGTGGTACGTCGACCGCTTCTGGGATGAGCTGGACGCGGGCGCGGTCCTGTACCTGAACCTCGACACGGTCGGCATGGTGGGGACCGCACGGTGGGGAACCCAGAGTTCGGACGAGATCGTGCGCTGGCATCAGGGCGTGGAGCGATCGCACCTCTCGGTGCCGCTGGAGCAGGCGCCGCTCGCTCGTACCGGCGACCAGTCGTTCTTCGGGATCGGCGTGCCATCGCTGTCGGCGCGGTTCGAGCACACCCGCGAACAGATGGCGGCATGGCACGGGGCCACGCTCGGCTGGTGGAATCATACCGACCAGGACACCGTGGACAAGATCGATCGGCAGCTGTTCGCGGAGAGCCTGCGCGTCTACCTCGCGTACGCGGTGGGCATCGCGACGAGCCGGATTCTACCCTTCGAATTTGCCTCGATGGGCGCGCGCATGGTCGGCGAGCTTGACGAGATCGCCGCCGCCTCGCGCGGGCACCTCGATCTCGCCGAGCCGCGCGCCCGGGCCGGCGACGTGGCGGCGCTCGCCGCCCGCCTCGACGCCGCGGCGGCGCTGCCGGTCCCGGACGACGTGGCGGTACGGATCGATGCCGCGCTGCGGCGGTTGAGCCGCATTCTCACGCCGATCCGTCGGACAGTGTCGGGCCGCTGGAGCCAGGACTCCTACGGGCTCACGGCGCTCCGCCGCCCGTTTCCCATGCTCGCGATGGCCCGCGCTCTGCCGACGCTGGAAGGCGAACCGTACGAGCTGTGGCGCACGCAGCTCGTACGGCATCGCAATCAGGTCGCGGACGGCCTGCGCGACGCCGTGCGCGTCCTGAGCACGGTGCTGGCCGAGGTCGGGGCGTGACCGGGCTCCGGCGCGAGGGAACCGCTGCGAGGCGACGTCGAACGCCGGTGGCGCGCATGCCGCGGGATGGCATCACCGGCCGTACGACCCAGCCGCTCCGGTCGGCAGGGCGTGTCAGGGGGTGTACGTCCACAACCCCTGCCGTTCTCCGATCACGTAGCCCCAGTCCCCAGGCTCTGTCGGGCCGAGCGCGCGAATGACGTACAACAGCCCGTCGCACGGGCTGCGCAGCTCCTCCACTAGTTCGAAGGTCTGCACATCGTAGACGCGTCCGAGCAGCCGCCCCGTCTCGACCGTCGCTCCCAGGTGCTCCACACCAACCTCGGGGACGTGGTAGCCCCCGTTCCGGGGACGAACGCCGACGCGCGTTGTCACCATCGTGACGGCGGCAGGCCAGCCGGGATCTCCGGCGAGCATCCCAACCGCCTGCATCACTCCGTGCACGCCTGCGACCACTTGTGCGACCCACTTCGCGGCCGGTCCGGGCCCAAACGCTCCTCCGCCGATCTCCACGCCAAATCCCAGCTTCCCCCGGGCGATCGCGTAGACAGCTGCCGAACCCTCTTCGACCTCCCATTCGTGCAGTGTCGTGCCGAACAGGGATGCCAGCTGACGAATGCGAGCCCGCGCACCTTCCCCCGCCTGCGTCGGCAGGTCAATCGTCTCGAGTCCAAGGCGATCACTCAGAAGGTGCAGGTCGATGACGATATCAGCGGGCTCAATGACGTGCCGGGTCACGTGATGCGCCATCAACTCAGTCAGACCGCCGGCGTACCTCCCCCCAAGGCGTTCCGCCGAGGTCCCCGGGAACAGTCGGTTCATGTTGAGTTCGTCCACGGGTGTGGTCAGCCGACGATGTTCGAAGGCCGCCGGGTTCGCGACCGGGCACGCGATCACCGTCCCTGACAATTCCGCCGGGTCGACGGCGGCGAGAACGGCACGGACTTGTTCGATCGACAGATGGCCGATACCGCGTGAATTCGAGATCAACCCCAGCGTGGGCCCCTCTCGCGCGCCGCGGATAACGTGGAACGTTTGGTGCATGAGGATCCCACTCGACATCGTACACACGGGGATCTGGAAGAACCCCCGTGTGCCGGGACGAATATCCGATGCCGACGCCACACGCATGCATGCTCCCCCTGCCGAGCGATCTGAGGCCCGCGGTACGGGCTACGACGCAATCTGGACGGCCAGCACGTCCTGTAACCCGTCCCCCAGGAAGTTGAACGCCATCACCCCGTGACCACGAGCGCGAGCCCGGGCGCCGTCAGCAGCCACGGAGCGGTGCTGATGTACGTCCGGCTGTCGCGCCAGCTCGCGCACGTCCGGTCTGACCGGCCCCAAGGGCCGCGGACACGTGCTGCGCAGCGCGCACGACCTCTGCGATCAGCTGCCGCATCGCACGCTCTCGAAAGCGATCGGTGGCCCCCGCAAGACTGAGCCCCGCAACGACC
>DASPUZ010000122.1:0-14068 GCA_035622635.1 bacterium | reverse complement strand
GGGTGTTGGGCAACGAGCACAGGAACGGGACCCAGCGAAGTGGAGGGTCTCTGAATCCGGATGGCCGTCCCCAGCTCGCGGTATTCCTCGCGACCGTAGACCTCGCCCGTCAGGAACATGTGCCCCGCTACGAAGAGGAGTCTAGACTACGCCCCTAGCCGAGATCCGAGAATCCTGCGCCTGCCAAGCCTTCAATTCGAAAGACCCGATGCCTGCTGCCTGTGCCTGCCGGCCGTATCGGCACATGCTCCCGTCGCGACGCGGCTGTCTAAGGAAAGAAGCTCGTCAAAGGCTTTGTCCTTGACGGCCGTGGAAGCGGCGGTCATGGTTTGCATGGGCCGGCAGGCACCCGTTTCCATGCGCCCTCAGGAGCTTGCAGTGTCTGGCCTGTATGCTTGTTAGCTCGCCTCACTTGTCATCCGGCGTGTCCCCATCAACGAGGCCGATCGACGCAACAGGAGTGGGCACGAACGACCGGAGAATATGGAGAGTTGAGTCACCGAAACGGCACGTTCGTTGCGGACCGCTTCACGGCCCAATCGGGGTGAACGGTGCAAGACGACGGCATGCATACGACTCACGCGCGCCCGACGGAACCGTCGTCGCCCTCGATTCGCGCGCTAGCCGATTGGCTGCCCGGTTCGTATAGGGTTGATCGATGACCGCGCCGCCGCCCGGACCACGAACACCCACCCGACGCCGTCGAACCCGACCGGAAAAACGTCGGCCGGAATGCTTAGCCTGCGCGCCTGAACCGCGTGGAACGTACTCGCGGCGATGATGCTCCAGGTGGCGCCGATGACGGACGGTCGACTTCCCTCCTGCTTGACTTTCAATCAAGGCCCATGATAGCGTTATCATATGGAAGATAACGTTATCATGAACGCTTGGCGAGAGGTTCAAAATGGCAAGTGCGATCGAGGCGGGGGTGGACAACATGAGGAAGGGGAGACCGATCAGCATCCTCAAACTCGCTTTAGGAATCGCTGGCATCATGACGCTCACCATGAGCGCTGTGGTGGTGGGGCAGCCCAGCTCGACGATCACCATGGGGCTCACCGGCGAACCACCGACGCTTGAGCCGTCAGTCAACTCGGGCACACCCCAGCGGTCGGTCAAACTCCTGGTATACCGGGGACTGTTCAACTACGGCCCGGCTGGCCGGCCCGTCGCCGAACTCGCGCAAGGCTACAGCATCAGCAGCGATGGCAAGACCTACACGATCAAGCTGCGCAATGCCAAGTTCCAAAACGGCGACCCTGTGACCGCGGACGATGTGGTGTTCACGTTTGATCGGATCCGCGATCCCAAGACCGGTGCGACCTTCGCCA
Source organism: bacterium (assembly GCA_035622635.1). Classification (GTDB taxonomy): domain Bacteria; phylum Sysuimicrobiota; class Sysuimicrobiia; order Sysuimicrobiales; family Segetimicrobiaceae; genus JAJPIA01. The sequence goes on along the minus strand of DASPUZ010000122.1, from coordinate 12,737 downwards.
GCATCTTCGGCGTCATCGACACGGTCAAGGCCGTCGATCCGACGACCGTGCAGTTCGTGCTCAAGCAGCCGACGGCGCCGTTCATCGATTATCTCGCCCTCCCCGAGTCGATCATCGTTTCCAGGAAGTGGGCGCAGATCCAGGGCGACAATATGAGCCGGATCCCGATGGGCGCCGGTCCCTACCGGTTCGTCCGATGGGACCGGGGCCAGCGGATCGAGCTTCAAGCCTTTGCCGGCTACTACAAGCCCGGTCTCCCGAGGACGCGAGAGATTGTCTTCGAATTCTACCCGGATGACACGGCCCGCGTGAACGCGTTGCGCGCGGGAGACGTGGACCTGATCGAGTATGTGCCGTGGCAAAGCATCCCGACGCTCAAGGCCGACTCGCGGTTTGCGCTGTATCCGGGCACCGGCCCGTTCATGGGGATCATCTTCAACACGACCTACAAGCCGTTCGCCGATCCCCGGGTCCGGCAGGCCTTTGCCTACGCGATCGATCGCCGGGCGATCCTGAACACGGCGTTCTCCGGCCAGGGTCGTCCGATCTTCGGCATGCCAATGACGCCAAACATGGTCGGATACTCGAAGGCGCTCGATTCCTACTTCAAGTACGATCCCCAGAAGGCGAAAAGCCTCCTGGCCGAAGCCGGATATTCCGAAGGGTTCCAGGCGCGCCTTCTCGCGACGAGCCAGTACGCGTTCCACCAGCAGACGGCCGTCGCCATCGCCGCGGAGCTGAAGAAGGTCGGGGTCACGGTGACGCTCGACCTGCCCGACTGGGCCACACGCCTGCAGAAGAACCTCAAGGGCGACTATGATTTTCTCGTCGTCGGGACGGCCGGTGACATCGTCGATCCGGACTTCCTCTCCGACTACTACGCCAGTGGACCGATTCGCCTGAACAGCGCCCCGGGGTTCTCCGACCCGGAGATGGACCGCCTGCTTCAGCTCGGCCGGGAAACGGTCGACCCCAAGGTGCGAAGTCAATACTACGTGCAACTCGAGCAGCGAGCGCTCGAGTTGTCCCCCCTGGTGTTCCTGACCTGGCGCGAGCAGGACTACGCGTCCTCGGCGAGAGTCAGGGGGTTTGTGAATCTGCCGGGGTTCCTCAGTTTTCAGTCCGGCCTGACGCTTGAACTGGCCAGCAAGCAATAGCACGATGTCGCGCGCGGGCGAAGCCGGAGAGTCGGCCCCCACGGCGCCCGGCAAGCGAGGAGGTACGACGAGGGTGCTGCGGTTCGATCTCAAGGGGACCGCGGACTGCCCGCTGCCGGCACCGTTTTCGGTGCACACCGCGTCGCAGTGGTTCCCCCGGCACCCCGGCAGGTTCCGCGACCACCCGCGGCCGGCACGGTACTACACGGAAGCCGCCCCATATCACTGAACCGTGGAGGTGCTGACCCTCGGCGACAACTGCCTCGACGTCTACCTCGCCCGAGGCATGGCGTATCCAGGGGGCGGCCCGGTGAACACGGCCGTGTACCTCGCTCGCGCCGGGATACGTGCGGCGTACGCCGGCGCGGTGGGGGACGATCCTGGCGGCCGCTACCTCGTGAGGTCGCTTCAGGAGGAAGGAGTAGAGACGTCCTGGGTTCAGGTGTTCCCCGGACGGACCAACCTGACATTCGTCCGGCACGTCCAGGGCGACCGCGTATTCGCGGGAACCCGCCCCGGGGTCCGCTCCCAATTTCGCTGGCAGGCGCTTCCGACGTCGGCGTACACCGAGGCTCGAGTGATCCATACCACGGTGGACGGCGGAGTGGACGATCTGCTGCCGGTGCTGCCGGACGGACACGGGATCGTCACGTACGACTTCTCGCGCAAGTTCACGCCAGCGCGTCGGCCGCTGCTTCCGCTCATTGATGTCGTCTTCGCGTCAGCCGCCGCGTTGACGGAGCGCACCGCCCTGGCGCAGGCCTCGAAGTGGCTGGCCGACGGCGGGCGCGTCGTCGTGCTGACCTTGGGGCACCGCGGGAGCCTTGCCGTCGACAAGCGCGGCGTGTACCGGTGCAGCGCGCCCGCCGTTCGGGTGTTGGACACCCTGGGCGCAGGCGACGCTTTCATCGCTGGGTACATCCAGGGGGTGCTGCGCGATGAGTCCGTCCAGGTCTGTCTGGAGCGGGGCCGCGAGGTGGCCGCCGAGGCGTTAGGGTGTTACGGCGCGTTCGGCCACGGTGTCTCCCTGGACGCCGTGGGGCTGGCGGGCGAGGGGGCTGCGTGGACGCGGGGGTGACGGGGATGCAGTACATGGTCGGAGCGGATGTCGGCGGTACCTTTACCGACATCACTGTGGTCGACGTGCCGAAGCAGCGGGTCTACCTGCACAAGCGGCCGTCCACTCCGGAGAACCCGGCCGTCGCGATCATCGCGGGGCTGCGCCAGGTGTTGGCCGACAATGCAATCGAGCCCGCGTCCGTCGGGTACCTCGTCCACGGGACGACCGTCGCCACCAACGCCCTGATCGAGCGCACGGGTGCCAAGACCGCCCTCGTGACGACGGAGGGAATCGCCGATTTGCTCGAAATCGGACGCCAAACACGTCCTTCACTGTACAACTTGCAGCAAGGCAAGCCGCGTCCCCTGATCCCCGGCTCCTTGCGGTACGAGGTCAGCGAGCGGACGACGGCGACGGGCGAGGTGCTGCGTCCGCTCGACGCCGGGGAGGTACGTCGCGTGTGCCGCGAGGCGCGCGCCCGCGGCGTCTCGGCCGTCGCCGTCTGCTTCCTGTTCTCGTTCCTGAACCCCAGCGCCGAGCAGACCGCCGCGCGCATCATCCGTGAAGAGTTCGCGGATGTCCCCGAGTTCTACGTGTCGACCTCTCACGAGGTCGTGTCCGAGTTCCGGGAATATCCGCGGCTCAGCACGACCGTGCTCAACGCCTACCTCGGCCCCACCGTAAAGCGGTACATGCAACGGTTCGGACACGAGGCGCGCGCGCTCGGTGTCGCCGTCGACCCGTACATCATGCAGTCGAACGGGGGTGTCATCTCGATCGCCGAAGCGTGCGAACGTCCGGTGAAGACGATGCTCTCGGGTCCGAGCGCGGGTGTCGTCGCAGCCACACAGCTTTCCGACGTGCTCGGGCTCGCGCACCTGATCACGCTCGACATGGGGGGAACCAGCACCGACATCAGCCTGGTGGTAAACCACCAGCCCCAGGTGGTCCACGAGCGCTCGGTCGAAGGGTTTCCAGCCCGCACGCCGACGATCGACATCATCTCGATCGGCGCCGGGGGAGGGTCCGTCGCCTATCTGGACGCCGGGGGAGCCCTCAAAGTGGGACCGGAGAGCGCCGGCGCGGTCCCCGGCCCCGCGTCCTACCTGCGGGGTGGAACACGCCCCACGGTCACCGACGCCAATTTGATGCTGGGCGCGCTCGGCGAGGACTCGCTGTTGAACGGGAAGATGGTGCTGAGCGTGACGGCGGCCCAACGCGCGATCGAACAGCATGTCTGCCGGGCCTCCGGGCTCACGCCCATAGCGGCCGGCCAGGGCATTCTGTCCGTGGTCAATGCCAATATGACCCGTGCGATTCGCGTGGTCACGGTGGAGCGGGGCCACGATCCTCGAGACTTCGCCCTTCTGGCGTTCGGCGGTGCGGGGCCGCTGCACGCGGCCGCGTTGGCGCTCGAGTTGGGCATCCCGCGCGTCATCGTGCCCCCGTCGCCTGGAATGATGTGCTCGCTGGGGCTGCTCCAATCCGACATCAAGGTTGATTTGGTCCGCACCCGCCGCCTTTCGGCCGGGCCGGGGAGCGTGCGCGTGATCGATGGGTTCTTCGAAGAGATGAAAGCCGAAGCCAACCGCGTCCTCGACAGCGAGGGCATCCCCACGCACCTCCGGGTGTTTCAGGCCATCGTGGACGCCCGCTACAAGGGCCAGAACTACGAGATTCCCGTGCCCCTCGATTTGGCCGCACTGGCGACCAGCGGCGTAGACACCGTGGCCCAGCGGTTCCACGAACAGCACCAGCAACGATACGGACACAGCAATCCGCAGCAACCCGTGGAGTTCATGACGTACCGATTGACCGCGACCGGGCGGCTGCCGAAAGCCCCCGTCTACGAGGACACCGCGGAATCGCACGAGGGGCCCGCACCGTGCGGAACCAGGGCCGTCTACTTCGGCGCCAATGCGAAGTTCCTCACGACGCCGTTGTACCGCCGGGAAGCACTCCGCTGCGGGCACGTGCTGGAGGGACCGGCCGTGATCGAGCAGATGGACAGCACGACGGTACTGCACCCCGGACAGCGCCTGGAAGCGGATGCGTATGGCAACCTTCACATTCATGTGGGGAGCCGGCCGTGAACACGTCGATCGACCCGATCACCGTGGAGATCTTTCACAATCATCTCCTCGCCGTGGCCGAGGAGATGGGAGTCACACTGGTGCAGACTGCGTTCTCGACGAACATCAAGGAGCGCCGGGACTGCTCCACCGCCCTATTCGATGGGACCGGGCAGATGATCGCACAGGCCGAGCATATTCCGATGCACCTCGGCTCGCTGCTGGGCGCGGTCGAAGCGGTGCTGGGGAAGTACGGGCGCGCGGGGATCCAGCCGGCGGATGTCTTCATGACGAACGACCCGTACCACGGCGGCGGGACGCATCTGCCCGATATCACGCTGGTCACGCCCGTGTTCGTCGGGGATCGCCTCATCGCGTTCGTGGCCAATATCGCCCACCACGCCGACGTCGGCGGGAAAGTACCAGGGAGCACGTCGGGCGACAGCATCTCGATCTTCCAGGAGGGATTGCGCATTCCGCTGGTCAGGCTGGCCGCGGGCGGCATCGTCGACGAGGACGTCCTCGGCTTTCTCACCCTGAACAGCCGGACGCCGGCGGAGCGGCAGGGCGATCTGTACGCACAGATCGCCGCCAACACGGTGGGCAGCCGGCGGCTGGGTGAGGTCGTGGCGAAGTACGGCCTCGACCGGTTCGATCGGCTGTGTGAGATGCTGCTGAACTACTCGGAGCGGTTGATGCGGGCGGGCCTGACCGGGATCACGGACGGGCACTACCACTTCACAGACTACATGGACGACGACGGCATCACGCTCAACCGGCCGATCCCGGTCAGTGTGGCGATTCGGAAGACCGGGAGCGAGATCGAATTTGACTTCTCCGAATCGAGCCCGCAGGTGTCCGGGCCCATCAACGTTCCGTTCAACGCGCTGTTCGCGACCGTGTTCTACTGCTTGAAAGTGATCGTCGGCGGCACGGTCCCGTCGAACCACGGCATCTACCGGCCCGTCCGCGTGGTCGCGCCCGCGGGATCCATCCTGAACTGCACGGAACCCGCTCCGGTCGGTCAACGGATCGACACGTGCCAGCGTGTCGCCGATGTCATCTTCGGCGCCCTGGCCGACGCCGTCCCGGACCGGATCGTCGCCGCCTCCAATAGTTCCGTGACGACCGCGACGTTCTCCGGGATCAACCCATCGACCGGCGCGTATTTCGTGTACCTCGAAACCATCGCCGGAGGATCGGGCGCTCACGCCGGCGGAGACGGCATGGACGGGGTCCAGGTGCACATGACCAATACCAGCAACCTCCCCATCGAAGCCCTGGAGATGGAGTACCCGCTCGCGGTCATGCGCTACGCGTTCCGGAAGGACTCCGGCGGAGCCGGAGAGTTCATGGGGGGGCTCGGGTTGGTGCGCACCATCGAGGCGTTGACGGACGGGGTCGTGTTCTCCGGCCTGGCGGACCGCCAGCAGATCGCTCCCTGGGGCCTGCGCGGTGGCAAGGACGGCCTGCCGGGCCGATACACGCTGGCGCCGGCCGACGGGCCGGAACGTCAGCTGACGTCGAAGGTATCGAACGTGACGCTCCGGAAGGGCGACAGGATCCGTGTGGAAACCCCGGGGGCGGGCGGGTACGGCGACGTCCGGAAGCGATCGGCGGATCGCGTGAGAGAAGACGTGGCCAACGGCAAGATCAGCTCGGCATTTGCCGCGCGGCAATTCGACGTCGCCGTGTGAGGACCCGCGTGGAATCGGCGCGCGCACGCCTCCACCCGTCCCTCCAAGCGAAGAGTACATGACGACGTTCCTTGCGCGCCGGTTGGGACTCGCCTTGGTGCAGTTGCTCCTGGTCTGCATCCTGGTCTTTGCCATGCTGCACCTCATCCCCGGGGATCCGGCGCTGGTGATTCTCGGGTCCGAGCACACTCCCGCGCCGGAAGTGCTCGCTGCCGTTCGGCAGAAACTCGGCCTCAACGAGCCCTTGGGGGTCCAATTCGCAAGCTGGTTGGTCCATCTGGCGCGGCTCGACCTGGGCCGCAGCCTCATGGACAATTACCCGGTCGCCGACGAAGTGCGCTCACGGCTCCCGCGCACGCTCGAGCTGGTGGTCTCGGCAATCGTCGTGGCGTCCCTCGTGGGGATCCCCCTCGGCGTGGGATCGGCATTGCGGCGGAACTCGCTCGCCGACAAGACGGCCTCGACCGCGTTTTCGCTGGGGCTCGCGATTCCGACGTACGTGATCGGCACGTTTCTGGTGCTCATCGTCAGCGTAGAGCTCCGGGCCCTGCCCGGCAGCGGGTACACCCCCATCTCCGAAGGCATGATGAAGCATCTCGCGCAGTTGACGCTCCCTACGATCGCGCTGGCGATCGGCCTGGCGGCCATCATCGGGCGGATGGCGCGATCGGCGATTCTCGACGTCGTCGGGGAGGACTACATTCGGACGGCGCGCGCCAAAGGGCTGCCGCCCCGTCTGGTGATCTACAAGCACGCGCTGCGCAACGCCCTGCTGCCCATCATCACGGTGATCGGCGTGCAGTTCGGGACGCTGATCGGCGGTACGGTGCTCGTCGAGAACATCTTTAACTGGCCCGGCCTCAGCACGCTCCTCATCAACGCCACCCGGGAGCGAGACTACCCGATGGTGCAGGGAGCGGTTCTCAGCGCGGCGGTGCTGGTCGTCTGCGTGCAGATGGTCGTCGACGTGTTGTATGCGCTGGCCAACCCAAAGCTGCGGTACTCCTGAGGCCGAACGATGAGCCGCGCGAATCGACGCCGGTTCATCTGGACGCTCTCGTACCTCGTCGGGATCGCAGTACTCGGTGTCGTCGCGCCCAGGATCAGCCCTTACGACCCCCTCCTGCTCAATCCCGACCACGTGCTCGCGCCGCCGTCCGCGGCGCACTGGCTCGGGACCGATGAGTTCGGCCGGGACATTCTTTCCCGGCTACTGTACGGGATTCGCCCGTCGCTGACCATCGCGGTCGCGAGCACGCTGCTCGCGTCGGCGCCAGGGCTCTACTTCGGGGTTCTCGCCGGGTATTATCGAGGAGCGGTCGAGCAGCTGATCATGAGGACCGCGGATACCATCCTGTGTTTTCCCCCGATCATCCTCGCGCTTGCGGTGGTGGGGTTCCTCGGTCCCAGCATCCCCAACCTGGTGCTCGTCATCGGACTGCTGTACATTCCGACGTTTGTTCGACTCGCCTACGCGAGCACGCTCGACGTGACGCAGATAGAGTACATCACCGTTGCCAGGGCGATCGGAGTCCCGCACTCCCGAGTCATCGCCCGGCACGTCGTGCCCAACATCATGAGCCCTATTCTCGTGCAGTGCGGTGTGACCGTGGCCGCGGCCATTCTCCTCGAATCGGGACTGAGCTTCTTGGGGCTCGGTGTCCAGCCGCCGAGTCCGTCGTGGGGTCAGATGATCGGCGCGGCGAAAGCCTACCTCGCCGAGTCGGGAACGTACGTCCTCTGGCCCTCGATCGCGATTGCGATGACCATTCTGGTACTCAACCAGCTGACGGACACGCTGCGGGATCATCTCGACCCCCGGACCAGGCGCGGGGGACAACTCACACGCCCGAGCAAGGAGCCGGCAAATGGCGGACGGAATCCATGAGCGACTTGCCGACTCGGGACGGGCAGACGGCGCAGAACTGCCGCTGTCAGAAGCGACGCCCACGTCAGAGATCGGTTCTGATGCGGCTCCCCGTGGTGGGCCGTGAGGGATTCGAACCTACCAATACCGACGTGGAAGGAGAATGGAAATGAAACGATCTCCGGGAGCTCGTGTGGTGCCGGTCGCCCAGGCACGGCCTGCCGATCGGACAGTGGTGTGGCTTGAGGTCCGGTACCATGAGTGACCAGACGATCCGCTACCTGTCACGTTCGGACGTGGCGTCTGTCGGCGTTACGATGAGCGAAATCATCGAGGGGTTGGAGAAGGCGTTCCGCGAACATAGCGAAGGGCGGGTTGAAGCACCGCCGAAACCCGGCGTGCACACGCGTCCTGACGCGTTCATTCACGCGATGCCAGCGTACATCCCCGCGCTGCATGCGGTAGGCATAAAGTGGGTGAGCGGATACCCCGAAAACCTGAAGCACGGGCTGCCGTATATTACCGGACTGCTGATCCTCAACGACGAGGACACCGGTGTGCCCCTTGCGGTGATGGATTGTACCTGGATCACGGCGATGAGAACGGGGGCGGCCACCGCGCTCGCTGCCAAGTACCTCGCTCGTTCGGACTCCGAGACGGTTGGCATTCTGGGCTGTGGGACCCAGGGACGCAGCAATCTTGAAGCCCTCAAGGTGTTCTTCCCGCTCAAACATGTGATCGCGTACGACGTCGCGTCCGCACAGGTGGATCGCTTCGCTGCCGACGTGGAGGAGTGGTGGGGCCTGCCGGTGACCAAGGCGAGGCATCCTCGCGAGGCAGTGGACGGGTGTGATCTCGTCGTGACCGCAGGGCCGATCCTTCGCACGCCACATGCGACGATCAAGGCCGGGTGGCTGAAAAAGGGGGGATTCGCGTCCCTTGTGGACTTCGATTCGTACTGGGACGCGGCGGCGATGCAGGAATCGGACAAGTTCTGCACCGATGACATCCCGCAGCTGGAGCACTACCGCCAGGCTGGGTATTTCCGGAACATCCCACCGATCTATGCCACGATCGGTGACCTAGTGGCAGGGAAACGGCCCGGGCGTGAACATCCGCAGGAACGGACGATGACGTGCAACTTGGGGCTTGCGCTCGAGGACATGGCCACCGCTTCCACAGTGTATCGCCGGGCGGTCGCACGCGGCATTGGGACCGTGCTGCCGCTGTGAGGCCGAACCCACGAGTAACTTACGGTCGGTAGCCAATAGGGAACATGGCGTGCGGTGCTAGGGAGTCGGGAGCAGGTGCCGTCCGCCCTCGACGCTCTTGAAACTCCAGTATGAGTGAGAGCGCCGATCGCATAGGAGCAAGAAGGGACCGACGATCTAGGACGCGGGATCCCTGGGGCGAGCTACGGACGGACCTGCCGCCGCGTGGGGCAGACCGACGCTCGTGGTCGAGGCGGAGGACCGGGAACGACTAACAGACGGTCTACGCCATCCCTCCCTAAAGGCGCTCCGAGCGGACAAGGAGCCCCACGACATTCGGCTCCCATACTTCGTTCCAAGCGCTAGCAGGGGAATCCGGCCGGCCTTCGAATAGCCCATCGCATCTCGGGGGCGAGGCGCCGACGTCTGTGCTGCTGCGGCCTGGCGCGGTGCGCGACCGGCGAAGAGCTACTCCGCTTTAGAGGAAATCATGAGGGGTGACGCGCTGGTACTATCGCTCGCCGTTCTGATGGTGCTGGCTCTCGCTAGCGGCCAACCCGAGGCTCAGACCGCCGTGCCGCGGGCGCCGGCACCCTGCACGATCGATCCGGCCGTGGACGGGCCCTGGCTCGGGACGGTCGCGGCCTTCGAGCATTTCGACATGGGCCGCTCACACCTGTTTCGCTGCGCTTCCTTCGACGGCCGGTTCGATGGCCGCAACGATGTGTCGATTGCTCGTCTGCCCCAGACATACGTGACCCCCTACAACATCGTGACAGGCGCGGATGAAGCGCGGTTCGTCTACGCCGGCGCCTACGGCGATTTCCCGAATGCGCCGGGCAGTTTTGTCGCCAAGATCGATGCCGCCGGCAAGGAGTTGTGGCGTAGGCAACTGTTCGACGCCAGAGCCCATCCGGAGCGCTGGAACTACCCGGGCGTAGTGGGTCTGCACCGCAACGGCTTCGTCTATGTCGTCTATGGCACCGCACTGTCGAAGCTCGACCCGGGCACCGGCGCCGTGTTGGCCACGGTCGAACTGCCGACGCTGGGAGCCCCGGCGGACAGCGCCTACAACGGGTTCGACGGCTTCGCCGACGGCGCTCTTGTGATGAAGACGGTGAACCGGGTCGCGGGTTGCCGCGAGCAAGGATTCGGCGCCTTCCTGAAGTGTCCCAACCCGACCCACGTGCCGCACTCCGTCATCGCGGTCGTGAATCCGGACACGATGACGCTTGTGGCCAAGGTCGAGGCGCCGGAGTTCATCGGCGGGCGCCTGACCACCACCCGCTACCACGGCAAGGACCTGCTGTATCTAATGGGCGGGACCAGCATCTTGCGGTACATCTGGAACGGCCACGCCCTGCGGCTGGACTCCACGTGGGGGCCTATCCCCTACTTGAAGCGGGGGCAGACGGCCGCGCCTGCCGCGGCAATCATGGGAGATTGGGTCGTTGCCCAAACCAACGGCCTTCCGGGCGAGACGCCCCTGAGCCTGGTGGCGGCCAGGCAGAGCGACGGCAAGTTTGTGAGCATGGAACCCTTCGCCAAGCGCAAGTTTGGCGAGGGTACACTGGGGGCGAAGTCGTTCTTGCCGTCGATGCTGACGGTAGATGCCTCGAACGGACGCATCTACGTGATGGACGGCGATCAGTTTTGACCAGCAGACGGGCACGATGCGCGAACTTTGGCGGGTCAAGCAGCGCACCCTGAATTTCTCCACGCTGATCGGCTCGAGCACCCAGCGCGTCTTCCTGGCGACCGACATCGGCGGACCCTGCCCACGGATGATATGCCTCAAACAATACAATAAGGAGGTCGTCGTCTTTCGCAATGCGGCCACCGGTCAGGAGATCGCCCGTTCGTCCGCCCTGCCGAAAATGACGAGCGGAGCGCTGCTCACACCCGGCGAGCACGGCGTCATCTACTACCTCGGCATCGCCGGGTCGGTCTACCAGGTCACCGTGAAGGCCGCCGCTCGCTAGCAGGCACACCCGCAAGGTCATTCTCGAAGGACTGAAGGCCGCGGAGACAAGGAGCCGCGAGAGGTGCGACGTGCGAGGGAGGCGCGGGCATGAGCCGTATTCGACGGATCAGGAAACGGAAAACGTCGGGTAAGAAGCGCCGAAGCAAGCTCGCCAAAGAGCGGCGCCGTCAGGCGATTCAGGCGGCGATTCTGGCGCGGCCAGAGGAGCGTTTGGCAAAAGCTTAGTCAGGCTCTTCGGGGAGTTCACGAGGAGACGGCGGAACCATCTCTTCAAGGCGTGGCAACGCCCGCTTTTCGCGCTCCTTCTTGCCGAGGATGACCTTCTGCGCCGCCGCGGTCAGCCTAGTCACTTCTTGTGGTGATAGACTCTCTACGGGGCCGGTCACGCCCTGCCGCTTCAGCCACGCCATCGCCCGTTTCTTGGCATCTCCCCTCCCGGGTGCTGCGCCAGCGATGAAGGTGAGGAAGTCCTCCACCTTGATATAGCCGCCTTCGGTACTACGGAGGAAGCCAGGGAACTCAGTGGGTGCTCGTTCCTGTTCGACCATGACCACCACCCTCAAGGCTCTCCCGAGTCTATCTCCAACCCACGCTCGCGCAGGATGTGTGTCACCTCGCGCCGTGGCGCACTCACGTCCGCATTCCGTGCCGTAGATCACGCCTCCCTGGACGGAGCAGTAGGTCTTCAGGGCATTCACTATCTCATCCGCCAGCGCAGGACCAGGGACGGTATGGACCGTGTTGACGCCGAGGTCGCTCCACATGTAGAGTTGCGCAATCGCGTCCCGGCCTCGGTAGCGGAGGATGACGTGGGCGCAGTCGGGCTGGCCGCAGTAAGAGTACATGCTCCTTTGCTACCCGATGTTCGGTACGCGGTTCCTGCCGAACAGTATTGGATGAATCAATTGCGCTCAAGAACTCATTGGATGAGGGGGAGTTTCGGAGAGTTCGCCAAGTGAAGTCTCTTTTTCCAAGTGCAAGAACTCACTCGAGCCAAGCGGACGCCTTCTTTTGGCTGCGCCGGACCGCTGCAAATGCTCGATACGGTTTGGCGATCGAAGCCCGATCACAGGAAGGTCCTTGCTGGCCATGCCGGGGTGGTCGACCCGAAGGATCTGCTGTTCCTAAAACGGTTGGTCGAGGCGGGACAGATCGAGCCGGTGATCGATCGACGCTATCCGCCGGAGCAGATTGTTGAAGCTCACGCCCGAGTCGAGACCCGGCGGAAAAGGGGAAGTGTGGTCATCGTCGGCAGCCACGATGACCGGGCGTCGTCGAGGACGACGCTGTAGTGGGCCTTCGCCATCTTGGTTGTCTTCCTTCAGGCCGATTTGTGTCGCATCTTGTACCATTCGATGGGTTCGGCGCAGTTGTCTGGGTAATCCACTGGCAGATCTTCCGGTTCCCGACGTCAAACTGCAGTTAAGGGGTCGCGAGCCTCCCGGACCGACCGACTAACTCGCTCGGATCGTCGATCCATTGGCCGATCGGTCATTCACGGCGCGGTGTACGGAAGACCCTAAAGCGGGTGCCCCCCTCGCCGGCGCAGGCGCCGGGGCCGCGGTCTTGCTGGCGTGATTCATGATCAGCGCTGACACGGCTACCATCGCCATCCCAAGGATCATCAGTGCATTGAGGCGTTCACCGAGCATTGACATCCCTAGCGCGACTGCCACGACCGGCTCGAAG
>DASPUZ010000121.1:0-3963 GCA_035622635.1 bacterium | reverse complement strand
GCGCTGTCGGCACTGGGCTACTCGGTCACCCGACGGAGCGGAAGCCACGTGCGGTTGACAACGTCGGAGCGAGGCCAGCACCACGTGACGATCCCCAATCATGACGCGCTCCGGCTCGGTACCATTTCGGCCATCTTGGCGGACGTCGCCGAACACTTCGCAATGACGCGCTCGGAGCTGGTCGAGCGTCTGTTCGAGCGGAAGGCTTAATCGGCGAGACCGTTCTGGGCGACGAGGAGCGATGGGCTCGAGGGATTTTCCGAGAATCGCCGCGGTGGTGATGGCGGTGCCGGCGGGGTGGATGATGTTTTGCTGCTGGTGCCCGTCGGGGGTCAACTCGGATGGGAGGCGTGGGGGACGCTGCGGGATCCCGAGGGGCGGCGGGTGCAGCGGGCGCTCGCGTGGGCGGTCCTCGGGATGACCGCCGTCGGCGGCGTGGCGGCGGTGATCGTGCTCGCGCGGACCTTGTAGCGTCAAGGACGCAAACTGCAGCCCGGCGTGGTCACAGCCGGGCAATGCGGGCTCCATGGAATGGTCACGGAAGTTCGTCTCTGCGTTGTTGTGTTAGGGTCGACGCGTGATGCGCTCGCAGCCGCGGCGACGACATGCTCGGGTACGTCAGGGGTGACGTTTCGCCGTGCACGAACCGATGATGCGGGGGACCAGATGAACGTTCTGCGCTTCACGGCAATCGCTTCATTCGCAGCTTCACCACTTCTATTTTTCGCATGCGGCGGCTTGCAGCGTTCCGATGAGACGCCCAGCGGTGGCACTGCCGGTTCGGCAGGAAGTGCCGACGCGACCAGCTTGACGAGCCCGGATACTGCAGAGGGCCCCCCTGGAAACGTCGATGCGACCAGCTTGTCGAGCCCAGATGGCGCCACGGGATCCATAGTCAGCGACGGCGCCCTTAGCTTGTCGAGCCCGGGCGACGCCGGCGGCTCGGACGGCGGGTCGATAGCCGAGGGGGGGCAGGAGCTGGAAGGCGATACCGGGATTATTCCCGCGTCGGGAGGATCGGGCTTTGTCACGATCGAGGCAACCGAGATAGCCGTCCCTCTCTACGGACCCGACATCTTCGACGGAACCATCATCGGAGCGAATTTCCAGGAGGGCACGGCCTTCGACGCCGGACTGACGACACTCTTCACGGTGGATTCGGGGTCGGGGCTCTGCAGCGTCGATACTTTGCCGGCCGTATCGGTCGGAAATACAGCCAACTTCGTCTACGCGGGCACGATGAATGTCAGCGGCGGCCCGGAGCCCATCGCCATTGCTTACACGGTGCAGGATGGCGGTTCTGGTGGTTCTTACTACACCCCCATAACGTCGACGCAAACGGTCTTTCCGGGGGAGACGCTCACGGTGACGGCGGCCGGCGGGACCGTGCCGGCGTTTTCCAGTCAGTGTTCCCGTTCCCAATGTCGTTACCCTGGTGGAGCCTGATTTCGCGCTGACCGACGCCTCCGTTCTGACGGTGGCCCGCTCCGTGGACCTGGCGGTTGCCTGGACGGCGGGCGGGGGATACGCCGGGAGCTTCCAGTTCATGATTTCTCAGACTGTGGGGCCAACGCGGACAAGCGTCGTTTGCTCCTTTCCAACGAGCGCCGGAAGCGGCGTCGTTCCTGCGTCCGCACTTGAATACCTCACGCCCTCGGACGAGCTCGACGGCGGTGCACTCGGCGAGCTGGGCCTCCAAGTCTACGCCTCACAGACGGTGACCGTCGGTGGGTGGACGATCGTCGCGTTTGTCGGTGTGCCGCTCGAATTTGGCACCCCCGTGAACGTCGAGAACGGGGACGCACAACCGCCTTACGTCGCCGGGCTTTCGGACGACGCCTCGGCCTGCGCGGCCGAGGTCGACGGCGGCTGCCCCTTGCTCGAAGAATTGGGAGTGTCGGTTTCGATCACATGCGCGGTCGACACGCCGCCCGCAATGACTGGCGGAACCATCGTGCCGGGGACGTACGCACTCGTTTCCGAGGTGGACTACTTTTCGGAGATCGACGACGCGGCGACATGCCAGGCGACCTTCACTCAGTCGCAGACGATCCTCTTGAACGCGGAATGCATGCAAATCGCGTGGCACCTTGGCCGATCCCTTCGGCAACGAGGCTGTGACCTATGCCCTCAACGGCGATGCCATCACCCTAACGCCCGTTTGCGGTGCCACGGAGACCGTTGGCGGTACCTACACGGCGACGCCCACATCGTTGAGCATTCTGACGAACCCGGGCTCTGGGGTTCAGGTGTTGGACACGTATCTTTTGGAATGATGGAGCTTCCCGTCCGAGGCGATGCGCCTGAAAGCGCGGGAAAAACAGTGCCGAGTGCCCTGTCCCGCTGGGCTGCGCACATTTCGGAGTTCGCGCCGATGGGAATGACTGCGGACCCGGGCGCATGACGTCCGGTCGACACGTAGCGACAGGCACCGCGTTCCCAAACCAAGGACATGTTGCGCATGAGCCAAACCCAAAGCCACTCGCTGCACGCAGCCTTCGGTCATTTTCGCGAGATCACGCGGAGCCTTCGCGACCTGGACGCAGATGGACACGTCCCATTTCTCAAATATGAGCTACTTCAGGCCCTCGAGCGAGCGAACCAGTTTCAGGAGCGCGGCAGCGATCTGCAACGGCAGCTCCAGCGGCTCCGGGCGCGCTGATTCCCACTTGTCCCTCGCGCTGGCCGGCGGACATCACCGGCGCTGACGCGAGCAGCTCGCCCCGCGCAGCCTCATCCCTTCTGATACGTTCAGAGGCACTGGGGGCAAACAAACTTACCGCACTCCAGAATCTGGTTGGCCATGCCCGACGGCTCCAGGGTGTTGGTAAAGTCGTCGCTGAGAATGTCGCTCGGGTCCGTGATGGGGTGGGAAAATCCGGCGGCTTCCTGGGCGTCGCAGGGCCCGTTGACCGCGCTGGCCGCAGCGCAGGCGCTCGGTGTGCTTCCTTCGGAACCGCAAAAGCAATTGGTCAGGCCGCCGCTCTCCGCATTCGCGCAGCCGGTGGTGAGGAGGCATTCGAGCGTCGCAAGGCACGTCGAGGTCGCATCGACGAGGGTGCCGCTGCCGTTGGTGAACGATGCCGCGAGGTCCGAGGTTCCGGTCGCCGGATCAATGCCGCACTCGTGCCCGGTGTCGCCGAAGGTCTCGTCGTCAAGGCAGCCGCTGGCCAAAAGACACGAATAGCACCCCGCCGCCGGATCGGGTCCACCGGTCGTCGCAACGCCCGCGGTGATGTCCTGCTGGACGAATGCCGCTTCCGTCGCTGTGCAGACGCCCGCGGGACTGGTGTTGCCCTGGCACTGCACGGTGTTCGGGGCACACGGCCCGGTCGTGCATGGGGGGGGCGGCGGAGGGACGCACGTTCCGGCGATGCACGCGGGGGTGGCGGCAGGGCACACCGTCCCGCAGCTTCCGCAGTTGTTCGCATCGAGCTGCAGAGTCGTGCAGAAGGGACCGCCGTCAGCGGCGACGCAGGCCTTCGGCGTGGGAGACGAGCAGGAAATGACGGGGACTGGGCAGAAGACGTCGTCGGATAGCTGCTCGCCGGATGCAGCCGTGCCGGGGCACACCGAGCCGGCGTCTTGGCCGTTCACGGCTACGCCGTCCAGATTGACCGTGAGCGTGATGCGACACGCACCCGTGGCCGAACCGCACGCAAACGTAGCATTGGCCGACGTTGCATTGGTGATCGTGGCTCCGGCGCATGACGCCGTCCAAAGGTACGTCTCCGTGCCTGCGCTGACGCTTGTGGACAGCGAGATCAAATCGGCCGTTTGGCCGGGCTCCAGTGCGACGGGACCGACCGCGATTGATGTGATGCTGGGACAATCAACTGCGGCATCGGTCGGGACGGCGCATGTCAGCTGAACGCGCACGGGGGTCGTGGTGAGGCTGCTGACGACCACGGCCTCCGCGCCCGTCGGAGCGACGCACGGGTCGCCGTTGCTGTCGGCGCCCGT
>DASPUZ010000120.1:0-19564 GCA_035622635.1 bacterium | reverse complement strand
GAGGACTGGGCCGCCTACCTCGCCGACGGAGAGAAGGGGCAGTTTCAGGCCGCGCTGTACGGCACGGTCGAGTCCCTCGATCCCGGATACGCGTACTTCGTACGGTTCACGCCAGGCTCAACCCACGATCTCGGCGGCTGGACGGACCCCAAGGTGCTCCAACTGCTCAACGAGGCCCAGCAGACGGGTGATCGAGCGGTCTTGACACGCGACTATTCGCAGATCGACGAGATCGTGTTCGGCGACGCGGTTCGCATCCCGTTGGTGCACACGAAGCTCCTCGCGGCGGCGCATCGAGGCCTTGTGGGTTGGGTGCCGAGCCCATTCGGCAGCGAGTCCTTCGAGGACATCAGCAAGGCGACGCCCTGACCGCCGCACACGTGGAGGCCGGGCGCCCGCGGTGACGGGCTACCTCGTCAAGCGCATCCTGGGCGTGGTGCCGGTGCTCTGCGGCGTCACGCTCCTCGTTTTCACCGCGCTGCACCTCATCCCCGGCGGTCCGGAGGTCGTCCTGCTCGGGGAGCAGGGGACGCCCGAGGAGGCCCAGGCGTTGCGCGCGCGGCTCGCGCTCGACCGCCCGCTCCCGGTGCAGTATCTGGCGTTTCTCGGACAGGTCGCTCGCGGTGACCTCGGTACCAGCATCATGAGCCGGCTGCCAGTCGCCGCGCAGATCGCGGCGCGGTGGCCGGCCAGCCTCGAACTGGTGGCGGCGGCGATCGCGCTTGCCGTTGGGGTCGGCGTGCCTGCCGGTATCGTGGCCGGTGTTCGCCGGAACAGCATCTGGGATTCGGCTGCGATGGCGGGCAGCCTGCTCGGGATCTCGATCCCGGTATTCTGGCTGGGGCTGCTCCTCGTCTACCTCTTCGCGGTGGATCTGCGCTGGTTGCCCCCGGGAGATCAAATCAGCACGGCGCTCGCGTCGACGCTTCGGCCGGTCACGGGCGTTTACTTGGTGGACGCCGCGGTTCGAGGAAACTGGCCGGCGGCCGCGGACGTCGCCGCCCACCTCGCGCTCCCGGCCGTAACGCTGGGCACGATCCCGCTCGCTGTCGTCGCCAGGATGACGCGGGGTGCCATGCTCGAAGCGCTCTCCCAGGACTACGTTCAAACGGCGCGGGCCAAAGGGCTGCGCGAGCGCACGGTCATCCTCCGCCATACGCTGAAGAACGCGCTCTTACCGGTGGTGACGGTGGTGGGCCTCCAGTTCGGGACGCTGCTGGGCGGAGCGATCCTCACGGAAACGGTGTTCTCCTGGCCGGGGCTCGGGTTATGGCTGTACCAGGGCATCCTCAACCGCGACTATCCGGTCGTCGAGGGCGGGGCCGTGGTCATCGCGCTGACGTTCGTGGCCATCAACCTCTTGGTGGACGTGTCGTATGCACTCCTGGATCCGCGGATTCAGTACGGGTGAGGATGTCGCGCAACTCGCTGCTGACCCGGTTTTTCCTCTCACTCTCCTCGAGGCTCGGGGTGGTGCTGGCGGGCGCGGTGGTGGTCGTCTCGCTCGTGGCCCCGCTCGTCCGACCGTACAATCCGAGCGTCGACGTGCACTTCGCGATCCGGCTGAGACCGCCGTCCGCGGCGCACCCGTTCGGGACGGACTCGCTGGGCCGGGATGTGCTCGTCCGCGTGCTGTACGGGCTTCGGGCCTCGCTCTCCATGGGTGTGGTGGCGGTGGCGATCGGGCTGACGCTTGGCGCGCTGCTCGGGCTGTCGGCGGGGTTCTTTCGAGCGTGGGTCGAGACGACCGTCGGGTGGTTCAGCGACACCTTGTTGTCGTTTCCGACGATCCTGCTCGCGATCGTCATCGTGTCGATCTCCGGTCCCGGCCTGGTGCACGCGATGATCGCAGTGGGGATCGTCCAGATTCCCGTCTACGCGCGTTTGGGGCGGAGCACCGTCCTGAGCCTGCGTGAACGCGAATTCGTGCAGGCCGCCCGCAGTCTGGGCGCCCGGTCCGGCCGGGTGCTATTCCGCCATATCTTGCCGAGCAGCCTGCCTCCGCTGATCGTGCAGGCCACGCTCTCCATCGGGATCGCGACGCTCGAGGCAGCGGGGCTCGGCTTCCTGGGTTTGGGGGCGCAGCCGCCCGCCCCCGAGCTCGGGGCGATGATCTCGGGTGCGTTCAAGGAGGGATACGCGCTCACCGCCCCATGGACGATGATCTTCCCCGGGGCATTCATCGTCGTCGTCGTGCTCGCCGCCAACCTGATCGGCGACGGGCTGCGCGACGCGCTCGATCCTCGAAGTCTCGCACGGCACTGACGACATGCGCGCAGGCGAGGGTCTCGGGAGCGTTCGTCTTCGGGTGCTACGGCGACAGACCGGACCGCGAGTACTCGTTTGTGGTCGACATCCTCGTTGCCGGCGACGTGGCGGGCCTGGTGCTCAGCACACCCGCCGCGACCGGTGCACGCGAGAGGGAACCACGGTGCCCAGAGGGTCGTGGGCGTTGCCGGTGGAAGCTCCGGGACGGGTACACGAGCGGAGACAGCTCAACAACAGAGGTCAAGCGGTGCCCCGATGAACGGGGACGTGGGACCGGCAACGGCGCTCCTCAGCGGGCCGCTGCCGTCTGGCGCACCATGCGTACCGGACGCGTGGAGCCGCTCGCGCCGTCTTTGTGCCTCAGGCAGTAGACGGATACGATCTCTTCCCCATACAGAGGGGCCAGATCGGCTTCTGTGCCGCACTCGGGGCAGCGAAAGCCCACGGCAGTCGCGTCGTGGAGTTCGCGAGCCCGCTCGGCCTGCCGGCGAGTTCGGACGGCAGGGAGGGTCGTGGCGGCGCTGTCCATCTTGTTCATCCCAGGCTCCATCGTGCGCGAGGTTACGTTGCTATCATGGCCCCGGCGGGATTCTCGGTGCATCGGTTCAGGGCCCGATTCCCGCGGGACCGCCGCCCGATCATGATTGATGCATGGATGTTACCTGAGTCGCAGAACCAGCCTCTGGGCACCCGCTTGCGCGGGTGGTCGAATGCCCCCGTCGAAGATGTGGATAGGTCCCTCTTGGGGAGGAGTCCCGCATGACCGAGTTCACAATCCGGACGCGCCGTAAGACGGAACTCATCGACATCACTGCTCGGGTCCAGGAAGCGGTCCACCTCTCGGGACGGCCGGAAGCGATCTGCTGCGTTTACGTCCCCCACGTGTCCGCGGCCGTCGTCATCAATGAAAACGCCGATCCACAGGTCTGTGACGATCTGCTGGATGCTCTGGCGAAACTCTTCCCGGATGGTGTCTGGCGCCACGACCGAGTCGACGGGAACGCGGCCGCGCACTTGAAATCAGCGGCGATCGGGGCCGGTCAAGTCATTCCCGTGGCCGAAGGGCGGTTGGCGCTGGGGCGGTGGCAGGCCATCATGCTCGCGGAGTTCGACGGTCCGCGAGAGCGCCGCGTGATCGTGTCCGTCCGGTGATCCTCGGCGAACCGCCGGAGACCAGGTCCGGCCAGGCGGCCGCGCCGCTCTGCGAGCCGGCGTTGCCGGCAACGTGCTGTCACGGCCGGATGGCCACCCCGGATTCGCGGCGGCTCCATACGGCGATCGCGTGCGTGGAGTCGGGTGCGCCGTGGGCCCAGGAGAGGCTGGCGATGAGTGCCGGGCGAGGACCGGCCTGCCGGTCCCGCGATCGTCCACGCCCCGGGCTCTTCAATCCGCAATCGGTGTTGTTCCGCCACACTACTTGCTGGAGGTGTCTGGCATGCACAGCTTTCTCGTGCACCGCAAAGGAGACCACGTCGGCGTTGCGGTGGAGGACGTGAGCCGCGGAGGAAAGATCTCCGGCGTCAACATGGACGACGATACGGTGACCCCCACCCTCGTGGCGCGCGACGACGTCCCGCTCGGCCACAAGGTCGCGCTGCGCGACATCGACGAGGGAGCCGACGTCATCGAGTACGGGGTGCGGATCGGTCTGGCGCGCACTCGTATCTTGACCGGAGCGCACGTGCACACCCACAACTTGAAGAGCGCGAGGTGGTGAGACGATGGAGTTGTATGGGTACCGTCGGCCGAACGGGCGCGTCGGGGTTCGCAACCATGTTGTGGTCTTGCCGGTGGACGATCTGTCAAACGCGGCGGCGGAGGGCGTGGCCCGTCTCGTCCCAGCGCTGCTCCCGCTGCCCCATCCGTACGGCCGCCTTCAGTTCGGCGCGGACCTCGAGCTGCACTTCCGAACGCTGATCGGCACGGGTGCGAACCCGAACGTCGCGGCGGCGGTGGTGATCGGGATCGAGCCGAACTGGACGCGGCGCGTCGCCGATGGGATTGCGGCGAGCGGGAAGCCGGTCGCCCAGTTCTCGATCGAGGGGCACGGGGACCTGGCCACGATTCAGCAGGCGGCGCGCGCCGCCCAGCGCTTCGTTCAGGACGCCTCCGAACTGCGGCGCGAGCCGGTGGAGCTCAAAGACGTGGTCGTCAGCATCAAGTGCGGTGAGTCAGACACGACGACCGGGCTCGCCTCGTGTCCCACGGTGGCGCAGGTCGTCGACCGCGTGATCGACGCCGGAGGGACCGTCCTCTTCGGCGAGACGACCGAGCTGACGGGGGGA
The DNA here is from genome assembly GCA_035622635.1 of bacterium. Lineage (GTDB taxonomy): Bacteria > Sysuimicrobiota > Sysuimicrobiia > Sysuimicrobiales > Segetimicrobiaceae > JAJPIA01. The sequence continues at coordinate 15,011 of DASPUZ010000120.1, read as the reverse complement.
GAGGACCTGATTGCCCGGCGCTGCGCGACCCCCGAAGTGCGCCGCAAGTTCCAGGCCGCGTTCGACGCCTATGCCGCGGTGGTCGCCGCGCACGGCGCCGATCTTTTCGGTTCCCAGCCGACGCAGGGCAACATCGCCGGGGGGCTCTCCACGATCGAGGAGAAGGCGCTCGGCAACATCGAGAAGACCGGCACGAAGTCGGTGGTCGACGCGCTGGCGCCCGCCGAGGCGCCGACGCAGCGCGGGCTGAATTTCATGGACAGTTCCTCGGCGGCGGCCGAGTTCATTACGTTGATGTGCGCGGCCGGAGCGGTGGTGCACCTCTTCCCAACCGGCCAGGGCAACATCGTTGGCCACCCCGTGGAGCCGGTGATCAAGCTGACCGGCAATCCGAAGACGGCGGCGTCGATGGCGGAGCACATCGATTTGGACGTGAGCCGGCTGCTGAAGCGTGAGATGAACCTGCGCGAGGCGGGTGACCGCCTGATGGAGGTGCTGTCGCGCACGATCAACGGTCGCTTCACCTGCGCCGAGAGCTTGGGCCATCGGGAGTTCGTGCTCACGCGACTGTACCAGAGCGCCTGACGATGAGTGTGATGCCTGGCCGCCGGGGGTGACGACGCGAGCGGAATGTACGGAGGTTGAGGCACCGGCCTCGCGGACGCTCCGAGGCGATGACATCGGGCGTGATGGCGCAAACGGGAGGGGAGCCGGAAGGATCCGGCACACCGTGCGGTTGTGGCATGCGACGTGCCGGCACACGGCTCCCACTTTCGTTGGGGTTGATGGTCGACGCGAGGATCGCCGTCGATATCGCGTCGTGGGACGCGAAAGGGCAGGCGCTCGATGCACCGATGTCGTACGGCTCCGAAGGGAGGGTGGCACCGGTCCCCCAGATGCGAGGCGAGTTCGTACGTTGCATCATGGAGAGCCTCGCCTTGCGATACTGCTGGGTGCTCGACCGGCTGGACAGAATCCTCGGCCGGCCGACCTCGGTCGTCCACATGGTCGGCGGCGGGGCCCGCAACGAGCCGCTTTGTCAACTGACCTCCGACGCGCGCGACGTTCGAGTGGCGGCCCGACGGTCCGCCTCGCCGGTCATCGACGAACCGCGTGACCAGGCGCGATGGACCGACGCGGTTGAACGGTTCGGGCGCCTCGTCGCCCGGCAGAAGGGACAGCCACGATACCCGGCGGCCCCAGGCTCCCGAGGCACCTCGTATCGCGGAGAAGGCACGGGCGCAACTGGGCACGGCCGATCTGAGGTCCTCGCACCAGCCCTCGCGGCGCGCGTCCGCAGGCAAACTGCAATTTCGGACGCTTTGAAACCGGCAGAAACCCCTCTGGCCGTGTTTATGCCTGCGGCCTGAGCCGGCACGCGTGGACCAAGATCGCCCTGGACGAAACCGCCGGGAGTTACCGCGATCCGGGGTGGCACAGGAGAGCACCGGAGCCGGATCGAACCGGTTGAAATCATGCAGTCTGAGACATACATCCGGGCAGCGCGCGGGACGAGGGCCGTGGCCGACGGCATGTTGTTGCAATGACGATCGATGAGTTCTGGCGGATCGTCGTTCGCAACGGGCGGCTCGGTGCCGCCGTTCTGGGCGTCTGCACGCTGGCCGGGATCATCGCCGGGATCGTGGCCCGTCCTGCCTACGAGTCGACCGCCGTCTTCCAGGTGGAGCAGCTCGCCGACATCGGTGGTTCGGTGTCGTGGGACACGCCCCATTCCGTACGACCGCGCCTCAATGTCGATGTGTTGGAGAAGTGGCTGGGGCAGGCCGACGTGCTCGATCGCGTCATCGCGCTTGCGGGCGCGTCGGGACGCGCAACCCCCGCGGGACTTCACGGCAGTCTGCTCGTCGTACCGGCGGGCGACGTCGGGCTGTACGAAGTGAACGCGCGGAACGAGTCTCCCGAACTCGCCCGGCGTATCGCCGACGCCGCCGCGACGGTAATCGCCGAGCGGGCCGCGCACTTTGTCGCGCTGGAGCAGGACACGACCCTGAACCGACTCCGCCAGGTTCTCGCCGAGACGCGGGCCCTGCTCGTCGGCCCCGCCGCGACCGGGGCGTCGCCGGCCGACGGTGCCGCTCCTCCGCAGATACGCCGCCAGGCGGCGCTCGACGCCGCCCGGACGCTGGAGCAGCAGATCATCCTGCTCGAGGTCAATCAACGGGGATCTCCCCCGAAGGCCACGATCGTTCAGCACGCCGGGCTCCCGGTGACTCCCGTGACTCCGAGCCGCCTTCTGTATGTATGGTTCGGCCTGACCTCCGGGGTCGTGCTGGCGATCGCGGTGGTGCTGATCCGCGACGCGCTCGGCCGCGGCGAGGTGCGGTGACAGCAATCGAGCGATCCCGGTCGTGGAGCGCGGCGCTTGCGTCGGGAGCCGGGGCGTGCGTCGTCATCGCCATTCTCCTCTGGGGCTGTATCACGCCTGCGCGGGGCTTCCTTGCCCTTGGGATCGCTGTCGTCGTGGCGCTGCTCTGGATCCCGCTCCTGGTCGCGTCGGCACGCGGGTGGATCGATCCGTTCGAGCCCGCGGTGCTGGTCAGCTTCTTCTATGCCGTGGGATTTCCGGTCGGGACGGTGATGGCGCTGCGTGTGGGGATCGAGTTCGATCCGGCGGCGTCGCTTGCATGGTTTCCAGCGGCCCTCGGTGTGGCCGCCGTGGGCCTCGGGGCGTGGTTCCTTGGCTACTACGCCGGCCCGGGCGCGGGTCTCGCGCGCGTTCTTCCACCGGTCCCGTCCGAGTGGAACGGATCGCGGGTGACGGCCGCTGTGGCCGGCCTCGCCCTCGTGGGGTGGGCCGCTCAGATCCTCTTTCTGGTCAAGGGGGGGTACCTCCACACATTTCGCACGCAGATCACGACTCAGTGGTCGACCACGGCGGAGTGGATCGCTGGATTCGCCCTCGTCGCTCTGGTACTCGCCGCGGCGAGGCACTACGAACTCGTTCGCGCCGGCCGTCGGTCACGAATCTGGCAGACCGTGTTTCTGGCCCTGCTGGCCGCCCAGCTCGCGTATGCACTGCCCAGCGGCTGGCGCCAGCCGGCGCTCGCCGCTCTGCTGGTGCCGCTCGTAGTGGCGCACTACGTGCTCGGCCACATCCGGTGGAAGCTTGTCGTGGCAGCCGGTCTCGTCGTGGTGTTCTTCATCTTCCCCGTCCTGAACGTGTATCGGACCGCGTTGTCCCGCGAGGCCGATACGAATCTACTGCATCCGTCAAGGGCGTCCATCGGGGCGTTGTGGCACGCAGCGGCGGAGGCCCGGACCACTGTAGCCGGCCTCGGCGCCGCCCACTTCGTGTCGCTCTCGGTTCGGACGTTTGTGGAGCGGTTGAACATGGTGCAGATCATCGCCGCGATCGTTCGGCGGACGCCGTCGGAATGGCCGTTTGAATGGGGCCGGACGTTCGAGCCCCTGTGGACGTCACTCGCGCCCCCCCGGTTCCTCATCCGGAAGCCGGCCGCGAGCGTCGGCGGGGTGGCGTTTGCACACCAATACCACTTGATTCATCCGGGGGATACTCTGACGTCGGTGGCTCCGACCCGTCTCGGCGAGTTGTATCTCGATTTCTGGCTGCCTGGAGTCGTCATCGGAATGTGGCTCGAGGGCGTCCTCGCGCGATTCGTATACGCCTACCTGGTTGCGGCGCAGCCGAGATCACCGGTCGGGGTGGTCCTGTACACCATGTTCGCTCTGACCTTCGTGGAGTTCACCGCGTTCGCGGACTATGCCCTTATGCTGAAGCAATGCGCGGTGGTCCTGCTGCTCCTGATCTGGATGGCGTCCCCCGGTCGAGAACGGGGGGTGGACGGCGTCCCCGGCGCCACGGCATTGCGTGCTGGTGAGTAGCCCTCAAGGCTCGGTCGGGTCGCTGTGGTCGGTGCCGATGCTGCGCCACGCCGTTCGCTGCCAGTTGTCCCGGACGCCGTCCTCGGCCAGCCACGCGGGGAGACGAACGAGGAGGTTGGCTGCCAGCGCGTTCACATAAGGTTCGTACATTCCGCGCAGCTCCCGCATTCGTGCGCCTGACTCCTCATGCTCCCGGATCACCCACCCGGCCGCGCGCAACTGCGCCCATAGGCGCTCCCGGTCCGACGGCGTGAGCCGGTCGCGGCGAGGATATCGGGGCGGCGTGCTGAGGACCTGGCACAGGTCAACGACGGCGTGGCGTGCCATCGCGAAGGTCAGGGAAGCTGTCCTGACCGGCGCACGATCCACACTGGAGATGATCACAGCGCAGGAGTCGAGCACGGTCGTGAGCGCCGCGAGCCACGACTGGTTGTCGTGCTGGGACCGGAAGTAGCCGAGGATCGGATACGAGATCATCGTCTCGAGCAGCTCCGCCGACCAGATCTCCCATTCCTGGAGGAACGGGGAAAGCAGTGTCTCCTGACCGTCCCGGCCGAGCCGGCGCAGCAGTTCGCCCGCAGTCGGCGGGGATCCCGCCCACGCGTCCAGCAGCGAAATCCGCACCTCCCGCCGCGAGAACGCCTGGTACAGAACCGGCAGATACGAGATGACCATCGCCAGAAACCCAAAGCCTAGCCCGGATTCGAGGACGGTGATGAAGCGGGCGGCACCCGAGCGCGGCGTAACGTCGCCGAGACCCAACGTGAAGAATGTCGTGCCGCTCATGTACAGATCTGTGCCGAACCGCACGGTGCCCTCGGGCGCAACCAGCCGGGATCCCAACGCCATTTGCAGCAGCGCGAACCCTGCAATCAGACTGACCGCCCACGTGCCCAGCAGTACGATGACGGAGAGTGGGCCGAAGTAACTGAGGAAGGCTTCGCGGCGGGGACCGCGGCGGATCACACGGGCGATGGCGCGCCAGAGCTTCCACCCGGTGAACATAATGATGCGGGTGAGGCGGACCCGCCGCGTCACCCGGCGCGGCAGAACGATCGTTTCGAACGCGTCCCACAAGACGATCAGAATGACCAGGACGCTGACGAGGCAGGCCACGGGCGCCATCCAGTTGCCTCCCTGAGTTGCTTCTCCCGCGCGGATCAGTTCACGGACGTCGTCGAGCCGCGCCCGGCAACGAGACGCTGCCGTGCCGGCGGCGGTTAAGCGCGCGGTGCGCGGTGCGCGCCCCTGTCTCGGGAGGATGGCGTGCCGCGGATATCGACCGGACGGTCTGCCGCCAGATGCCGGCGCGCCCAGCGGTCGATCGCCTGGACGACGGCGTCGAGTTCGACACCCCTCGACGTCAGCTCGTAGCTCGTCTTCGGAGGCATGATGGAATGCACGGTTTTGCGCACGATGCCAAGCGACTCCAGTTCCTCGAGGCGGTGGGCGAGCGTCGTCGTGTTGCATCCTCCGATCGCCCGGCTCAAGTCGTTGAACCCCCGCGGCCCCTCCAGCAGGGCGCGCACGATGTGGAGCACCCATTTCTCCTGAAGGAGATTGATCGCCCGAGACGCCGGGCAGAAGACCTCACCGCCGCGTTCCATCTCTGTGAAGAATAGCACAGCCAGTCACGACAATCAAGTACTTGACTATATGTGGTACTCTAGTATACGATGTGATGAGCCAAATGACTTCCGGCCATCGCGCCGGACCCATCAGGAGGGACACGATGCCGTGGACCATTGACCCAAGCCATTCCCATCTCGACTTTGCCATCAAGCACATGGGGATTTCCACCGTTCGAGGCCGGTTCAAGAAGTTCAACGCCGAGATCGACGAGGCGAACCAGACGCTGCGGACTCTCAGCATCACCATGGAGACGGCGAGCATCGACACCGGTGAGCCGCAGCGGGATCAACATCTGCGTTCGGCCGACTTTCTGGAGACCGAGAAGTACCCCGAGATTCGGTTTCAGAGCACGGCCATCACGGCGCGCGGCAAGGGACAATACGTGGTGACCGGCGACCTGACGATCCGCGACCAGACGCATCCGGCCAGGTTCGAGGTGGAAGTGAGCGATCCCGTGAAGGATCCCTGGGGCAACACGCGCGCCGCCGCGACCGGCAAGGGAAAGCTCAACCGCAAGGAGTGGGGATTGACCTGGAACAAGGCTCTGGAATTCGGCGGATGGCTTGTCGGCGAGGACGTGCAGTTCTCGTTCGATGTCGAGGCGGTGGTCGCTTCTCCCGCGGTGCGGTAACGACAGGCACTGCGGCGTCACCCGCGGCCCGGTGCGGGCGGCGGAATGGGATCCGGGGGCCACTCCTCGCCGCCTCACGCGCCCAATCACCGAGGATGCTGCGCGCGGTATTCTTTGGAGGGAACATCGGTCGTCGCCGGTGAACGTGGACCGAAGACCGCGAGAGGAGGAATCCACCCGTGAAAGCCATCGTGTTGCGTGCCATTGGTGAGCCCGAAACGCTCCGATTGGAGGACGTCCCCGACCCGGTCCCGACGGCGGGACAGGTCGTGGTGCGGCTTCGAGCCGCCGCGTTGAACCACCGCGATCTCTTCATCTGTCGGGGACAGTACGCCGGGATCCGTTTTCCGACGATCCTTGGATCCGACGGCGTGGGTGAGATCGCCGGGGTGGGGCCGGGCGTCACCGGAGTGCGGCCCGGTGATGCGGTCATCATCAATCCCAGCCTGGACTGGGGCGACGACCTGCGCATCGAGGGGAGCGAGTTCCGCATCCTCGGTCTGCCCGACAACGGCACGTTCGCCGAGATGGTCGCGGTGCCCGCGGAGAACGTGTCGCCATGCCCGCAGGGCCTCTCCGCGGAGGAGGCTGCCGCGCTTCCCCTCGCGGGCATGACCGCGTATAGGGCGGTGGCGACGCGGGGCCGCGTGCAAAGGGGCGAGACCGTGCTCGTCACGGGGATTGGCGGCGGGGTCGCCACGTTCGCGCTCTTGATCGCCCGGCACGCCGGTGCCAGGGTCCTCGTCACCTCTGGCAGCGATGCCAAGCTCGAGCGTGCGCGGGCATTGGGCGCGGAGGGCGGCTTCAACTATCAAACATCCGACTGGGTCAAGGCGGCGAAAGCCGCCACCGGAGGCGCCGGGCCGGATCTGATTATTGACGGAGCCGGCGGCGCGGTGTTCGATCAGGCGATGGACGCCCTGCGCCCGGGAGGGCGTGTGGTGACGTATGGGGGGACGCTCGGTCCAGTGCCCGAGCTGGTGGTCAGGCGGGTGTTCTGGAAGCAGCTCGACATCCATGGGACGAAGATGGGTTCTCCCGAAGACTTCCGGGGCATGCTGGCGCTCTTCGGCGAAAAGGGGCTCCGTCCCGTCGTGGACCGCGTATTCCCGCTCGCCGAAGCGGGGCAGGCGCTCGCCCACATGGCGCAGAGGTCTCAGTTCGGAAAGATCGCCCTGCGGATCGCGTAGCGCTGGTGGTCTCAGTAGAAGCTGTGCCTGGCGATGCGCCGGTCCTCGAGAATCTCGCGCGACTTCATTGCCGAGTACACCATGACGAACGGAAGCAGCACGCCGCCTGAGAGTGCGGTCAGCAGGAGCAGGACGATCGCGTGGAACCAGATGCCCTCGGCGATGAACCACACCGGACCGAGGAAGAACGCCCACCAGTTCCAACCGAGCTTCGGCGGGGTGGCGTGTCCCGTCACGTCCCGCGTCACGAACTCCGCCGGAGACACCCCGACCCGCAGCGGCTGGTAGTGGGACAACGCCTGTGTGAGCCAGATGAAAAAGACGAGCAGGCCGAATAAGATGAGAACAAAGACCGCGACCGCAGAAGCTTCCACGTATCCACCTCGCCGATGCGCGCGCCCCGCGGCCGTAGCCGCTCCAAGTAGTATTTCGCCGGGCTGCGGCGAATCCCCCTGTCGAGGGGTCGCCAAGGGCGCGGCCCGTGGCGACCCGGGCACCGGGGAGAGGTGAACCGATGGTTGGAGGAGCGTTTGCGGGGCGTGGGGTGCTCGTGACGGGGGCCGGTTCGGGCATCGGCCGCGGTATCGCAACAGCCTTTGTCCGCGAGGGCGCCACGGTCGCCGTCGTGGATGTCAACGGCCAGACGGCGGTCGAGACGGTCACGGCTCTCGCGGAGGAAGCGGGCAAGGCCGTTGCCATCGTCGGCGACGTCGGCGTGGCCCACGACGTGGATCGAATCGTGGCGGAAGCGATCCGTCAACTGGACCGGATTGAGATCCTGGTGAACGATGCCGGCGTGTACCCCAACTGCCCGCTGATCGAGATGCCCGAAGAGCAATGGGACCGCGTGGTCGACACGAACCTCAAGGGCACGTTTCTGATGTGTCGCGCGGTCGCGCGCCACATGGTCGAGCGGCACACCGCAGGGTACATCGTGAACATCGCCTCAAGTGCCTACAAGTCCGCGCGCCGGGGCGCGTCCCACTACTGCGCCAGCAAGGCCGGGATTGTGATGCTCAGCAAGGTGCTGGCGCAGGAACTGGCGGAGCACCAGATTCACGTGAACGTGGTCTCCCCGGGGCTCATCGATGTCGGGCGGCGGGGTGACGTGAACCCGACCTACAAACAGACGCTCCTAGGGAACATTCCGTGGGGGCGGATGGGCGAGCCGCTGGAGGTCGCCCAGGCGGTGCTCTTCTTGTCGTCTCCGGGAGCCTCATACGTCACCGGGACCGTAATCGACGTCGACGGCGGATCGAACGCGGGAAGGTTCTTTCTCCCCTACAGCCGCGGATGACCACCGACCGCGCGAGCCGCGAGGCTTCGGGGAGGGATCACTCCACTTCGGAGGCCCGCGCACCCGGCCGCGCGGTGTTCGATCCGGCTGCGTTCCTTCCGCGGGACTGGTACGAAGCGATGCTCGACCTCAGGCTCCGCGAGCCGGAGGCGGCGCAGGCGGAGGCAGAGGAGCGGGGTCGACGCGCCGTCATCGCGCCCGACGGGCGCCTCCTGGTGCTTGCCGCCGATCACCCGGCACGTATGGTGACCCGGGCCGGCGTCAACCCGGTCGCCATGGGAGATCGGTGGATGCTGCTCAGCCGCGTGCTGCGTGTTCTGACGGCGCCTGGTGTGGACGGGCTGATGGCGACGCCCGACGTGGTCGAGGAAGTGCTGTTGCTGAGCCACCTTGCGCGGCGCCGGTCCGGACGTGGCTGGCTCGACGACAAGCTGATTCTCGGGTGCATGAACCGCGGCGGGCTCTCCGGGACCGTGTTCGAGATCGACGACCGCATGACCGCGTTCACGGTGGACGGAATGGTGCGCCTCCGCTGCGACGGCGCCAAGCTCATGGTGCGGATCGATCCCTTGGATCCCGTTACGCCTGCGATCCTCGAGACATGCGCCCGGGCGATCGACGCGTGTCACACGGCGGGACTCACCGTCTTTCTGGAGGCCTTTCTCGTGGATCGCTCGCCCGCCGGACCGCGCCCGCGCACCGACGCGGAGAGCCTGATCCGTGCGACCGGCGTAGCGGCGGGGCTCGGCACGTCCGCTGCCCGCACGTGGCTCAAGCTCCCGTACGGGCATGGCTACGATCGCGTGGCAGCGGCGACAACGCTCCCGATCCTGATGTTGGGCGGCGAGGTGCGGGAGGATCCCGCGGTGATCCTGGGTGAATTCGCCGCCGGCATGGCCGCGGGTCCGACAGTTCGGGGTGCGCTCGTTGGCCGGAACATCTCGTTCGCGCCGAACGAAGATCCTCGCGCGCTGGCCGTGGCGATCGCCGCGGTCGTGCACCGCGGCGCCTCGGGAGAAGCGGCCCGGGAGATGATCGCAGGCGGGCGTGGGCTCGATCTGGACACCGTTTCACGGCTCGGTGGAGCCCCTGCATGATTCGGATCGGCGTCACGATCGAAGGCCAGGAGAGGGTCACGGGGGATCGGTGGCCGCGGATCGCCGAGACCGCTGCGGCGCCCGTGAGCGATCATGCCGGCGGTAGGAACGCGACCCGACGGGAGCGCTGTGGTCAGTTGACAGGTGCTTTGATGCCCCACTACAATCACCCAGGAGAAACGGTGCGGGGAGGTACCCAAGCGGCCAAAGGGGGCTGACTGTAGATCAGCTGGCGGAATGCCTTCGGAGGTTCGAATCCTTCCCTCCCCACCACGCTCTGTTTTGCACCACTCTGCACGGCCGGCAGTCGTCGGCTATTCAGGATGTTACCGAGAGTCTCCTGAGGTGGCGCCGATGCTTGTCTCCGAAGACGAGGTCCTGGAATTGGTCGCATTCTTGGTTACCGCTGCCCGGTGCCTGATGGATGAACCAGTGGATTATGGGCCGATGCGCCTACTCAGCGGTGCGGAGCGCCTATGCATGCAAGCGGCACCGCGGGTCGAAGACGCTCAAACGCGCGCCCTTCTCGAGCAGCTAGCCAGGAACATCCCCCCACATCTAGGGCGGCGCAACGGCGATCCCGACGGTTATCTCCGGTTCGTGGATGAAAGCTGCCGCATGATCGCGAGCGAACTGCTGCGGCGTGCCGAGCGGAGGAGATGATCACATTGCCGGACTGCTTGGAGTGCATCAAGACTCGGCGCGTCACCCGGTATTTCTCTGACGCGGCCGTGCCGCAAGAGGTGTTCGTCAAGATCCTCGAAGCAGGCCGCTGGGCTCCGATTGCCGGTAACCGGAGGATACAGCACTTTCTTGCGGTACAGAACCGCGAGACGATCACTTTGATACGCGCGGTTTCTCCCGGAATGTTCGGCCATCCCGCTGCGCTCGCCATTATCTGCATTGACTGGGCGAAGCTCGAATCACTCGGGTGCAAACGGCACAACCATGGTGTTTACATCGACGTCGGAACGGCCGCAGAAAACATGATGCTCGCCGGACATGCCCTCGGTCTTGGGACTGGACCTGTGACTTCCTTTAGCACCGCGGCCGTGAGCACTATTCTGGGACTCCCTGAGTGGCTGACCCCTGCAATGATCGTGTGCATCGGCTATCCGGCAAAAGCGCAGCCTATGGGGCGAAACGTGCCGGCAAAGCCCACACTGCTGAAAGATCTCGTGTCCTGGGAGCAATTCGTTGGAACTGTCTCGAAAGAGACCGCTTGAGGAAGATGGTTCTGTCGGCAGGCCGGGGACGAGCCCCGCGGCGGCTGGATTTGTGTCTTTTCATCTCCTGCCACGCCCGTCGAGCGGCGCCTGCGCAATGAAAGATTCCTAGTCCTACGGCTTCACGCTCCATTTCTTGATGCATGTGTTCGATCCCGGATGGCAATCGTGTCAATCGTCTAGCGAACATTCTGCCAGGACGTGGCGAGACCCGAGAGGGGTTGCCAAGCGGTGAGCGGCCCGATCGAATCGACTTTCGTCGCCCTCGGACTTGAGGTTCAGGGGTACCCTGACGTCGTCACGCTTGCTGGCATCGTTGTCAGCGTCCTGATGATCTTCGCCGGGATTGTGCCCTGGATCCCTTGGCTCAACGGGTGTTCGCTCGCCGCGAAGCTGGCCACCGCATGGGCGGCGCGTCTCGCGTGCGCCCTGGCGTTGTGGAGAGAGCGGACCATCGCGGGAATCGGACTGGGAGTCCGCGCACTTCTTTTGGCGAGCGCTGTCTCAACCGCCGAGCCTGGTCTAGGACGGGCGGCCGGCGCTCGGGCTGCGTAGCATGCCGCCGCAAGATTGGCGTGGGCACCGTGCACGATCAGCGCCGATCAGGATCGTAAACTACGCTATCGATGGCGAGGGGCTGGGTCACGTCACTCGTCTCATAGCGATTGGCCGGTGGATCAGGCGCCTCGCAGCCGAGTCCGGCGTACGCGCTGAGATTTACTTCCTGACATCGAGCGAAGCCACTCACGTGCTCTACCAGGAGCGGTTCGTTTCGCTCAAGGTCGCGATGGCCGAGGTGGCGGAGGAGGGAGGTCTTGACCCGGGACTGTATCGACGGTTCGCAGGAACATGGCTCCGACGCGGGCTGGACCTCCTCAAGCCGGACCTGCTGATTGTCGACACCTTTCCGCGAGGAGTCTTTCACGAGTTTCCGAACGCGTGGCGAGCGTGCCGAACGAAGGCGTTCATCTATCGACCCACGAAACCGGCGTTCACGAGTCGGCTCGACTACCAGGCCGCCTTGCTAGGCTACGATGCGATTCTGGTGCCGGAGTTCGCTGGCCAGGCCACTGCGGAGGTCCCCCCGCCCGCCGCGGATCGGCTCCAATACATTGGTCCGGTGGTTGTACGGGAGCGACATGAGATTCTGACACGGCAAGAGGCCAGGCAGCAACTCGGAATCAGCGACGGACAGCTTGGGATCTACCTCTCCATGGGCGGTAGCGGCGACTCCACTCTCGAAGCGGTGATCCGCCCCATTGTCACGAGACTTGGCGACCTGGACGCTGTGCACATTGTCGTTGGAGCCGGTCCTCTGTACCGGGGAGCCCCTCTCGGCGGGGCGCATCTCACATGGCTGACCCGGAGCGGAATCTGCGAGTTGATGAATGCGTTCGACGTGGCCATTTCCGCGAGCGGATACAATTCGTTCGTCGAGCTCATGCACTTTGGCGTCCCGACGATCTTCTTGCCACGATGGTGCGAGGAAGACGATCAACACGCACGCGCGCAGCGGGCCGTCGCTGCTGGAGCCGCCGTGCGCCTGGATCCGGAGGATCTCGGGGGGATCGTGGATGCGGTCGAGAGGTGGCGTGATGTCGGCCGTCGGCAGGCCGCGAGTGACGCGGCGCGGGGTGTGGTGCCGGTGAACTGTGCCCGAGAGTTTGCCGTGCACCTCCTGAATCTCGCTACTCGACGGCGCGAGAAGAACAGTCCCCTTCGGACGACGCGGATGGTCATGTGGCGCCTGGAGCACGGCGTTCGGTCCTTCCCGGCGCGGCTGAGGGCGGCGGTCCCTCGTCCCCTGGCCAGGGTGGTGAGGGCTATTCGATCTCGAAAGTAACCTCAACACCTTCGACGATTCCTCGGACATCGCGAGGTGCGCCGCTGTTTGGCACCCGGCCCGGTCAGGAGGGGGAAGCGGGGCGTCGCTTCGGTTCAGCGGTATTTGAGTGTCTTGAATCTCTAGGTGTAGGGCGCAGACGAACTGGATGTCGTGACCCAGGTACCTGCGGTATCTTGTGGACCAACAGTAGGGCGGGTGGCTAACGTCCGGCGAAGCCACGCGCATCGTCCAGAAACACAACAGGCCTGTGCGAGCGGCAGCGGATGCCATGGTGCGTTTCGCACCAAACTAGCGTGGAGGAGGAGGATAGATGAGATCAGGTCGATTGCTGCAAGGGGTAGCGGCCGCGGCGATCATCGCAGGAGGACTGTGGCTCAACCCCGGGACGGCGTCGGCGCAGGCAGGTCCCATGCCCCTGGTGGCGACGCAACAGGCCACGGTGATTATGGCAACGATTACGGCGATCGATCCCGCGACCCGGTCAGTGACGCTCGCGGGCCCGGGGGGAAGGACCGTCGTCGTGCACGCGGGCGGCCAGATCAAGAACTTCGCTCAGCTGAAAGTGGGTGACAAGGTCGGGGCCAGGTACTACGAGTCGCTCGTGATCGAAGGGCGGAAGGCGTCGGTCGGAGACAACTCGGTCAGGGCGATGGGGACGACCCAGATGGAGGACGAGCAGGGTCAGGCCGGGGCCATGGCCGGAGTGCAGCGGACGGTCACGATCGTCGCGAAAGTCTATGCGATCGATAAGCCGAATGGGCTGATCACCCTGCGAGGCCCGAGGGGTGACTTCCGGACGTTCAAGATCAAGGATGTGTCGTTGTTGACGCACATGACGATCGGGGACGACGTGGTAATCAGGTACACTGAGGCGTGGGCCGTCGTGCTCGCGAAGGTCTAAGGAGGGTTTGCCAGTTTACTGCGGAGGAGAACCGTGCTGCGCCCCGGTCCACTCGGCTGGTCTCATCCAGTCAGGGCGTCCGCGCAGAGCGGTCGCCGACACATGGTCGATCGGCTGTCTTGCGGGTCTTGGGAAGGGGTGGTATAGCTCGCAGGGCGTGAGTCGGCGTGTGGCGCGTCCTACACCATCTGGGCGCGTTTGGTGTCCCATCTGCACGGGGTGGCAATTGAACGGTGAGGTCGACAAACGATCTCCTTAGTCAAGCCTCGACGTAAGCAAATGAGCTACCGGCGATCGTCCGTCTCTGGGTAGGTTGGCGGCCGATGGGATCGGCGGCGCTGTCGGCGGTGGCTTGGTTGTCGCTAGTCCCGGCGTTCTCCGGGCGCTTGTTCGTCGGGGCGGACGCAGCAGGGCGGGGGGCCCCTTAAGGTCTAGTCGCCGTGCGTTCCGGGCACAACAGCGATAAGACGTGACCGCGCGGGGGGGCCGTGGCGACGGTCTTTAGCGTGTCAAGAGATGACGCCCGAAATGCGCACGACCCGGTTCGCTGTTTTAAGTGTCCGAGGGAGCGTCAGGAGGGCGAGCCGGGCTGGCACTTCTTCAACCCGTCGAAAGTGCGCGGCGCGCTGCGGTACGGCATCGTGCATGTATGTCCCGTCCACTACGGACAGTTTGCGGTGACCGAACAGATGCGCTGGGAGCCCCTGTTCGATCTGGGTCTCGCGGCGACGCCACCCGAACCGAGCATGGAGACGCCGGGAGCGCCGGCCGGCGTCTCGGCGAATGTGCCTGGGCCCGAACCAGAACTTGCGGCTTTCGCCGGCGGCTTGCTACTGCCGGCACCGGTGACCACCGCGCCATAGCTCAGCGCCCACGGCGTCTGCCGATCTTCGATTACGTCGTGCCGTCCTGTATCCGCGGGCGCCATCTACGGCCGCTACGTCAATGCGTGCCGGCGCCGGACTTCGGAGTGGTCCATTTGCGACATCTGTCGCGCACGTGCTCGCGTGAGAAACTCGGTCGCGTCGTTGCTCCCGCACGAGCGCTCGTGGGCATCGTAGTTCCGGTCCACGCGCGTGGCGGCCCACGCCGTAGGCACGGCCGGGCCCTGTCAAGTCATTTAAGAATCTAACCCAGAAGGGTATCGTCAAGTCATTTAAGTTCTTACCGGGGCCCCAACCGCCGTGCGTCGGACTGGTGGGTCTGTGAACAACCAGTCATTGTTCCAATGACGAGACCGCGGGAGGAAGCGCGGGCTGACGGGCGTGGTGTAGGAGCCCACGCGAGGGCTGTGCCGGCGATTGGCCAGCTGGTAGATGCGCTGGAG
>DASPUZ010000119.1:0-38392 GCA_035622635.1 bacterium | reverse complement strand
TCTGGAGCGGGAAACGGGATTCGAACCCGCGACCCTCTGCTTGGGAAGCAGATGCTCTACCAACTGAGCTATTCCCGCTCGCCTAGCGACTTGAATTAGTGATCCCTATTATAGTTCCTGTCCGGGGTCTTCGTCAAAGGGGAAGCGGATGGCCGCACCTCAACCGCGATGCCGGTGCGGCCCTTGAGGACTCGCCGGGATCACACCGTCGGACTTGTCGCGACGTAGAGAGCGGCCCCGAAGATTCCATAGTTCGCCAAAATAACGATTCCACTTTGGGTCGTAGAACTCGCCGCCCGCGCTTGGATACAACGTCATCTCTCCGAAATACACTTTGCCGGCATCGTAGAGGTCCACACGGAGAAAGTCGAGCCCGTCGCCCAGTATCTCGGCGTATTCGAGCATCTCATCGAGATGGGGCGGGCGTGGCATCGGCCGCCCGATGGACTTCCACCGCGTTTTCATCTCGAGCCGGTCCCAGGAGGGCGTGTACCCATCGTTTCGGACGTCGGCGAATCTCCCGGTGATCGCCCAGATGAGGTGCACCTTCCCGCCGAAAACGTAGAACTTGTAGTCCACAGGCACTGGCCCCGTACCGTCGCTGATCAACTCTTCTACGATAATGCGTGGTTCGATGTGCTTGTACGCCCACTCCCGGTCGTCGTGGTAATAGTTCCACCTCAGCCAGTTTGTACACTTGTCCAGGAGGTCGCGCTGGTCGAGGCGTACCTTGTCGGGAACGAGATAGACCCAACCGCTGCCGTGCGCGGCCTTCACCACGAATTCGCCGGGAAGATCGTCGAAGGGAATGTCCGCCGGCGTCTTAGTGACCCAGTAAAGCCGTGGCAGCACGTGTTCACCGATTCTGTCCCGGACGTACTCACGCACCGCCCACTTGTCCTGGAGTTTGGTCAAGATCGGTCGCCGGTCAAAGACTATGCGATAGACCACCTTTTCGCTGAATGTCTTCGGAGAAATGAGGTTCGGATACACGCCGAATGCCTGCTTGTGCCGGCGCAGGGCGGCAAACGCGATGAGCGCAGGCTCAGGTACCACCGCCTCGACCGTTCGCCTGAGAAGACTTCGGACCTTTCCCCTGATACCTAGCCTCATGATGTCCGTCAGCGAGTGAATCAGGTCGGTTAGGAAAGCCGAACCTCGCGGAGTTTCCGTTGCGCTCGTGGCGCAATTAAGGACGAGTGGTGCTGGATCCCGCCTATGGCCGCGGCGTCCCGTTGCCGAGGCGGTCAGTCAAGAGGTCCACGAGCGTACGCGCGATCACTTCCTTGCCCTGCGCGATGGCCTCGACCCTCCCTTTTGCGTTGACGACGTAGCCAATGTGAAGACTCCGCTCTATGTCACGCATGTCATTCGCTACCACGAAATCCGCACGGTTGCGGCGGGCCCACTCGCTTGCGATCGCGACGAGCTCTTCCTGCGTCTTGCCGACCTCGAGCTTGAACCCAATGAAGAGCGTCCCGGGGGCTAGGTCGCGGACAAGCGCGGCCGCCTTCGGTGTGGGGACGAGACGGATGTCCCACTCGTCGGTGCTGCTTGAGACCTTCTCGTGGCGGACCTGCGCCGGCGCGAAGTCGAGTACCGCCATCGCGTGAATCACGGCGTCGTAGGGGTGCTGCTGCAATTCGTGTTGGAAGATGACGATGAGATCCTCCACGGTATCGATGGGCAGGAGTCGCAGGTGATCCACACGCCCGCCACGCACCGCCGGGAGGATGCTCCCCCGCCCGTAGACGAACGTCACCGTTGCGCCGGCTTCCAGGGCACCCTCCGCGATTAGAGAGCCCAGCCGTCCCGTGGCTTTGTTGGTGAGGAAGCGCACGGCATCGAGCGGCGCGCGGGTGGGGCCCGAAGTGATCAGGATCAGGCGGCCCTTCAGGCTCATAGCGAGATCGCCCCGAGCGCCTGCGCGAGCTCGCCGCGGACCTCCGGGTTCTTCTCCGTGTCCAGCCGGGCCCGCAGGGCCGTCCGGGACACCTCGGTACCAATGCGACCGAGCGCCCACGCCGCATGCGAACGCACGAGCGGTTCGTCCTCATCGTTGAGGGCACGGATGAGCGCTGGGACCGCGACGGGGTCGGCCAGATTGCCAAGAGCCACGGCGACGTTACGGCGGAGGCCCCGGCGCTTCGTGCGGGTCACCGGCGAGCCCCTAAACCTGCGGCGGAACTCATCCTTGCCGATATTGAGCAGCTCAATCAGCTCGGGTCTCGCAGCGACGCCCGGCCTCGGAGCGAACTCGGGATGTGTGCGGGCCATCGTCTTCGCGTTGTGTGGACAGACGGCCTGGCAGATGTCGCAGCCGAAGATGCGGTCACCGATCAACGGGCGCATCTCGAGGGGGATCGCGCCCCGGTGTTCGATCGTGAGATACGAGATGCACCGCCGCGCGTCCAGGGTGTAAGGAGCGATGATCGCACCGGTGGGGCAGGCGTCGAGGCAGAGCGAGCACCGGCCGCAGTCGCCGCGCGCCGGCGGGTCCGTCGGGAGCGGGAGGTCCGTCAGGATCTCGCCGAAGAACACCCAGGATCCAAACCCGCCCCGGGTGATGATGAGTGTGTTCTTTCCGTACCACCCGAGCCCGGCGCGGCGGGCCGCGGCGCGGTCCATCGTAGGGCCGGTGTCCACGTAGTACCGGGCGACTTGCGCCCCGTTCGCCCGCAACAGGGCGGCCACCCGCTCGAGCCCGGGCGCCATCACGTCGTGGTAGTCCTCTCCCTGGGCGTACCGGCTGATCCGGCCGCGAGGCCGGCTGCATCCTGTGGCATCCTGCCTCGGCCCCGATGCGCCGTCCCCGTCGAGCCGGGTGAGCTCTGGGCCGCCGCGGGGGCTCTTCCCAGACTGCGTTTCACCGCCCGACAACGGTGCCGCGTCACCGTAGTAGAGACCGACTACGACCACTGCGCGCGCCAGCGGCTCGACCGCGCAGGGACGCGGCGATCGAGGAGCGTTACGCGCCATATAAGACATGTCGCCATGGTGCCCGGCGGCGACCCACCGCTCGAGGGCCTCGCCTTCGGGGACAAACGGCTCGCTCGTCGTGATCCCGCACAGGTCGAACCCCGCGGCGCGGGCCTCGGCCTTGACCGCAACGGCAAGCGCCTCGAGATCCACTGAGATCTCGGCGCTCATCTCAGACCGCACTCCTCAGGCAGACCCTGCCGCCCGGAAGGCAACGACCTGGAACGATCCAAGGCGGTTGTTCGAGGTCGGCTGCCAGTCGACGGTGATCGGGGCTGCGAAGTCCGGAGCCATCCGGCCGTGCTCGATCCAGTAGCGGGCATGGGGATCGTTCAGGATGGCGGGACTGGCCTTGGTGACGAGCACGAGCGGTTCGTCGACGAAGTGGACCTCATCAAGCTCGGGTATCGCGAGCAGTGCGTTCAGGAGTTGCTCGCGTACGGCGCCCGCCGGAGCGGGCCGAACGTTCACGAGGCCGATGTTTCGCCCCAGCGGGCCGATGATCTTGACGTTGGCGAGCGCGGGGATGACACCGGCGTCCCGAAGTACGCTCAGCACGACCTCATTTGCGCGGGCCACCGCGCGCCCGTGATAGTTCGGAGCCGCAAGCGGTTTGAGGAGGTGCTTCAGCTTGCACCCCTCCCGGCCCGGGTTCTCACCGATCCGCGGCGGCCGCACGCCCATCGCATCGGCGAGCGCCAGGATTTCAGGTTTGTCGAGATCGAGCAGCGGGGCGTAGTATCCATTGCAGACCCTGAGCCCCATCAGGCCCCATGTGTCGCTGCGATTGGCGCCCGTGAGGACCAGCCGGCCTCCGGAGACCGCTTTAACCATCCCCAGCTTGATCTCGCGGGTGCAGCGGTTGCAGGCGGGGCCGGCCGCCTGGACGCGGTGCTGTTTGAACTGGCCCAGCAGGCACCGCTGCTGCAGCCCCAGCCGTTCGGCGACTTCGAGCACGATCTCGTTGCCACGCGTGTACGCGTATTCTCCCATGTTGACCGTGACGAGCAGCACGGCCGCGGCGCCGAGCGCGTCACGGGCGAGCGCGGCCGCAACGGTGCTGTCGAGCCCGCCGCTGAACGCGACCACGACCGGCCGGCCCTGCGTCGTCTCGAAGATCTCCCGGAGCAGAGTCTCTCGAAGGTCCACGTGGTTAGCGTACCCGATTCGGCTCTTCTTGTCACGGTTCCGTGGTGCGATCGGGAGGAGCGGTGCCGCAGGACGTGGGCCCCTGCGGCGGCACGCCCGCAGAGGGCGGACTTTCGGCAGTACCGCATCGGGAGGCGTTCGCCGGTATCCGGAGCGGGTGCCGCCGGCATCCGGACGAGGGTGCTCGCGAAGCCTCACCGGAGGAGAGAGGTGGCGCTGCCGTGAACCCAAAGGCGAGGGGTAAAGCAGGGGTTGCGGGTGACCGGATTTGCCGGAATGCCGCGGGGGGAGGTGCCGAATGCGCAAGCCGATGTGGGCGGTTCTGATTGCGGTGTTCCTGCTCGCCGGGCTCTGGCCGGCGGGCGCGGCGACGGGGCAGGCAAAGGCCGCCCTCACGTTTTGGAGCTGGCGTGCCGAGGATCGGGCGTTTTACGAGAGCATGATCCGCAAGTTCGAGTCGCAAAATCCCGGGGTCAGCATCGACTTTCAAACATACAAGCCGACGGACTATGCGACCGTGCTGTCCGCGGCGATGCAGGCCGGCAAAGGGCCGGATATCCTTCAGGTGCGCGCCTACGGGGCGCTGCAGCCGTTCGCGCGCCCGGAGTTCCTCGTCCCGCTCGAGGACAAGGTCCCGGAGCTCAAGACGTTCTCGCCGCAGTGGCTCGACGGCGCCCGCAGCCAGGCGGACGGCAAGGTCTACGGCGTCCCGTTTGCGTTCCAGGCGCTCGTGATCTTCTACAACAAGCAACTGCTGAGCAAGGCCGGCGTCAAGCCTCCCCACACGTGGGACGAGTTTCTCGCCGCGCTCAAGACGCTCAAGGATCACGGGATCACCCCGCTCGCCAACGGCGCCAAGGAGGGCTGGACGCTCGAGGTCGCGATGGGCGTGCTGGCGCCGAACTTCTACGGCGGCAGCAACTTCTACGACGCGGTCATCCGCGGGCAGACGACGTTCCGCGATCCTCGGTTCACCGGCGCTCTCGCCAAGATGACCGAAATCCGTCCGTACATGCCCCAGGGGTACGAGGGGGTCTCCTACACCGATATGCAGCAGCTCTTCGCCAACGAACAGGCGGCGATGTACATCGGGGGGATCTTTGAGTTGGGGTATTTCCAGAGTCAAAACCCGTCCCTCCAGATCGGCGTGCTCCCGGGTCCGGTCCAACGCGCGAGCGACACGCCGTGGATCAGCAGTTACGACGACGGGAACTACGGTGTCAACGCGAAGACGCGCTACATGGACGAGGCGATCAAGTTCATCCGCTTCACCGCCACCCGCGAGTGGGGGCAGGAATTCACCAACCAGCTCAAGCAGCTCTCCGCCGTGCCGGGGGTGAAGGTCCAGGATCCGACCCTGCAACAGGTACTCGGCTGGATGCGCCATTCGACCCCGTATGTCATGCTCGTCGGGTTCCGGTGGCAAAATCCGACCGGCAGCGAGCTGATCCAGAACGACCTGCAGGGTCTCTTCGCCGGGAAGCTCACCCCCCAGCAGGTCGGCGACGACGTCACGCGTGGGCTCTCCACGTGGTTCGCGCCGTTCAAGAACCGGTAGGCACGCAACGTCGGGCTCTTCGCTGACCCGGCGCACGCGTCCGGCGCGAGCGACCATCGGGTCCGACAGGCGGCGGGGTCGATGAGCCCCGCCGCCGCCTCGCCTCGGGGGCGTCCAGGTCGCCGGCTGCCGTATCACACCGTGCGCGCGTGTTGGATCGCGGCCTTTCTCGCTCCGGCGCTGGTCCTCTTCACCGCGTTCGTGGCGTATCCGCTCCTCAGCGCGATGGCGTACAGCATCTACCGGTGGGACGGCATCGTCCGCGGAGGATTTGTCGGCTGGGCGAATTTCCAGCGTCTCTTCACCCAGTACCCGTATCGAGAGCGGATGGTCGAAGCATTCTGGCACAACGTCTGGACGTTCGTGCTGACGATGATCGTTCAGAACGGCATCGCGCTCCTGTTCGCCGTCCTGCTCGCGGGGCGGGCGTGGGGGGCACGGATCTACCGCGCGATCTTCTTCATGCCCGTCGTCCTGTCGCTCGTGGTCGTAGGGTTTCTCTGGGAGCTCTTTTTGAACCCCGTGTGGGGGGCCGTCAACAAGCTGCTGGCGTTTGCGGGCCTCGCCGCCCTGGCGCGGCCGTGGCTCGGAGATACCCACACCGCGCTCGTGGTGCTGATCCTCGTCAACGCGTGGCGGTGGGTCGGCTTCCCGACGATCGTGTTTCTCGCCGGCATCCAGGCGATTCCCGAGGAATACCTGGAGGCGGCCCGGCTGGACGGGGCGGGATCGGGTGCGATGTTTCGCCGGATCGTGCTCCCGCTGCTCGCGCCCCAAGTGAACATCATCGTGATCCTGACGTTCATCGGCGCGTTCAACTGGTTTGAGCTGCCCTACGTGATGCAGGGCGTGACCGGCGAGCCGTACCACGCCACCGACGTGCTCGGTCTTCTCTTCTACCGCTCGGCGTTCGGCGCGGTGGACACCGGCAATCCGGACGTCGGGATTGGATCGGCGATCGCGGTCGTCATGTTCGCCCTGATTCTGGTTACCAGCAGCATCGGCGCGCTGTACCTGCGGCGGCGGGAGGTGGAGGGGTAGTGGACCCGGCCGCCCGGCATCCGGCGCTCATCGTCAAATCGGCACTCGTGCAGACGCTGCTTATCACCAACGCGCTGCTGGTGCTCCTCCCGATGTTCTTCATGGGGCTGTCGTCGCTCAAGACGACCCGTGAGATCTTTCAAGATCCGTTCGGGTTCCCCGCTGCGCTTCGCTGGGACAACTACCAGCAACTATGGAGCGCGGCGCATTTTGCCGCGTACTTCCAGAACAGTGTCGTGGTCACTGTCCTCTCGATGGTCCTGATTCTCATCACCGGCACTCCCGCCGCGTACGCGCTGGGGCGCTACGCGTTTCGTGGCAACGACCTGGTCTTTCTATATTTCCTCAGCGGCATCATGGTGCCGATCCGACTCGCCGTGATCCCGCTGTTCATCATGATGCGCGACCTGCACCTCCTGGACACGTTTGCGTCCCTGGTGCTCGTGTACGGCGCCTCGGGGCTGCCCAGCACGATCTTCATCCTGACGGGGTTCTTCCGCACGCTCCCCCAAGACCTGGACAACGCGGCGCGGATCGACGGCGCGGGCGAGTTCGGCATCCTGATGCGCGTGATGCTCCCGCTCGTCCGCCCGGCGCTCGCGATCGTGACCGTGTACAACATCATCCCTATCTGGAACGACTTCTTCTTCCCGCTCGTCTTCATTCACGTGGATGCACTCAAGACGCTGCCGCTCGGCCTCACCGTGTTCTTCGGCGAGTACCAGACCAACTGGGCGTTGCTGTTCGCGGGGCTCAGCTTCGCCGCCGCCCCGGTGCTGCTGCTCTACGTCTTCCTGTCCCAGCAGTTCATCAAGGGGCTCACGGCCGGCGCCATCAAGGGCTGATTCTCCGGTCAGGCGATGACGATTCGGTCGTCGCTCATGTCCGTGATCATGGCGAGGGACTCGATCGGGACCGCGAGTCCCGCGAGTACCTGCCGACCGCCCTCAAACGCCTTTTCGATCACGGCGCCGATGCCAACGACCGCAGCGCCGGCTGCCTCCGCGAGGCGCGCGAGGCCCAGGATGGTCTGCCCGGTGGCGAGGAAGTCGTCGACGATCAGGATACGGTCGGTTCGGGACAGGTACTCCGGGGAGACGATGAGCTCCGCCGGTTGCCTCTTCGTGTGCGAGGGAGCGACGGTGAGGAGGACTTGATCGGGCATCGTGACGGGGCGCTCCCGGCGTGCATACACGACAGGGAGCCTCAGATGCAGGGCGGTGCTCAACGCGGGCGCGATCCCGGAGATCTCGGCCGTCAGGACGCGGGTAGCGCGCACCGTGGCGAACCGCGCGGCTAGTTCCCGCCCGCACGCATCCATCAGGACGGGATCGATCTGGTGGTTGATGAACCCGTCGACCTTCAGGATCCCGTTCCCGAGGTTGCGGCCCTCGCGGAGGATGCGATCCCGAAGCTCCTTCACCGCCCGTCACCCAGGCCGTGCAGGACGCGCTTGGGCACCTTGCAGACGACCGTGTAGGCTGGATTGTAGACGTTTGCAATATCGTACTCGACGCACTGGCCCAGCAACGTGCTTGCGGCCCGCGGGTCCAGCCGGTACTCCTCCCCGAGCCACCGGACCATCTCGGTCGTCGCGTGCTGCAGTGCCTGATCGAGCGGCCGCGCGTTGCCGAGCGCAAAGATGTGGGTGGCGTTCTCGCCGCGCGGCCACCCGATGGCGCGACCGCCGTGCACGCGGACCGTGAACTGGACCTCGAACGATGTCTCGACCCCGTTGCCGACGATTTCACCGTCGCCTTGAGCCGCGTGGCAGTCACCGAGGTGAAACAGCGCACCCGGAACAAACACCGGGAACAGCGCGGTGGCCCCCTCGGTAAAACCTCGATAGTCCATGTTGCCTCCGTGCGGTCCCGACGTGGCCGTCGAAATCGCCTGACCTTCCGGCGGGGCTACCCCGAAACATCCCACCATCGGCGCGAAGCCTACCGACAGGCGCCGAAGTCGAGGCATATCCATCCGCCCCGCTGTCCGATGGTTCTGGTCGATGTCTGCCAGCGGCAAGGAGGAGTTTCCTGCAGACGCCGGATCGGCGAGGATGATCGTTCGGCGGTCCAGGTCGATCTCCCAGAGCGTGACCGCTGGCGCCGGGGTCTCGTGCACAAAGGCCGGCTCCAGCACGTTCGGCGCGATCACAGTGCCCGACCACCCATGCGCGCGGTTCGGTGTGAGGCGGTCCAGGTGCACCGCGAGCGTGTCGCCCGGCTTCGCTTCCTCGATGTAGAATGGTCCGGTCTGCGGATTGCCGCGGGCCGCCGCGGGCGTGCCGGACGCGTCGAACCCCCTCGCGTCGACCGTTGTGGTGACCACGGTGTCGCCGTCCCGGATCCGCAACACGGGCGGATGAGATCCGAGCGTGTTGAAGTAATGTTGGGGTACGAACCGATGTGTCGCCATCGTTTCCTCCCGTTCGTGTCGTCACTCCGCGCGGTCGCTCCGGAGTGCCCGCGAAGCTCGTCGTACGAACTCGACACATTCATTGCTGTCGTTTCCGGACGCCGCCGGCAGGTCGGACACAGCTACCGCATGAATGAAGAGGAGGTTCATCGGAGGCGGAGTTGCTCCCTGTGCCGGAAAGATTCGTTGAGCGCAGCTTGGGCTCACACCGGTTGTCTTGCCTGCCGAGGTTGAGACGCGAAGTGGCACGCCTGGCGCGGGGTGTGCGGATCGCTGCAAGGGGGGGAAGGGCGACCCGTGCCCCCCGGCGGCCGGGCGTGAGTCCTGGCGCCATCAATGATAGGCAGACGCCTGTGAAGGACTTTTCAAGATCATGTGAATAAGTGACGCGAATGGCGGGCGGGATAATAGATTCATTCTATGTTCTTGCAAGGCGTGTGGACGCGTTCGCCAATCGAATACCTCGGTGGAATCTTGGGAGGGCTGCGAGCCCCTATGGCGCAATGATTCCCGGCCGTCTTGACAATGCTCAGTGCGCTTGAGATAATTCATATTGTTAATCAGATAGTTCAGGAACTCTAGTTTCCCCCCCCGCCCAGAATTACCGCTTGCAACACCGGCTTCAGACTATCTGGTTTTGTCTGCTGAATGGAGGGACGGGCTAGGCGTTCAAGATGTTCGGCACATTCGCGGAGGCTAGTGGAGGCGTTTCGCCGGTTGACGGCGCGTCCTGGATCGGCGCGAGCGTGTCGCGGGTTCCGGCGATTGCATGCGCCTGCGGGCTCCGGACATCGAAGACAACGGAGTTCTCCCGGCGACGAGTCGGGCCGGGGCAAGATGGTTCGGACGAGGCAGGTCTCACTCCTCGTTTTTGTCCTTGTCCTTGACCTTTGCCACCATGATGATGCGATCGTTTGTTGCAACTACAACCTTGTATCCTTTTGCCGCCCATTCGTTCAGTTCGGCGGCGACGTCCTTGCCGTACATCGTGCGTACCTCGACGTAGTGGCGCCGGCTTGCCATACGGATCCCCCCCGTGAGATCCCTCACCTCACGCTTCGGAGATTTCACTATACAATTCTACCGGGCTCTTGCCCAGGCAGAGTTGAGGGAAGTTTGTGAGAAGAATGGAGCCGTATGCCGTGAAGATCTGTGGTCAATGATCACTCCCGACGGTGGGCGGCTTATTTTTAGCCCTTCACTACGGCGAGGGGCCTGAGACGGGCCACCTGCCGGGTCAGGCCGGCTCCGTCACTGACCCGTACCACGTCGGCCACGTCTTTGTACGCTTCGGATGCCTCCTCGGCAAGGAGTTCGCGGCTGGCGGCGTGAACGAGGATGCCCTTTTCCGCGAGAACGTCGACGATGTCGACTCCCTGCAGAAGGCGGCGGGCCGCCCCGCGACTGCGGACCCGACCCGCTCCGTGCGGGGTGGAGCCAAAGACATCGGCCAGCGCAATGCCCGTGCCGACCAGGACGTAAGAGTACCGTCCCATGTCGCCCGGCAGCAACACCGGATGGCCGACCTGCCGGTACATCGACGGGACATCCGGGTG
Organism: bacterium; assembly: GCA_035622635.1. Taxonomy (GTDB): domain Bacteria; phylum Sysuimicrobiota; class Sysuimicrobiia; order Sysuimicrobiales; family Segetimicrobiaceae; genus JAJPIA01. Next base: position 27,694 of record DASPUZ010000119.1, on the reverse strand, counting down.
GCCCGCAGGGAAGCCCCGCGTGGCGCCTTTGCGATGGACGCAGAGCTGCGCGGGGACGCCGTCCACGACGTGCTCTTCGATCTTTGCCATATTGTGGGCCACGTCATAGACGAGGTCCAAGCGTGCTGCTTCGTGACTCCCCAGTACGGCCGCAAACGCCTGCCGGACCCCATGCGTGATTACCTGGCGGTTGGCGAATGCAAAGTTCGCGGCCGCGGCCATCGCGCCCAGGTACGCCCGGCCCTCTGGGGAGGCGAGCGGCACGCAGGCAAGCTGACGGTCTGGAAGCGTGATGCCATATCGTTCGCGTGCCTGGTCGCAGACGATCAAGTAGTCGTCGCACACCTGATGCCCCAGGCCGCGGGATCCGCAATGGATGAGCACCGTCACTTGGCCGGCTCGCTCGAGCCCGAACACTTGCGCGGTCTTGGCATCGAAGATCTCATCCACGCGCTGGATCTCAAGGAAGTGGTTGCCCGACCCGAGCGTCCCCAGCTGGTCATGGCCCCGGGACAAGGCCTTCTTGCTCACTTCGGCCGGCTCGGCACCCGGAATCGTGCCCCTCGATTCGATGCGGTCCAGGTCCTCGGGGTAACCCATCCCGCGGTCTACAGCCCAGGTGGCGCCCCGGCGGAGCACGTCGTGGAGGGCCTCACGCGCGAGCCTGAGGTCCCCGCGCGCGCCAACGCCGGATGGGACACTCGCGAACAGCTGATCGGTGAGCGCGCGGAGGTGGGGGCGAATGTCGGTATCGTCCAGCCGGGTGACCAGCAGGCGCACGCCGCAGTTGATGTCGTATCCGACGGCGCCGGGAGACACGACGCCGTCCGCCATCCCCATTGCTGCCACGCCGCCGATCGGGAAGCCGTACCCCCAGTGGATATCAGGCATGGCGACCGCATAGCGCACGATCCCGGGAAGTGTCGCCGCGTTGGCCACCTGTTCGATGGCGCGATCCTCTTCGAGTTGCGGAAGCAGCGCCTCGTCCGCGTAGATGAGTCCGGGAACACGCATTCCCGGCTTGTAGTCCTGCGGGATCAGCCACCGGTACGCATCGATTCGTCGCAAGATCTTGGTGAGCTGCGTCATCTCACGGGGTCGTCCGCGCTGCCCGGACTACCGGTTCCGATTGACGGAAACGCCGGGAGGAGCCTTCGCCGCGCGGTCTTGGTTCAACGGCGGCGTCCGAACGTGAGACCGCCCGCGCCGTATGGAGCGCTGCGCCAGCTCAAACGCGCTCTCGCCGGTGAGGACGCATACTCCGTAGAACCCGCCCGGCAGGCGTACGGCGATGAGCTCGCCCGCAGACTGCAGGGCACCCAACTCTGATGTCCACTCGTCGGCGACGACGTCAAACGGAACCTCTGGTGCGTATCGGAGGCGGGCAAAGCAGGATTCGCAGTAGTAGTGTCCTGGCCCCACATAATGCGCGGCAACCGCCGAGCCGCATCGCGCACACCGGGGACGGGTGGGGGATACGTCGCCAGGTTCGCGTCTCCAGAACCCAAGCATCGTGCCGTCTCCCCTTACGGACGATCTAGTATCAGGATACGCGACGGGGCGGGAGTGCGCATCGGGCGCAGGTATGATTCTCGGGTGGCGGCCTGGAGCGTAGCCGAGCACACGCCGGGTGGGTACGCGCCCGCGCTCACCTGCGCCGCCGGCACTCGAAGATCGAGTCCGTGCCCGATGGGCCCGTGGGCGGCGTGTGGAATACACCGGACACCTGATGGCCGGGGATACTCTACGGTGCTACGGTCGAATTGAGGACTGCGACAACCATCGTTGCTACGCTCACGCGTGCCCTCGAAACGCGGCAGGTGGAGGTTACCATGGTTGATGCGCAGGTGTTGGCCGAGCTCACGGAAGTCGAGCACCCAGACATCCTGTCCGTGTCCTTGGATGTCGATCCCACCAAGCCCGAGCACCAAACGCCAAATCCCGCGTACCGGATTTGGGCGCACGAAGCGATACGGGAGATCCTGGCCGGCCTGTCCGACGCTGCGCGCGCCAAGGCCGCACGCGCCGCACGGGAGGTGTTGGCCCACCTCGAGAAGGGGCCGGTGCCGGGACGCGGCGTCATGATCTTTGCCGGCCCCGGGGTGTGGCACGTTTTCGTCCTCCCGTTCCCGCTGCCGCGTCGCGTCCAGTATGGCTATCCCGACGTCTTCCCGGTGCTATGGGCGATGAGCGAGTACACTGCCTACGCAACCGTTATCGTCCGCAAGGGATACGCGCGCATCGTCGTGACGTACCTTGGTGGCACCGTGGCCGTCGACGAGGAGACGCTCGAGCTGGATACGAGCGACTGGCGGTTCAAGGCCGGGCGACCGGACACGTATGTGCGTCGCGTGGGGATCGGTGTCGGTCGGGGCGCGCAGGCGGATGCGTTCGATGCGCGCGTCGACGAGCAGTACCGCCGATTCTGGCGACAGGTGGCGCAGGCGACCGCGCACGCACTGGCCGGTCTGCACGTCGAGCGCGTCATCCTCGGTGGGCCGGAAGAGGCTACGGCGGCCCTGCGGCCCCTGTTGCCGGCGGAGGTGCAGCGCCGAATCATCGGCCTAGTGCCCATCCCAGTCCACGTCACGCTGGCAGACATCCGTGATCGCACGCTGCCGCTGGCTCTTGCAGAGCACCATCGCAGGGAGTCCGGTCTAGTCGCGACCGTGGTCGCTCGCACGGCGGACGGCCGAGGAACCAGTGGTAGGGCGGCCACGCTGGGTGCGTTGTCCCAGGGGGCGGTGGAAACGCTGATCGCGGACCGTGACCTTGCGGGAGACATCTGGGCTTGCCGCCGGTGTGCGTACGGCAGCGCCACATCTGTCGCGGTTTGCCCGTTCTGCGGCAGGACGATCGAGCCGCTGCCGTTGCGGCAGGCGCTTCCCGTGATGGCGCTCCGCCACGGGGCTGGGCTCGAACTCGTGGGACCGCCGGCGGCAGCCGGGTTGCCTGAAGGCGTTGGGGCGCTCCTGCGCTATACGCCCGCGCCGGCGGCGCGAGGACAAGCGTGACGGACCGGGCCCGTCTTGCATGCGCGGCCGAGGTGCGGCGCCCGCTAGCCCAAGCTGGATAGGGCGGTCACCCGCGCAAAACGAGATCGCCGCTCGTTGATTGCCGATGCGGTTGGCAACCGATCATCATCCGTTCCATCCTCGTCTGCCGACGCGCTCGGGACTCTCGAACAGCCTCGCCGTGACGGCTCCAAAGATAATGCCTCCGATGTGAGCCATGTAGGCGACGCCCCCAACCTGTACGTCTGTCACGGCGCCGACGCTCAGGAGCTGGATGAGAAACCAAAGCCCGATGAGCAGCGCCGCGGGGAGGATGGTAACGCGGACGAACCAGCCCAAGAACAGCAGGGTGCGGATCTGATCGCGTGGGTAGGTCACGAGAAACGCGCCCATGACGGCGGCGATCGCTCCGCTCGCCCCCAGGTTGGGAATCGTGGATCCGGGATCGGCCGCGACCTGGGCCAGCGTAGCCACCAGCCCGCCGGCAAGATAGAAGGCCAGGTATCGGATCGGCCCCATCGCGTCTTCGATCTCGGGGCCGAATGCCCACAGGAACACCATGTTGCCCAGGATGTGCGACCAACTTGCGTGCATGAACATGGCCGTCAGAATCGTCACCCAGTGGTGTCCAGCCGCGACATCGGCGGGGATCATGGACCACTTGGTCACGAACGCGGTACCGCTCGTCAGTTCGCACACGAAGACGAGCCCGTTCACCAGGATGATGGCCGCCGTCACAATGGCAAAGTGCCGAGTGCGCCGAGACACATCCCCTAGCGGAATCATGTGCTCCCCCACCCACGGGCGTACACGTTTATTCCCCGCGAAGATTCTCTGCCGTGCCGGGCGCTCCCCTTGTTCCCCGGTCCGCCCGCCGGCAAGAATCAAGAATGCGCGTCGTGACTCCACCCGTCCGGCCCGGTGACGATGGATATCATTGTGTCGGTCGAGGGCCACGCGTGGCAGCTCCGGGATGTCGTTGATCCCCATTGGGGAGATCGAGTGTGAGCATTGCGGGGGGCGCACCCGGCCGCTGGTGTTGGCTCGGGACGCGGAGGAATCAGGCGGCCGCCCGATTCCGCGGGTAGACGAAGCGAGCTACGGTGAAGATGAGCCTCGGAGCCGTTACATCCGTTGCGACGGAGGTGAGGTTTCATGCAGGCTGCCTGCGTCGATCGCTTGTGTGACTATCTACGGGAGCAAGGTGTTGCCCACACAGTCAGCCATCACGCGGCCCGGTACACCGCACAGGAACTCGCTCAAGTGGAACACGTACCGGGGCGCCTGGTCGCGAAGGTGGTGGTGGTCTTAGCCGATGGGGCGCCCCACATGGTGGTGCTTCCGGCAACGATGAAGGTGGACACGGTGTCGGTGGAAGCTGAAACCGGCGCCCAGTACGTCCGGTTGGCGCACGAGAACGAGTTCGAGCACATCTTTCCCGATTGCGAGGTGGGTGCAATGCCGCCGTTCGGGCAGCTCTACGGCGTGCCCGTCCTGGTGGACTCGGCGCTGACGCGCGATCCGGTTATCCTGTTTAACGCCGGCACCCACCAGGATGTGATTACGATGTCCTACGTCGACTTCGAGCGGCTTGTGAAGCCACGGATTGGACGGTTCGCCAGAGTGGAAGCCGGGGCAGCCTGACGCGGCGGCGTTGGCCCCAACCCTGGCTGCGGGGGGACGTCCTGGATCCGCCCCGGCAACCATCAGAACTAGCGGCCCGGCCGGCGCCGGCCGGGCCGTTGCGCGCCTGCGCGGGATGTAGGCCGACGTAGAGCCTATCCCAAGACTCCCTGGGAGCGCTATCCTTGGCATGAGGATTGATCGCATCTTCATCGCAATTAGGGGTTGGCGCCTATGACCGATGCGGCATCGGCCGAAGCGGCGATGGCGCACGCTTTCTCGTGACCGCAGCCAATACCCATGACATGAAAGCGGCGACGACCACGCTGGACAGCCTCGCCGTCCGAGGCCCTGACTGACGCTCGGTCGCCCGCAGCACCTGTGTCTCGACAAAGGGTATGACTTCCCGGAAATCGAGGCAGCAGTCCGGAAGCGACGTTGCACTCCCCATCGCCGTCACCGCGGCGAATGCGCCCCGCGGTACCGGCGATATCCAGCGCGCCGCTGGGGCGTCGAACGGACGGGCGCATGGCACACCATCGGCTCCGGAAACTTCTCATCCCCTTTGAGAAACGGATGGAAGACTATCGGGGGCCGGTGCATTTCGCATGCGCCCTCATCATCTACCGACGGACGGTTCGGTGACGGGGTCCAAAGACGTCCGGACAGAAATAGGGCGTTGACATTCTTAGTAAATGGCGTTTACACTGCGCCTGTGGTAAACGCCGTTTACTATAGGGGGACCGGATGGCACAGCAGACTACCGACTTCAAAGTCAATCCTTCGGACGAGACCATCCGTCTCGGGCCACTCACCGTGCGCTTTTTGATCACCGGGGAGAACTCGAATGGTAGCGTCGCAACGTTTGAACTCACCGTCCCGGGTGCGCAGCGCCTGATGGCTCCGGCGCATAGCCACGATCATTACGAAGAGACGATCTACGGCATCGACGGAGTGCTGACCTGGACCGTCGACGGCAAACTCATCGACGTCGGGCCGGGACAAGCATTGTGTATTGCTCGGGGGGCCGTTCACCGGTTCGACAACAACGGCAGTCAGGATGTCAAGGTGCTCTGCGTGATCACGCCGGCCGCGATCGGTCCGCAGTATTTCCGCGAGGTTGCCGAACTGACCGCGGCCGCTGCCGGCGGCCCGCCCGATCGGGCAAAGATAGCGGAAATCATGCGCCGCCACGGCCTCACACCAGCTGCTCCTCGACCCGTAACACCCGAAGCTCGTGTCGATTGACGGTTCCCGCTTCGCTGCCGGAATGAGCGACGATGGTCCCTAAAGGGGCGACGATGGTTGTGACGATCGACGTGCTCGTGCCCGCGAGGCCGCGCAGCCGTGCGAGCCGCTCAATGCGAGTCACTAACCGAGTGTGCGGAGCTGTCTGCGCAGCGTGCAGGGTCCCGGCGAGCGGTCAATCCTATACACGGCAGCATACGGATTCTCATGTCGAGAAAGCGACATAACGCCGTCAGCGGCCATTAGGGTCTGCGCGCCCCCAATAAGGTTGCACATCGGTCGCTCTCGGCCCCCCCGGCGTCGCGCTTGACAAGCTCGCCGATCGAGACAAAAGACATACGCATCGGTGCATTGCTGTGGGTCCCGGCTCAGGCGGTCCAGCGCCGTATTATCGGGGCACTGAACGCGGCCGGTTTTAAGGATCTGCGCATACCGCATGTGGCGGTGCTGCAATATCCTGGTCCGGATGGGGTTCGCTCAGGCATTCTCGCCGAGCGCGCCGGCATGAGCAAGCAGGCCATGAACCAGCTCCTCCGGAGCCTCGAACGCCTCGGTTATATCGTCCGGTCCGATGCACCGGACGAGGGCCGCGCGTGAGCTATCCGCTTCACCAGACGCGGCCGGGCCGCATACTCAAGGGTCTACGACATACTCCGGGACGTCGAACGCGAATGGAGCACTGAACTTGGGGCAGGACGTTTCGCCCAGCTCAAAGAGCTGCTATCCCGCGTCTGGGAAAGCCCGTTGACCCGCTCGCAGGCGGGAACGGCGCATGAGACCGAATAACACCTTCTCAAAGGTCTTGGGATAGGTTCTTAAACGCTACCCGCCCCGCCCTCGCGGTGGTCTTCAGCATCTCCCCGAACCGCAGCGATGTGTTTCGACGGCGGGGCCACTCACGCTTCGGATAAACCGTTCCGCCGGCTCGCCACTAGCAGGGCCAGATCGGCCAGGCGGCATGCATAACCCCACTCGTTGTCGTACCAGGCGATGACCTTGACCATCGTGTCAGCGACCACCCGCGTGTCGCACGCGCTCAGGACGGCGGAGTATTCGCTGCCGCGCAGATCGCTGCTCACGAGGGGAGTGTCGGTATATCCCAGGATTCCACGAAGCCGCTCGCTCGACCAGCGCCGCATCGCCTCGTTCACCCGAGTGATGTCGACGGCGGTCTTGAGAACTGCGGTGAAGTCGATCACCGACACCGTGGCCACCGGGACGTAAAATGCCAGGCCTGTGAAGCGGCCCCGGAGGGAGGGGATGACCAACTCGAGGGCTTGTGCAGCGCCGGTCTCGGACGGCACGATGTTCAAAGGCGCCGCGCGCGCGTCACGCGCCTCCACCGCCGCCGCGTCGAGGAGACGTTGGGAGTTCGTGTACGCGTGTACGGTCGAGAGCATGCCCTTGTCGATCCCGAACTCCTCATGGAGGACGAGCGCGACCGGCGCCAACCCGTTCGTCGTGCACGACGCGGCGGAGATGATGCGGTGTTGGCCAGGATCGTACTCCCGCTCGTTGACACCCATCACGATCGTCACGTCCTCGTGCGTTGCCGGCGCCGAGATGATGACGGTGGCGGCCCCGGCTTCGAGATGGCCCGACGCCCGCTTGGCGTCAGTGAACTTGCCGGAGCACTCCAGTACCAGGTCCACGCCTTCCTCGAGCCAGGGGATCGAGGCGGGGGCAGCCTCGCCAAACATCTTGATGCCCCGCCCGTCAACGAGCAGGGTACTTCGCTGGGCTTCGACGGGGCCGGGATAGGGCCCGTAGTTCGTGTCGTACTTGAATAGCCGCGCGGCAGCGGACGGCTCGATGACGTCGTTGACCGCGACGACCGGCGCCGCGTCGCTCGTCCGCCGAAGGAGCGCTCGCAGCGTGAGCCGCCCGATCCGGCCAAATCCGTTGATCCCGATGCGCGTTCTCATGCGTCACCCCGTGTCACACGATCTCGACATCCACGGCATCCTGCCCGTAGATCGTCCTGAATCGTGCCTCATCGATCTCCTGGGGAAGGCCGTCGAAGACGATTTCCCCGGCCTTGAGCGCCAGGATGCGCGTGCCGTACCGACGCGCGAGGCTGAGGAAGTGAAGGCAGCAGATCACCGTGATCCCGTCCTGCTTGTTGAGCTCCTCAAGGTAACGCAGGATCGAGTGGGAGAGCGCGGGATCGAGGCTCGCCACCGGTTCGTCGGCCAGAATCAGGCGCGGCTCCTGCATCAACGCGCGAGCGATACTGACACGCTGCTGCTGTCCTCCGGACAGCATGTCGGCGCGCACAAATGCTTTGTCGGCAATGCCGACGCGCGCCAGATTCGCCTCGGCCTGCCGGACCACCGCGCCAGGGAAGTAGTTGATGAGCGCCCACGGAGGTGGCACGTACCCCAGGCGTCCGGAAAGGACGTTCGTCAGCACCGACGCCCGCTTGACCAAATTGAACTGCTGGAAGATCATGCCGATCTTCCGGCGGGTCTCCCGGAGCTCGTCGGGGGACGCTGCGGTGACGTCGCGCCCTTGGAACCGCACGCGGCCGCTCGTTGGCTCGATCAGGCGGTTGATGCACCGAAGCAGCGTTGACTTTCCGGATCCCGACAGCCCAATTACGATCAAGAACTCGCCGGGAGCGACTTCGAACGAGACATCCCTCAGGGCAGGGGTGCCGTCCTCGTATACCTTGGTCAAATGCTCAATCTCGAGGATCGGGTGGCTCATGTCCCCCCTGCTTCCCTCGCGGTCCGCCGCACGTGCCCGGCGTGCGCTGAGATTTCACGGGACGGGTCGTCTCCTTCGCCGCGTATCGTTTGCGGGATCGATTTCCGGCCCGCCTCGGTCGGTTCCCCGTCGAGACGCACGTCCTCGCCGGCGCAACGCGGGGAGGGACAGTAAGACCCGGTTGCGGCTGGTGCGCCTTTGGCACAGCTATTGTTGGCAGGGTGATCTTCGAGCCGAGGGTTCGTGCGACCTTGACCGGTGCACGTCGTGCGGCGGTCGCTAGGTCCCTTGTTGTACCCGACCCCAACGGATTGGCGGTAGGGTCCAAGCCGCCGCCTCTACAGTGGCGGTGGATAACTCGGCAGAGTCACCCCGGGAGGCGTCGGATATATCGGCTGCGGTCCGCTGGGCGACGGATACGTGATAACCACAAAGACCAGCAAGAACAGCGCGACGAGAAACTTACGCATCTTGCACCCCAGCCTTCACGCAGATCCAACCACGGCCTCGATCTACAACCATCGGCCGGGCGTATCCACTGTTACATTACGGTCAACCTGCGACCGATTCCCTTCCCCCCTGAGAACCTATTATAACGAACTTCGCAGAATCCTACAGCCCGTGTTCGAAATTCATGCTGGCGGTTGTCAAAAGAGTGAGCCCGGTCGGAAGATAGAGCCATTCTAGCAGGAGGGATTGCTCGCTGGGCGCTGATCATCTGGCTTTCGATGGCGGAGGGAGGGAGATTCGAACTCCCGAGGGGGTTATCCCCTAACGGTTTTCAAGACCGCCGCATTCGGCCGCTCTGCCATCCCTCCGCGGCAAGTATACCATCGGTGGTTTGGGTGCGACAACGACGCCGGAGGTCTCCGATGTCTAGTCCCACGATCCCCACGGGCGCTCGGGGCAGCCCGGTGGTCCGGTGTCTGACAGCGCGTTACACGGATCCGTTAGATCTGTTGTTCCGCGCGCCTCACTGCACGAATGCCGCCGAGCCCCACCGCCACACCGGCAACGCCTAGGGGAACGGAAAGAAAAAACGGAGCGAGGAACCCGAGAAGCGCCGCCGCGCCGCCAAGGAAGGGCCCCACGAAAAACCCCAGATCACCGGAACTGTTATACACGCCCATGGCGCTGGTGTAGTGCTGCCGCGAACTGAACCGCGCGATGAGCATCGTAAACGTCACCGGAATGAATCCGCCCACGAAGCCGAATATCGCTGCTGCAAGCAGAAGTGGCCCGGCACCGTGCAGGAGGGGGACTGCCAGCAGGATCACGGCGCGACCGATCAGTCCCGGCAGGATAAAACGCTCCGGACCGATCCGGTCTGCGAGACGCCCCGTGGGGAGTTGCACCAGAGCGTAGGTCAAGCCCTGCACCGTGAACAGCCACCCGATCGTGACAACCGAAAGCTTGAGGGACACCATATACAGAGGAATGAACGTGGACCAGATCCCGCTGATCGCGTAGAAAAGATGGTTGACGACGCAGAGCTGGCGCACAATGGGGTCACGGAGTACTTCCCAGCTCGCTGCGGCTGGCGTACGAACGGTTGGCGTCCGCGGCTCCGTAATGGGGATGATGACGAGAAGGGTGAGCAGGCTCAGGGCGGCGCCGAGAAAGAAGCTCGCTCGGACGCCGAACTCAGCGGCCACGACGCCTCCGATCACCGGGCCTGCAAGGAACGCTACGGACGTCAGAAACCAGAAGACCCCGAACACACGCCCGCGTGTTTCCTCGGATGCCACCGCCGCGACCGCCGCGTGGAGAGGAGACCACATCGTGGCGCGTGCCACACCGACGCCGATCAGAGCGACCGCCACGCCGAGCGGCGCGCGCGTGAGGACAATCCAGACCATGGCGGCGGCATTGGCCACCAGCCCGCTGACAAGCGTCCACCGGTGTCCGAACACCCCCGCGATACGCCCGACCTCCAATTCAACCGAGCCCATCGCGAGGCTCAACAGGCTGACGAGAGTACCGATTTGTGCCGCCGAATACCCGATGCGGGACAGATACACCGGAAGGACCGGCAGCACGACCTGCCAGGAAATCGCGACCAGGAATCCCGTCGTGCCAAGAAGCGCTATGTGCAGGCCCATCCGCGAAGGGCCAATGTGCGGGTGAGCAGGCACGGGTGCCGATTCGGCACCAGTCGTAGCCGAGGATCGCAAATGTTCGCTCATCGAGTCACATATACGCAATACACGTTCGCACGGCGGGGGAGAGAGTCCTGGGTAATCCAAGAGGTGTCTTCCCGTTGGCGTGCGATGGAACCCTGCTCCGACAGGCCGCGTTTCTATAGACTATAGGGATAGCGTTGAGTGGGACGTTTCGTCGGCGCCGACAGGGTGTGGGGCGATGACTGGGGTGGCACGCAGAGCGCGGAAGCCGGTTCGTTCCCCGGGACGCGGGCTGGTCGTTCTCGCGCTGCTCTGTTTGCCAAGCGTCATGGTCGGGCCCGCGAGTGCTCTCGCTCGCCATGTGGCCGTGCTTCCGCTCGTCGCCCTGCTCACGGCCGACAACGTCATCGATGCCGAAGGCCAAGGTGGAGCATGGCCGGCGCAAACGTGGGGCGCCGCGGTACCGCGTCCCACCCTCGTGACCTGGTTGCGCCGGCATGTTCAAGCCGTTCTCGACGCGCTGCACTCGGTACGGCGCTCTGGCATCACGCGGATCTCTCTCCCGCCGCCGGCGGGTGCTTGACCACCGGCACCGGGCACGGATGGCCCCGAGTGGGCCGCATGTTTCTCCGCGGGAGGGAGCGCAAATGGGACTTTTCGACGTGTTTCGCCGGGGTGGGCGGCATTCTCACCACGTTGTCGGACGTATCTCGGACGATCCGAAGATCCTTGGGGGCAACGGCAGTAAGTATCTCGTGTTTCACATCTCCGAAGCGCCGGACACTGAATTCCGGCTCAGAATGCTGCCGACGACGCCGAAGCGTCGCAAGGGCGACCGCGTGGAACTCACATGGACGCAGAGCGAGAAAGGCGTTGCAGTTGTCGAGACGTTGTACGCGGCGCCGGACCACGCATCGGTCAGGCGGCGGAACGAGGCGTACCTGCAAGGTATCCAAACGCGGGACACCAAGGAGCACTGAGACAAACGCCGGCGGGCGGGCCGGCGCGTCCGACCCGCCCGTTGAACGAGTCTCCCGGAGCCCGCGACTTCGAAACCAACGGGCCACGCCTTCTCCCCGGTGTGACAGACTGATGTGGCGGGCGGGGACGCGCAGTTTGTTTCCCTCTTCAAGGACCGGCCTGGGGACGTAGTTCAGTGGGAGAGCACAGCACCTGCTTTGCAAGCATTCCGACACTGAGACGATCCACAACGATCCTGAAACCAAAGATTTTATCGGAGTTCACGCGCGACGAGGGGTTGACAGCGGAACCGAAATAGCAACGGCACACCGGGGAATGACATGCGCCGGTGGTGAAAGCGACGTGCCGTTGGGATCCGCTGACACTTTCTCGATTCGTTCCCCGGTAGGGTTTGGTCAGGGCGCGATCGAGGTTGCGTCGAACAGGGCGCGGCCTCCCCGCTGTTGGGGACTGTCACGGGGGGTATCGACGTGTGATGCCGTTCTCAGTCAGCCACTCATCTCGCATGGGTGCGAGAGTCGCGATCTGATGTTGCACCTCGCACTTGTCAAATCTACGTGAGTCCATCGCGACATCGAGACTGTGAAGGCGATTCTGAACAAACCACACGGTATACAATGGGTGCGTCCCATCCTCGGCAATCGACTTCGCCGGTTTCCGCTGGTTGCTCATGAGACTTCCCCTTTTCGGGTTGTTGTACCATCATCAAAAGCCCGTATGAGTCCCTTAGCCGCCGGACCTTCGCTTCATAATGTCGTACAATCGCCGCGCTCCCGAGTAGATGGTCGGGTCCTCGGCGTGCTCGTCTCGAATGTATGCTTGGATCTCCTCATTCTCCCATGTCCGCTCAATGTAATAACTGAACATGTCATAAGTCATGTTGGTGCTCACGATGCCTTGTTGTTGGAGCATTGCAAAGTCCTCGAAGTACCCGAGAAGAAGGTCGTCCGACTTCGTAGGCTGTGTACGCTGGCTGCATAATGAGCCGCACGCGGACCGAAGGATCAAGTCCTGCGTCGATCTGCTGGAACAGGTTGTCGCGATCGACAACGCCATCGGCCACCCCGATCGCGACGCCGCAACACTGGAACGCGTGCGAGTCAAGATGAGAGGCCCACGTGATGGTCGCGCTTGAAGAAATCGGGGACCTGTGAGCGTACCGACTCTTGCATATGCCACGATCGCTCAGCATGGTCGGTCTTGGCGTTCCGCCCGCGTAACCGGACCGTCCCGGCGCGCTCAGGCGCTGCCGGGGGGCTTTTCCGCGCCGAGGCGCCACGCCGCCGCGTACTTGCTGTACACGTGCCGGATGATGACGCGCAGGATCGCCGTCACTGGGACCGCGAGCAGGAGGCCGACGACCCCGCCGAGCAACGTCCCCGCGAACGTCACGATGATGATGAGGAGGGGATGGATCGCGACAGCGCGCCCCATCACCCTGGGGCCGAGGACGTTGCCGGAGTAGAAGAAAATCACCGAGAACAGCAGCAGGACTTCGACAGCCACCCAGAGCCCCTGGAAGGCCGCGACGGCGACCGCGGCCGCCATCCCGATGGCGCCTCCGACGAGCGGGACGAGCTGCGTCACGGCGGCGAACAGGCCGAGCGGCAGGGCGTAGTGTACCTCCAGGAGCAGCATGCCGATCGTCAGCAGGAGGCCCACGATGCCGGCAATGGCGAGCTGCCCGCGAACGTAGGCCGCGAGCGCATCGTCGATCTGCTGGACGAGGTCGGAGGCGTCGTCCTGCCACGTAGTGGGCACCACGCGGAACGCCTGGCTGCGGAAGTAGCCTCTGTCCGCGAGCAGCAGCCATGTCATTGCCAGCACCACGCCGGCGTACAGCACAAACGTCGGCAGCGAGCTCGCCCACGTGACGCTCTGCCTCGCGACCACGACGGCCGCCTGGCTGAGCCATGCGGCGTACTGTCCGGCCGCGTTCTCGAGGGCCGCGCGCAACTCGGGGCGCAGCCCCGCCGCGAACCGGGCCGAGGCCGACGCAACGTTTTGGGGCTGGAGGCTCTGCGCGTAGGTGACGAGCGCCGCCGCGAGCGCGGTGCTCTGGCGGAGCGCTGGGCCGACGATGACCACGGCGGCGCCTCCGAGACCGACGAACAGCATGAGAAACGCCGCCGCGATGCCGATCGGGCGCCGCTGCGGCCGCCCGCGGCTGAATGCCTGGACGATCGGTTCAAGCGCGTGCCCGAGGAAGATCGCGGCGGCTAGCATCACGAGCACGACGCGGACACGGTAAGCCAGCCACAGCAGGAACGCGGCCGCCAGCGCCAGGGCGAAGAAACGGCCGAGGCGCGTCAACGCGTCCGGTTGCGGTACTGAGATCATGCCGGCGCGGTCTCCCGTCGGGCGGGGAGCTCGCGCGATGCCTCCCGGCCCGCCTAGAGTATACACTGCGTCCAATGGTACGGAGGAGGGTCGTTGCCGTGAGATGGACGAACGCCGCGCCTAGCTGGACATGACAGAGGGGAGGTGCGACAATGAAGCGGCGGGAAGATAGCAACGGCACACCCCTCGGAAACGCACGAAAAACGTGGGGACGTAGCTCAGTGGGAGAGCACCTGCTTTGCAAGCAGGGGGTCGGGGGTTCGAATCCCCTCGTCTCCACCAAGATTTGCAAGGCCTAGCGCGAGGTCAGGCATCGTCAGCTTCCGCCTTCTGCAAATGCCTGCTAATGCCAGTTCCCAAGAGCCGCTCGGCAAGCAGCGACGACGCCTCGGTGGCGCTGGACGCCAATACGTGACTGTACGTGTTCATCGTTGTCCCAATGTTAGCATGGCCCAGGATTTCCTGCGTAACGCGGGCGTGCACGCCGTAACGGAGGAGCAGCGTCGCGCAGCAATACCGGAGGTCGTGAAATCGGATCCGCGGCAGGCCAGCGTTTTTGAGAACGCGACGGAAGTCCCGCTGCGTGACGTTGTGCGCGTGGAGCAGCTGCCCATTCGGCTGGCGGAAGACCAGATCATACGGCGCGTATGCCTTGCCCAAGGCACGCCGATGCACGGCTTGCTCTGCCTTGATCCGTTCCAGTTCGCGGACAAGAACCTCCGGCATCGGCACCGGCCGACGCGATCGCGACGCCTTCACGTCGGCAAAGGTTTCCTTCTGAGACACTCGGGAGCGTGTCGGTCGCCACGGCACACTTTTCTGGCACTTTTGCACGGGTGAGACCGAAGGCACGAGGGGCACCATTGGACACATACCCCAGGGGCTTCTGTGTGGGGCAGCATTTCTATCCCTCGCGTACGCTGAACCTCCCTCGACTCCTGCCGCATCAGAGCGCCTGGGCGCAGACAGGACTGTTCCTGGTCGGTACGGACGTGATCTCGGGTGGGAAGACCCAAGACAAAGAAGTCAGGCGGCTACGGCGATCTCGATCCGTGCGCGCCCATTCTGCTTGGCACGGTACAGTGCCCCATCGGCAGCTCTGAGTAGCACCTCCATGGTCCGCCCGTGCTGCGGAGACGCTGCAACTCCCACCGACAGGGTGATCGCACCGAGCGCCCGATCACGATGGCGCACATCGAGGTGGCGCACCGCGTCGCCGAGAGCGCGTGCGCGCTCCCGTGTGACCTCCAGGGTTGCCTCCGGCAAAATGAGGACAAACTCTTCGCCGCCGTACCGGCAGGGGATGTCCTCGCCACGGATCCCTTCGCGCAGCATCGTGCCCAACGCCCGGAGGAGAGCGTCCCCAGCATCGTGTCCGAAGGTATCGTTGAAATCCTTGAAGTGGTCGATGTCAAACATGATCACGCCCAGGGACCGTTGCATTCGCTCGGCCCGCCGGAGTTCCCGGGCCAGCGTCTCTTCGACGTAGCGCCGATTATACAGCCCGGTGAGCGTGTCGCGAATCGACTGTTGCTGCAACTTCTCCCGGAGACGAAGGTTCGCGATCGCGAGACCGATGTCGTCGGCGGTGCTCCGGGCCAGACGGGTGTCATGCTCCGAAAACACGGGCTGCCCCTGACCCGTCCCGGTGCTCGCGAGAAAGAGGATACCGATAGCATCACCTTGCGCAATGAGAGGCACGCATAGAGACTCCGCTGGCACAAGATTGGCAAGATGCTTGCACTTCACGCTCGCTCGCGTGTTTCCGAACGCGTGCGGGTGTCCGCGCCGAATCGCCCAGCAGTCCTCAGGGCCAAACACCGGGACTACCGTCGACGCCGCGTTTGTCCCCCAGTTGGTGACCGACTCGAGCAGATCGCGGGATGGACTGATCAGGTAGACCGCGCCCGTGAAGCCGGGAAAGAGCTCCGGTGCGGTGCGGCCGATGACCGCGCATGCCTCCTCGATTGACAGACTCGTTTGCAGTAGATCACTCATCTCACTGAGTAACACGCTCTCTTGTGCCTGCGCCTGAAGTTCGTCCCGCGCCTGACTAACCTCGGTGAGCAGCGTGGCGTTCCGCATCGTGAGTGCGGCCTGCGCCGAGAGTTCTGCCATGCTCTGCTGTTGCGTGGCCGTGAAGTAGTGCGGAACCGGCGCGGTCACAACCAACGTGCCGAGGACCTCGTTCGCGACCGTGAGCGGCGTGACCACGAGCGAGCGGATGCGTCCTCGGCCGAAGGCCTGATCGGCGTCCTCGGTCCAGCGGGGATGTTTCCGGTAGTCGTCGATATACTCCGTCTGACGCACCGCGAGGGTCCAGCCCAAACCCGGACTGCCAGGATCCGCACAGACGCGCTCCAGCACATGTAGCTCAGCGCCACGTGCCGCGGCCACACGCGGTGGCACGCCCGGCCGACGAAGGACAATCCACAGGAGATCCGACTTGGTGATCCGGGAAACGTGGTTGGCAAGCTGTGTCAGCAACTCGTCCAGGTTCGGCGCCCGGAGCAAGTCGGCAACGGCATCCCGCAATTTCGTCGCTTCGGCGAGCGCTTGACGATAGAACATCACAAGCAACGTGGCGATGCTGGCGAACACGACAGGGGCGACCGACTGCAATTCGCTTCGATACGACACACCCGCGAATGGAAGTCCCATTGCTAACCCGCACGCGCCCACGCATGCTGTGCTGACGACATCCCACAACGTATTGGCGCGGAGCACCCGCCACAACGGCACATGTCGGCGTACCGCGTACCGCACACTTACCTGCAGCGCGGACGCTACCGCGTATGCCAACACGATCCCGGCCGTACCAGCGAGCAGCAGGTCTCCTTGCGCCGGGGCGATGGGACGGGTCAATGTCACTGATCCGGCGCCGAGCACGCTCCACACCGCGCCGGCGACCAGCACGGAAACACCGCGCTGCCCAACGCTGAGTGCGGCCACGCCCACGGTCTGTTTTCGAACGGCGAGCTGATAGATCGTAATACCGACGAAGCCGGTCAACGCTGCCGGAACGGGCCCGATAATCACAATCGCGGGCAGAAGCGCCGCCGCGATCAACGTCTGATACCCGCCTTCGGCGAACGCGTAAACCCTGGTCCCACAGACCGTGGAGGCGCCGGCGAACAGCAGCAACAAGAAGACACTCGGGAACGTGGTGCGCGGAATCAGCCACACGAGAATCGCCGCACCCGCGAGCAGCGGACCCCACATGCTTGCCGGTCTGAGAGCGCCGGGTCCGGGCACGAGCGCCTCCGCGCGTTTTGTCTTACACTGGCCAGCGCCTCAGTGAGCGCATGTGCCGGATCCATCCAGCGACAAGCCGAGGCGAGCCTACTCTGCCCTATACCCAATGCGCCCACTGGCTAGCCGCGCTCGCCTCAAGGGGTGTCAATTTCTCACTGCTCGGGCACTGTTCGGCCGTCCCTGGACTCGTCATCCTGGCGGCGCGGCTTCGCGGGCATTGTGGCGACGGCCCCGGGGGCCAACATTCACTGCGGATCCACTGCATCCGACGGGAGTTCCTCTTTGGTCGTGGCGACCGTCCCGGGCCGACCACGTGTCACTCTTTTGAACTCGTTCCACTAGGCGGCGTAGCCATTTGAGACGAAATCGTACGCCGAGTCTCGTAAAGACACCGTCCACGAGCACTTACGCTTTCAGAAGAAGTCGGCAAGTTCCATCGTGCGATGCAACACAAGTCGATAGTATCCCAAATCGCCCTTGTGTGGATTTTCATAGAACCTTGGTCCGACGCTAACGCGCAAGTCGTTGTTTTCGAGCAGAAAGCGCACCCTGCCGCTCGCGAAAGGCGGCGACCTTCGCGCGATTCCCGCAGGTCTCCATCGAACACCATTGCCGTGCTCGGCCCCGCGCGTTATTGAGTATCAGTGCTCCGCACTCGGGGTGTTTGCAACAAAGCAATCTCTTGCGGTCGACACCACCGAAAAGCGCGATCGCGTCTTCCGCGATTTCAGCCAGCGCAGCGCGTACGGGCGTGCGCGAGATCCGCTGAACTTCTAACGTCTCGGGATCAAGGGCGGTCGTCGGCCGTCGAGCGGCGGCCGCCGCATTGATGAGTTCGATATCCGAGCGGGCAGGCCGCCGCCCCTCGACGATTGCGAGACCTACCGCGTAGATTGCCTCGCGTAGCACAATCGCGGTGCGGTACTCCGCAATAGTGGCGGCCGTTTGCTTACCGAGTGATGCGGCGGCGACCCAGCGATCGAGGTCGGCAGCTCGGGGGATGCGTTCTACCGGCTGGCCCTTTCGATGGCCGAGCGTCGCTACGAAGTTCAGCGCGAGCGAGCCGCGATTGAACCGGAAGTCCGTCTTGCCGCTCATGGAGTCATTGTAACCGTATTGACAGGTTACGTCAACAGTGCTAACTTGGTCCGGGTAACCTGTTCAATAGGTTACGATTCTCGGAGGACACAATGGCAGTCCAAGTACTGCGTCCGGCGCACGTTCGTCAAATCCTGTCAAAGGGCGGGGTCTTGCCAGCGGCGTTGGTCGTGGCATGGGCATCCGGTTACGTGGCGGGCCCGCTTGCCTTGCGGGACGCCCCGCCCTTGGCGATGTTGGCCATTCGCTTCGGACTGGCTGCGCTTGTGCTGCTCGGCGTGGCGCTTTTGACTCGCGCGCCGTGGCCCCACCATCGCCGAACGATCGCGCACATCATCGCGGCGGGGCTACTCACACAGGGTGCTCAGTTTGGGTTTGCCTACGAAGGCGTCTACCAAGGCGTGAGTCCAGCCGTGGCAGCTCTCATCATCGGCCTCATGCCGATGCTCGTCGCCGCTTTCTCAGGGCCGATTCTCGGTGAACGACTCCGGGGTACCCAATGGGCGGGTCTGCTCTTGGGATTTAGCGGCGTCGCTCTCGTCGTCGCGCAGCGCTTGAGCGGAGGCAATGCCTTCGAAGGGCGCGCGATTGCGCTTGTGATTCTCGCGCTCCTCGGCAGTACGGCTGGCATGCTGTACCAGAAGCGCTTTGTTGCCGGCATGGATTTGCGGACGGGCGGTTTTCTGCAGGCAGCTCCCGCCGGCGCAGTGCTCGGTCTTCTCGCGCTGACCGTTGAGCACGGACGCGTGGAGCTAGTTCCCGCGTTTGCCCTCTCGATCGCGTGGATTGTGATCGTGAACTCGCTCGGCGCGGTGACGGTCATGTTCGTGATGATCCGCAATGGAACGGCAAATCGTGCGGCAAGCACGTTCTATCTGATTCCACCAGTTGCGGCCGTGATGACGGCTTTGGTGCTGCACGAGCATTTCAGCGCGTTCGCCCTCTTAGGCTTCGCGGTTGCGAGCGCCGGCGTCTCGCTAGCGTCGCGTGCGCCGTGAGCTCCGCGTGTGGGACCCGCAAAAAGCTCACACATATGAAGCGCGCATAAATCTCATACCAGGAGGGAGTTCTCATGCACTGGAACGTACACACCTACCGTATGCTGACCGACGAGCGCATCGCATCGCTCCGTCGGGACGCCGCGCGCCAGCAACTGGCGCGCCGAGTGCGGGGCACGGAGCGGCCGCGCCACGTTCTCGCGCCTTGGATCGAGCGGATGCACGGCGTGGGGATACTTGCTTGGGTGTTGCGGTTGGAGCGGACGCGGGCGGAAGCGGGCGCCACACGTGCCGAGGATAGCGGCGTCGGAAGCGCGGACGTCACCTCCGGGAGCGCATGATGGGTGCGTGAGTCGCGAAGCGGCCAATTGTCAACGCATAGGGCGGCCTATGAACACGTGCACCGGCCCCGGACCCCTGGGCGGCGCTACGTCCCGGGCGGGTCGTCCCCTTCGTCCGGGGCCTCCGGCGTATAGTCCGCCGGGTCCACCAAGGATTTGCGCACGATCGCCACTTCGCCCAGAGAGCCGCTTACAGCCTAACCGCACCCTATGGGCCCCGCTGACCGCCCATTCGGGCCACCGGCCGGGTCTTCTTCTTGCGTGCCGTCCGGCTCGGCGTACCTGTTCGGCGACGCCGTTGGCTCCGGGCTTCTGACAGGCTGTTGACTTCGGGCCGCCCGGGTCAAAGATCCGCATGGGGATGTTCCCAGGGATGGGAGAACTCTCGGCAGAGAAGAACGCCGCCCACCGGAGGAGACACGAAGTCCAGAAGATTTGCGGATGTTCGGCGGTAGGCTTGGACGAAAAGAATCACTCATCCCCGCAGCTCGCCATCCAACCCGCGCCAGACGTGGCGTTCGAATCGCGTTTTTCGTGGCGAACTGGCAATAGCTGGCTAGAGGAGGTGGGGCAGGAGAAGGAGTACCACGACCGAAATTACGTCGAAATTTCGGGTCGATTGAGGGGTGACGCCGACCAAGTGTCGTCAGCTCGGGCGAACGGGGTTGCGAGTCTCCGTGCCTGCCCTCGGGACGAACGCGTTTCCGCCCACCGGGGGCGTGCCATTACTGCGCGAGCAAGGCGGGGTTGGTGGTGCTGAAGGTGCTGGCCCAGGAGCTCGCCGACTACCGGATCCACGTGAACGTGGTGTCGCCCAAACAGCTCGAGATGGGCCCACAGCGAGGTATCGGCGGTCTACGAGGAGATGCTGCTCAGAAACATCCCGTGGGAGCGGTGCGGCCAGCCGGACGAGATCGCGGAAGCGGAGCTGTTCCTCACGACACCAGCGGCAGAGTACGTCACCGGAGCCGTGTTGCACGTGGACGGCAGGTCGAGCGCAGGCCGCTTGTTCCTGCCCTACAGTCGCGGCTAAGGTCCGTGGGAGGGGAGGTGAGGGCCGGAACCGAGGGAGGCGAAGCTTGATGTTCCCTGCAGGTGCAATTCCAAGGAAGAGGGGGACATAGCAGATGCGACGCCTGGGAGCACGCGTTTGTTGGATCGCCCTGGTTATCGTGTTGGCCGTCATCGGGGCGAACGGTTCGGTGGGGCTGCCTGCGGGGGCTGCAGACGCCACCACGCTGACCTACGTGTTGATCTCGACCGGGACGAGCAAGATCCCGGCGTTCACGACGAGCGGAGAGGACACCAACGTCATCGACGAAATCTACGACTCCTTGTTGCAGGTGGATGCCAAGACCTGGAAGATCGGTCCAGATCTGGCGACCGCGTATACGGTCAGTCCGGACGGCAAGACATGGACGTTTACGCTGCGGAAAGGCGTGAAGTGGCAGCAGGGGTATGGCGAGTTCACCTGCGCCGACGTCCAGTTCACCTGGGACTTCCACAAGGACCCGGCTAATCACTCGTTCTGGCAGTCGCAGGCCGCGATCGTGGACAGCGTCACGTGCCCGAATCTGTACACGGCTGTCTTTCACCTAAATACGCCGTTCCAGGGGTTCGTCTGGAACGTTGTGAACAATGAGCCATCGACCGGCTGGGTGATGTCGAAGGCCGCGTGGGAGAAGCTCGGTCGTGCAGGCTATGAGAAGACCCCGGTCGGCACGGGGCCATACATGCTGAAGTCGCTGACGCCGGGGCAGGACGTGGTGCTTACACGAAACCCCGACTATTGGGGGTCCAGGCCGGCCATAGACCAGATCGATTTCAAGACGATCGCTGACAGCCAGACTGCCGCGCTCGCCGTCAAGCAGGGCGCAGTCGACATCGCCCAGGTGGACCCCCTTGTCGCGACGGAGTACGAGCACACGCCGGGCGTCGTAGTGATCGCCAAAACGGCGCTGCGGACGGACTATCTTGAGATCAACACGACGGTAAAACCGTTCGACAATGTGAAGGTTCGTCAGGCGATGCGCTACGCGATCGACTACCCGGGCCTGATCTCGGCCGTTCTCCGAGGCTACGGGACGGCGGGGTACGCTGGCATGCTGATGCCGGGCATGACGGGATTTGACGCGTCGGTGAACCCGCAGAACACCTACGATCCGGCCAAGGTACGGCGGCTACTCAACGAGTCGGGCGTTCCGCTGCCCATCCACGGCTTCTTCGACACGTACAACGATACGCTCGACGTCAACGCCGCCCAGTTCATCGCGGCGAACATGGCTCAGCTCGGCATCGACATGCAGCCGCGGCCACTCGAGCGGGGGACCCTTGTCCAGGATCGGATAGCGTCCACAACGCCCGCGGCGGTCATCGGGACAGCGGCCTCGCCGGATCCGGATTCGTTTGTCGCGTTGGCCTTCATCGGGTCGGGGGCCCCTCCGGCGGGACTGAATATTGCTCGCTACACCGCGATTGACAAGCTGTACGATGCCCAGCGCGCGGCAACGACCCTTGGCGCGCGAAACCAAGTGTGGCGCCAGATTCAGCAGCGGTTTACCGCCGATGTGCCAGCCATCGAATACTACGTCCAGAAGCAGACATTTTTGGTCAACGCGCGGGTGCAGAACTACGAACCGAATGTGCTGTTCGGCGGGGATCCGCTGGCACAGGTGACGTTCGCTAAGTAGATTGGGTGGGGTGAGGCTGATTACCCACGTCGGGACTGGCGCGAAGACTGCCCGGATGTACCGCATGAGCGCTCGTTCACCGCTGAGCGCCCTAGCTGGGCCGCAAAACGGCGTTGGGCCGGAACCCCTAGAATTCCTCGGTTCCCGACGGCACGCCCGCCCCTCCCAGTTCGTTGCAGCGAACCTCGCGCGAACCGGGATCAAACTGCAGGTCAGACCGCTCGAGCGCGGCACGCTCATGCAGGTGCGGACCCAGCCGGCGATCATGTTGCGGTACAACGGAATTGACTCGCCCCATGCGGCGCAGTACGCGGCGCCCACCCCGGCGGAGCGCCTCCGAAACATCAGACAGATCCAGCAGAGCCTTGCGGCCGACGTTTCTACAATCGTGCTCTACCAGCGGGTGAACGCCTGGCTCGTGAACCCGCGGGTCCATAACTTTGTGTCGGCCGTGCTGTTCAACGGAGATCCCCTCAGCCAGGTGACGCTTATCCCGTAGCGCCTGCCGCGAATGCGTCCATATATCGTCCGACGCGTGCTGCTGATCATACCCCTCATCTGGGGGGTGGTCAGCAGTGTCTTTCTGGTGGTCCACCTTCTTCCGGGTGACCCGGCGGCCGTACTCCTCGGTCCGTTCGCGACGAGCGCCCGAGAAGAGGGACTCCGTCACATGTGGGGACTCGACCAGCCGCTCCTGGTCCAGTACGTGCATTACCTCGGCAACATCGTCGTGGGACGCTTCGGCGTGTCGTTCCTAACCGGCCAGCCGGCCACCTACCAGATCCTGAGCGCCCTGCCTTACACTGTAGTGCTCGGCCTCACCGCTCTTGTGATCGCGGTCGGCGCAGGAGTGCCCCTGGGGATCGTGGCCGCCGTGCGGAGCGATACCCTGGCCGATCGGCTTTCGTTGATCCTCTCTCTGCTGCTCGTCTCAGCGCCGAGTTTCCTTGTCGGGATCGTCCTGCTGATTGTCTTCTCGGGTGAACTCGGCTGGCTGCCGTCAATCGGCGCGGGCACGTTCCCGCATCCCGGTTCAATCTTGGTCCATACGATCCTGCCCGCAATAGCACTCTCGGCTGGCCTGCTCGCTTACCTGACACGCATCACCAGGACCACCCTACTGTCCGTCCTGCGGGATGATTACGTTCGGACGGCGCGCGCTAAAGGGCTCGCGCGGCGGGCCGTCGTATACCGGCACGCGGTCCGCAACGCTTTGTTACCCGTCCTGAGCATCCTCGGCCTGGCGGCCGGAGACGTTGTAGGCGGCACGGTCGTGATCGAAACGGTGTTCGCCCGGCCCGGCATTGGCAGTCTCCTCGTCAACTCTGTGACGGGACGCGACTATATCCAGGTCCAAGCGTGCGTGATCGTACTTGCGGCGTCCTTCGTCGTCATGAATCTCGTCACGGACCTGTGTTACGCTGTCGCCGATCCCAGGATCCAGTACCAGTAGAGGCGGGAGATGGCGCATTCCAGCACACTTCCCACTGACGCCGGTCACACCGCTCGAGTGGGACCACGTGCTCGGTCTCGGTGGAGCTACTTCTGGCGAGTCCTCAGGCGCAATGTACCCGCATTGCTCTCCCTGGGCTTCATTTTGTTGTTGATCGTCGTCACGGTGTTCGCTCCGCTGCTCGCACCTTACAGCCCATCGGTGGTCTCCCCGTCCGCGTCATTCCGCGCGCCGACATGGGCGCATCCGTTCGGCACGGACATGTTCGGACGGGACATCCTGTCGCGTGTCATCTATGGGACTCGATTGTCGCTCCTCGTTGGGGTACTCGCCGTCGCGATCGGCGCCGCTGGCGGTACGTTCCTCGGGATGCTGGCCGGCGTCAGCGCCCGGGGGGTCGAGCAAGCGATCATGCGGACGATCGACGTGGCGCTCGCATTCCCGTTCATCCTGCTGGCCATTCTGATCTTGGCGTTCTTCGGACAGGGCATCCAAAACGTGATGATCGCGGTCGGGATCGCCTACATGCCCCGCTTCGCGCGGATCACCCACGCGTCCACCCTGTCGCTGAGGGAGATGGAATTCGTCGCGGCGGCGCGGGCGAGCGGAGCGGGCACCGGACGGGTGATGCTCCGCCACATCCTGCCCAATCTCCAGCAGGTCCTCACGGTGTACGGGACGTTTTCGATCCCTATCGCCATCCTGATCGAGGCGGGCCTCGACTACCTGGGGCTCGGGGTGCTGCCACCGACCCCGACATGGGGCGCCATCATCAACGAGGGCCGCCAGTCGCTGCTGATGGCGCCGTGGGAATCGGTGCTTCCGGGGCTCGTGATCATGGGTGCGGTGCTGGCCTTTAACCTCTTCGGCGAAGCGGTGGCCAATTTCCTCGACCCCAAGGCCGGGATCGGCCTGAACAGATAGGCCTGGGGTGCAATCGGCAGCACGTTCGGTGCGCGTCCACGTCAGGACCTATTCCACGGCGCCTCATTATTATGAAGTGCGAGTATCTCTGTTCCCACCGCGGTAGCGGGTCAACGCGGTATCTCCTCAGGGTAGGCGGCGTCGCTGAGATGGCGCAGCTCGACGAGGTTCCCCGGGGCCATGGCGCGGCGTCCCGTCTCGAGATCGTGGATCAGCTCGATCAGCCGCTCGTTCAGCGGCAGCCGAAACCCGTGCGTCCGAGCGATTTCGACGACCGGACCAAGATGGTGATCCACCTCCGTGGGCCGGTGGCGCACGGCGAGGTCCCGCCAGACGCCGCTCTTCTGCTTGTGTGACTTGCGGTTGAAGTCTGCGAGGCGACCGAGGCTCTCGCGGATCCCGGCCCAGTCGCGCGGGACGGCGAAGCGCATCGCGCCGGGCTCGTACCCGTCGAACCCCTCGCTCCGTACACCCTCGGCTTGCGCCGTCCGGATGATCTCCCCCGCCAGGTTTGCCAGCAGCGCCATGTTCTCCGGTGCCGCGAGCACGTTCGCCATAGTGTCGTCCACCGTCGCCGACGCGATCAACTGGGAAGCATAGCCGAGCTTGCCCCATAGATAGCCCCAAATGTTCGGCGTCAGCGTGGTGTTCTCCAAGAACGCCTTTCGCATCGCTGCGCCCAACTGTTGGAGGCGCGGCGTCATCCCGCCGTCAAGCTCGCCCAGGTAGAGTGCACCGGCCCCCCCATACATGATGCGGCCGGGAGCTTGATAGTCGGCGCCGAAGTTGACGAACGCCCCGATCGTTCTGGCAGCCCCGATCCGCCCGGCGATGACGCGCTCGTTCAGGCCGTTCTGCATCGATACGACGTAGCTCTCCGGGCCAAGCAACGACACGACTGGCTCGAGTGCGGCGGCCGTATCCTGGGCTTTGACCGACAGCAACACGGCCTCGGGGACCCGACCACCGAGCGCGGCCGCCAGTCCCTCCGGCGTGGCCGCAGGCGCGCGGATGCGAAATTCATTCGCCCCCTCGATCAGGAGGCCGTCGCGGGCAATCGCCTCCACGTGCTCTGCCACACTGTCCACGAACAATACGTCATGTCCTGCCCGCACGAGGTGCGCGCCGAGTGTCCCACCGATCGCCCCTGCCCCGATCACGGTAAATCGCATGACGTTCTCCTCCTACCAGCCGGTCGCAAAGCCATTTCGGCAGAGATCGGCCGCACCCGCCATCCATCCTGAGCCAGCATCGACGAACATGCCCTGAACACCAGCAATCCGCATGTACCATGCACTGAGGGGCTCGACCGCGCCTCTGCGCGCCGCAATCACATCGTGCACCGGTACCCCCTCAACCTGTACGAACTCAGATTTCATTTTGCTGCCTGTACTCCTTCCAGGCCTACTTTCCGGGAAGCGAAATAGGGAAACTCGGTGAGTTTTCGGCACGCGTGCGTAAACACGTGACCAGGGACGTGCGTACCCAGATCGAGCGCGACCGTTACTACGGGAGAGCTGGGATCGGAGTGCGCGGACCGCAGCCGGGTGACGTGGTGCAAGCCGATGATCAGGGTACCGACCCGCCGGATCCGCTGACACGAGCGAGGGTCTGCCGATAGTTCCAGGGCATCCACTCGCCTGGGGTCGTCGCGAGGTCCGGGTGCTGTAGCTCACTGAGGTAGTCGAGCGCGTTGACTCCACAAAGTTTGCAAGTATGGATCAAGCTCATGTAGAGATCGCCAGCCCGCGTCCCGTTCGGAGCCTTATAAAACAGCGCGTTCTTGTGGTTGAGGATGACTTTCTTCAGTGCGCGTTCGGCGACGTTATTGTCGAGCGGGCGCCGGGCGCATGCGGAAAGAGCGTGAGCGGCTCCCAGCGCATCAGCAGATATCTGATTGCCCGCCCCAAGCCCGAATTCGGGTCCACGTGATGCTCGGCGAGTTGCACGGTCAGCGATGCGTGCAGCGTCGCCATCACCGGGCGCTGTGAGCCTGATGGAACCGGAGCCGATCCGCGGGGGCCAAGGGCCTGCTTGCGTGGCAGCTCGTCACCATTTCTGGACGGCCGGGTGCAGATGAAGTGCAGGGCGCACCCGTCTCGGTAGGCCCACTGATCGACGGCGCTCCTTGCAAGTCAAATTACGGGTCGTTGTCGCTGACGATTCACGACCGGACGACAGATTTCGCACGTGCAGAAGGGGGTGCTATCCGCAGACGTCTCTGAAGACCCGGAGGTAGTTGAGCCCGAGGATCTTGCGCAGATCCTCGTCATTGAAGCCGCGCTTCGCGAGCGCGACCGTCAGGTTCGGCCAGTCGCCGAGGCTCTCGTAGCCGCGGAGCACGTGGTCGTGGGTCAGCCGGTGCTCCTCGGGTCGGAAGCCCACCCAGTCGAACGTCCCGGGCGCATGCGTTGGCATGGTGACCGGATACGTGACGAGCGATTCTGTGCCGGGTCCGGGGCCCATCTTGTCCGTTCCGATTCCCACGTGATCGATGCCGCACACGTTGGCCAGGTGTTCCACGTGATCGACGAACGCATCGAGCGTGACCTCCGGCTCCTCCGAGATGAAACCGGGGATCACCACCACGCCGAAGTAGCCGCCGCGGTCGGCGATCGCCTTGGCGAGTTCGTCGGTCTTGCCGCGGTCGTGGTAGCATACTGCCTTGCTCGTGGAATGAGAGACAATCGCCGGCGCGGTCGAGAGCTTGAGCGCGTCCCAGCCGACCTGCTCGCTGCAGTGGCTGACGTCAACGAGAATTCGCGCATCGTTCAGGCGACGGACCACCTCCCGGCCGAAGTAGGAGAGACCGCCCTGGCTGGTCTCGGTGCAGCCGTCGCCCACCAGGTTGCGGAGATTGTAGGTGAGCTGCACCATCCTGAGGCCGAGGTTGTGGA
>DASPUZ010000118.1:0-4807 GCA_035622635.1 bacterium | reverse complement strand
CCGCACCTCTTCCACGATGCGGCCGTTCACCATCACCGCGAATTGGGTCGCGACACTGGCTGCGATGCGCAGGTTCTGCTCAACTAGCAGCAGCCGCATTCCATTGGCTGATAAGCCCCGGAGTGCCCCGACCACGATCGCGACGACCACGGGAGCAAGCCCCTCTGATGGCCCGTCTAGCACGAGGAGCGAGGGTCGGGTGAGCAGCGCCCGAGCGACCGCGAGCATCTACAAGCACCGACCCGGTTGCGTAAATCTCCTTGCGCGACCTCAATTCTATGTTAAGATAAGATTAAGGAATGTTAATAAACGTTAAGCCAGTGTGATGCGCTTGAACCGGTGACCATGATCGAGATGAAGATCGCGCGGCGGTCTCTCTATCTTACCTGAATGACGCGGGTGAATGTGATGCCTCGAACAAACATGCTTCGCCTTCTTGCCGGGAGGCTCTTCGCGGGCGGCGAGGAAAGTGTGCTCAAAGAGTGCTCGAAGATCCTGCGTATCGCGCAAGAGGCCAACGCGTCGCTCCGGACCTTCGCAGGCAGTAAGCTCGACATGGCGAGCATACGCAGGCTCGAGCAAAAGGCAGACGGTGAGAAGTTCAGAATCGCCAACATGATCACATCCGGAGCGGTCGCGCCCAACGTGCTCGACAACATGTTGTTGCTGCTCGGACACCACGACAACATCGTGAACTCCATCTACAACCTCGCTCGAGAACTGTGCCGATACGGTGTCAGAGACGAGGAGGAGGCTCGGTACATTCGCACGCAGGTCGCCGAGGTAGTCCAACTCGTGGACTCGGCGCTGGAGACACTGCTGGCGATGTACGAGCAGGAGGATGTAACGAAGCTCAGGTCGCTGCGGCAGACGATCGAGCACTTGGAAGAGACTGGCGACAACGTCAAGGAGAGCATGCTTGACCTTGCGTACGCCAGGCCGGCGACGTTCCAATCGTTTTACCATGTCGTCCAAACGGCCCACCTAGCGGATAACGTCCTGGACGGCTGTGAAGACTCCGCCGATGCTCTGCTGACCATCATCGCCTCCGTCATCACGTGATCTCCCTGTGCCACACGCAGCGATTGTTCTGCTGGCATCTACCTTGATTGCGCTGGTCGCAGGCAACAACCTCTCCGCGTGCAGCGGCGCGATCATCTCGTCGCGTGTGACTTCCAGACGCGCGGGGATCCTGATTACGATCATCGGGTACTCACTTGGTCTGGGACTTCAAGGCAGGACACTCCAGGCCGGGTTCCTCGCCCTGATGCCGAACCGCAGCGATGTCCTGGTGCTTATTGCCCTCGCAACCGCGATCGTCATCTTCGTCGTGGCACACCTCACGAGAGTGCCGCAGTCCCTGTCGCTGACACTGGCCTGTGCGATCCTTGGCATCAGCACGGCGACGCATGGTGCCATCAGCGAGCCCTTCGTGCTGACGATGCTGGCGTTTTGGGTGTTCGCGCCGGTCGTGTCCGTCCTGCTCATCGTCGGCTCGATGCAGTGCTCCAGGCAACTCATCAATGAACGGAGCGTCTGGGGGACGATCAGGGGGATCAAGGGCTTGCTCGTGGCCCTGTCGTTCCTCGCCGCGTTCACATTAGGTGCGAATACGATCGGGTTTGTCTACGCGGCGATGCCGCGCACCTGGTATGACCTCGTGATCGCCGTGCTGGCAATCACCGCCGGATCCATCCTACTCAGCGCCGGGGAGATCCGGAGGGTCGGGAACGAGATCCTTCCCATGCGGTACATCAATTCGATCAACTCACAACTCAGTTCTGTGGTGCTGGTCGAACTCGCCACGCTGTTCAGCGTTCCGCTCTCCAACACCCAGACCTTCACGATGGGCGTCTACGGCGCGGGGTTGAGTTACAAATACCGACTGCTGATCGGGAAGTCCGCGAAGATCATCTTATCCTCCTGGCTCGGTATGGTCATAATCAGCTTCTTACTCGGGTATATGATGGCCGACGTGCTGGTTGTCCACTCGTTCATTTGACGGTTCAAGAAAAGGGTACCTAATCGCGCTCTGCCAGGAGCGAAGCCGCGAGACTATTGCTGGGGAAACGGCGAGAATCCACGCTGCCTATCGCTGGGAGACTTCCCCGCGCACCAGCCCGGGCTTCGATCTGCAGGCGTGAAAATCAGAGCAGCGTTCTTTGACAGACGCAGGAAAACTGACTGGCTTACTTAACCCACGGACGACAGCCAGCTCGGCCCGCTTCATACCTTAGTCTTCGCCGCTCGCGTCTCCCGTGGGCGACCACGTTTTTGGGGGTTCAGGTGTTGACCCAATGCTGAGTGAAGTAGCCTGGCCTCTTCCATGCTGATTCTCTTGCCGAGAACCCTCAAAAATCGTTCACCGCTCACCAAGTCAAGCCGTCGCTTCCGTTTGCGTCTTATCTTGTTGACTCCTCTGCCATAAGGTCTCACGAGGCTCGGCTGCCAAGAGGTCCCCCCCCGATTTAGGGTTGTTACGAAGGGTGATAACATGAAACTGCGAGGTGAATTAGGATGTGCTGATGGTACCTTTTCGCGGGGTCGGCGGGCGCGTGGACCGGATGGCTCGCCCGGAAGCTCACCGGGCTCGCCGCGCGCCAGACCGGCAGCCGCAAATGGCTGGTTGTATTCACGGTTCTCGGCATTCCAGCGAGCCTCGCAGTCGCGGGGCTCGTGGCGGCGGTAGCGCATCTCTCGCGCTGACACCCGGCGCCGCCAACCTGTAACGATGCAGATCTGGCACCTGTGGCCAATGGTGCCGCGGGAGAGTAACCTGCGTCACCGGACGAGAGGATTGTGGGGCCCGGAGCCGGGGTTCCCGCCCGTCGGGATCCTTGTATGCCTCAGTCGGTTGGTCGCTGCCGGCGTCGTGCTTGTAACTGTCGCCCGGGCGGGATGCGCAAAGGAGTCGCGTCGGGGAACATTAGTACCAGATGCCATTCTGGATGCGTCGCCGTCGAAGTCTGTAATGTCTTCTTGGAAGTACCCTCGGTGAGGCACATGGAGAGGGCATGAGATGGAGTTGCATGACAACGACATGACGGTTACCCCTCCCGGCATGCGACTCGAGGATCGTATCTGCGCATCCCTTCTCGGAGGAGCCATCGCAGATGCGATGGGATGGGTGACCGAGTTCATTAGATCACCGCAGCAACTCCTCCGGTTGCACGGAGTTGAGCGGCTCACTCATTTTGTCCGATGGGAGAAGAAAACCGAAGGGCGGTTTCACTCATACGTGGATGTTGTTGGAGCCGGCGAGTACTCCGATGACACGCAGTTAACTCTTTGCGTTGCACGCTCGATTCAGGCCGACGGGACGGTCGACAACGTCTATTTTGGTAAACAAGAGCTCCCGTCGTGGCTCGCCTATGCCCGCGGCGGCGGCGCAACGACTATAGCCGCGGGAAAGGCTTTGCAACGCAAGCGGGCTGCGTGGAACCGCAACTTCTTCCGTTTCCAGGGCGGTACTGTCACGATCGACTACCGTGCGTCCGGCACGAACGGTGCCGCCATGAGGATCGGTCCGATCGCGATGGCCAACCCGTATGACCCGCAACGAGTCAGCCGTGAAGTGTGGCGCAACGCCATTGTAACGCATGGTCATCCCCGTGCGATCGTTGGTGCTCTCGTCTACGCGCATGCGCTCACGTATATGCTCAGCGAGGCGACGCCGCGTACCGACACACTGATCCACCGGCTCGAAGAGACAACTCGGGGGATTAGCTTCCCCGATGACGACGCCGACCTAATCCAATGGCGCCAGGAATGGGCAAAGCGCCACCCGCAGGATTTCGATGCGCTGTTGAAGTCCGCAACGGACGAAATGTTGAAAATTCTCAACAACGTGCAGCCCGATCGGACCAGCACTTTGCGTGATCTCTACGCTCAATGGGGATGCTTCGAATCATCCACGAAGGGGTCCGGCGTGGCAACGGTTGGAGCAGCAATCGCGACGTTTCTTCGCTACGGGAACAACTACAAAAAGGCCGTGCTCGAGGCTGTGAACATGCTCGGTGCGGACACGGACACGATTGCGGCAATGGTCGGGGGCCTCACAGGTGCGCACGCTGGCTACTCAGCGATCCCAGAAAAGTGGGCAGAACGGATACAGGACTTCGCTTACTTCATGCATGTGGGATCGGCACTGTCGCGCATTGCTCACAGAGACACCAGTGGGCCAGAGCTACGGACAGCACCGCGCGAGCTCGATGAGCACCTGGCTACGGTCGATTCACTCGTCACAGCACCACAGTTAACCAAGCATCAGGGCGTCAAGCATCCGATACTAGGACGAGGTATCATCGAATGTTTTGAAGTCCACCCGCTCCGCAGTAGGCCTGCAGGAAGCAACCTCTTCATTTCTGTGGCGTTTGACTGCGGGCAAACATGCAAGTTCAAGTTCTTCCGCCCGTCGACGATCCTTCCGCGCCGTCGTAGCAAGAATGCCCCGAGGCAATTGGGGCTGTAAGCCGATCCTCGCACGTTGATGCGGAGATCACGCGACTTCGCCGCAATCCTGGTGATCGGGTTGCTCGCGAGACTCGCCCGGACGCACAGAAAGCGCTGGTGCCGCCAAGTGCTACGCAAAGCAGCCCGTCCACGGGACAGCGGGAAAGGCTCAGACCGCATCGAGCGCCGCCGTTGTGCGGTGGTGCGGCACCTATCCGAACCGGTGTGGGCGTTGGGCCGATTCGGCTCGGCATGCTTCCAGGAGCGGTGGCGCGCCGCTTTTCGCACTGCCACTATGGCTTCGTGAAGGGCGATCACGACAACGCGTCACGGTCCCTGAGCCGTAGATTCAAAC
>DASPUZ010000117.1:0-20335 GCA_035622635.1 bacterium | reverse complement strand
GGCGTCGGTCATCACCGGATACAGTGTGGTGCAGGCGGGCGGGTGGCCCTACGACGTAGCGAAGGCCAAGACGCTGTTGGCGCAGGCGGGCTTCCCGAAGGGCTTCGAAACGACGATGTGGCTCAGCAACTCGACGGAGCTGCTTCGCCTCAGTGAGGCTCTGCAGCAGATGCTGGCCAAGGTCGGCGTCACCGTACACCTGCAAGCGATGGAGCTTGGGACGCTCATGGCGATTCGCTTCAAGCCCATCGACCAGAACCAGACGCAGATGAACCTGAACGGATGGTCGTCGGCCACCGGCGACGCCGACTGGGCACTCCGGCCGATCTTCGACAGCCATGCGTGGCCGCCGACGTTCAACAACATTGCGTTCTACAAGAACCCGCAGGTTGACGCACTGCTGGCGGCGGGGTTGGCGACGGCCGACCAGGCGAAGCGGAACAAAGTCTATGCCGAGGCGAGCCAGATCATCTGGAACGACGCGCCGCACGTCTTCCTGTACACCCCGCAGACGCTGGCGGGTACCCACGGGGGCGCGACGGGCGTGTGGGCCCTACCCGATCTCTCGTGTGACTTTCGCGAGGCGTCGCTCGGACAGGGGTGAGGTCGCCGTCGCCCAGGGGGGAAGAGGTATCGCGGACGGCGCGACCGAGGACCGCATCGGCAATCCGGGTCCAGGGCGCCACCGACAACATATCAGGAAAATAGCATCAACATGGGGCTGGCGCGTACTCTCCGTCGGCATCGCGACGCACCGGCGCGCTCGGTGAGGTTCGCGTTTGACAGGGCCACGAGACCGGAGGCATGGCGGGATCAACGTACGGATTGTCCGCGCTACGGTACGACATCCCCACCCTGGAGGTGGTAGAGCACCTGCCGGTGTGGCTCCGGAGTCCCCGAGTTCTACCTGTGGGCGACGCAGGTGCGGCGGGAGCGGTGTAGGGTCTCGGAGGCGACGCGTTATGCGACTGCGACCATCGACCGATTGCTGCGCCAAGGCCGACGATCGGCAGGCTGCGCAGCGTCGGCGAGGTCTCTCGCGCCGCATCGCGACCCCGGCGGCGTGAGACGTCGGGGAGGGAGTCGATGAATCCAGTCTGGCAGCAAGTGTTCCGACAAGTCGACGACGCCTGGCCGGAGCAACTGAACCACCTCCAAGCCCTGGTGCGGGAGCCGAGCGTGCTCGGTCATGAAGCGGGCGTGCAGCGGCTTATGCAAGCCACCTTTCGCGAGTTGGGATTGCACGTGGTAAGCTTCGAGCCCGACCTGGGAACGATCTCTCGGCTCCGGGGTTTCTCTCCCCCAGAATGGAGCTATCGCGGGCGCCCCAACGTTGTCGGTATCTGGCATGCCTCCGAGACCGGCGGCCGCTCCCTCGTGCTCAACGGCCACGTCGACGTCGTGAGCCCGGAGCCTGTGTCCCAGTGGAGCCACGACCCCTGGGCCGCCGAGATCCAGGACGACCGAATGTACGGGCGCGGGGCCTGTGACATGAAGTCCGGCGTCAACGCCGCGGTCTGGGCGGTTCGAGCCATCCGATCTGCGGGGCTGCAGCTCCGCGGGGACATTATTCTGCAGTCCGTGATCGAGGAAGAATGTACGGGTAACGGCACGCTCGCGTGCCTTGCCCGCGGCTTCGTGGGCGATGGATGTTTGATTGCCGAGCCGCACCACGACGGTGTGGTGGTCGCCCAGTTGGGCACGCTGTGGTGTCGCGTGAAGGTGCGTGGTGCCGCCGGGCACGCCGGCGGCACCACGCGCGCGGTCAACGCGATTGAGAAGGTCTATCTCCTCATCCGCGCCATGCGAACGCTGGAGGAACGGCTCAACGCCGAAAAACACCCGGCGTTCGCTGACAATGCGTGGCCCATCAACTTCAACGTCGGGGTGATTCGCGGCGGTGATTGGCCCTCGAACGTCCCAGCCGAGTGTGAGATGGAGTTCAGGATGGCGTTCTACCCTGGCACGAGCTCGGACGAGGCCAAAGTGATCGTGCGGGAGCACCTGCATGCCGCCGCAGACGCCGATCCATGGCTGAGAGATCATCCTCCGGACATCACGTTCTACGGGTTTCAGGCCGAAGGCTGCAGTGTGGACTTTACCGTGTGCCCGGTTATCCAGAGCCTCGACGCGGTGCATCGAGAGATCATGGGCCGGGGGCTCCGTCCGGAGGTGATCACCGCTGCGAGCGACGCACGATTCTTCCACTTGTACTACGGCATTCCGGTAACCTCCTACGGGGCCAGGGGCGCGGGGCTGCACGGCATCGACGAGTACGTGGAACTGCAGACCGTCCGAGATGCGACGAAGGTCATTGCGGCATTTATCCTCGACTGGTGCGGAACTGCAGGATAGCACGGTTCGCCCGAAACACACGATTCGAACGCCGGGAGGCGCAACTGCGCCAGGGCCAGCCGCGAGGGGCGGGGGAGCAAGGTGGGCGGGCCGGTCCTTATCTCAGGACGGCGATCTCTGCAGGTTCCACCTTCCGGTACACTTCTCCGGGCGCACGGCGCTCGCCGTTGACCGTAAGGAGGCGCTCGACCGGGATTCCGAACAGTCGCTCGTTTTCCTGCAGATACGGGCGGATGATCTCCCAGTCGGGGGTGTCGAGATTCGCGTAGCGGCCGCCGTTGAGCTGTTCTTCGCCCAAACGGCAGAACGGATCGCGGGCGTAGATCGCGCCGCCGCTGGCCAGTGAGAAGAGGTTGCCCCCGGGATAGGGCGTGTCGAGATCCACGATGTTGCCGTCGACATCGTACCCGATCCCGTTGAGGATGACGAAGCCGCCGCCGTGCAGTGGATCGCCGGCCATGAACGACTCGGCCAGATAATCCAGCGCAGTGCCGTTGATCACTACTCGCGGTCGGCCCACGGCGTTGATCAGGGGCCGGCCGGCCGCGCTGCCGAGGATGTAGATCTCCCCGCCCTTCGAGCCGTAGAGGAGCGTCTGCCCCACGTTACCGTGAATGACCAGCTTGCCTGACTTGAGAATCTGACCGACCTGATCCTGCGCATCATTGTGGATGTGCATCTCCAGGCCGTCCAACCCTGACCCCGAGTAGTCGCCGGAACTGCCGTAGACGTCGATGCGACAGCCCTGCGTGTGCGGTCCCAGCCCGCTGCCCAGGAACCGCTGACCGTGTGCGTCAAACACAAGAACGGACCGCCACCCCGCACGATGGGCGCGAACGAGAGCGCGCGCCAGGCTGTCCTCCCCCTCCGACGGGAAGCCCCGCGCCTCCACCACAAGTGTATGACCGTCTTCCGGTGGCCGGCCGAGCAGATGCCGGTGTGTCCAGTCGATGCGGTGGAAACGAGAGTCATTCGGGCCCCCGAGAGGGCAGACGTCCCGCAGCACGTCGTAGAGAGTACTGTGCAGCAGCGCGAGCACCCAACTGCGCTTCTTTGTACCGGTGGGCAGCCGCCGGTCGATCAACCACGTAAGCGCG
Organism: bacterium; assembly: GCA_035622635.1. Lineage (GTDB taxonomy): Bacteria > Sysuimicrobiota > Sysuimicrobiia > Sysuimicrobiales > Segetimicrobiaceae > JAJPIA01. The sequence continues at coordinate 16,883 of DASPUZ010000117.1, read as the reverse complement.
CCAATCGCCGCCGCCCGTGCCGAATCGTCCCCGCGGGCTCGGCGCCGGACTTCTTCCAGCCACGCGACGAAGGGCTCGTATCCCCACCGGCGGATGCCTTCGCTCCCCCGCGCCAGGGACGCGTCCGCCGCCCCCAGGGCCGGCTCCGGCGTCCGCGGGGTCGCGCCCACCGGGTCGTCCGCCGCCGCCGCCCCGGAAGGAGGGTCGATCCGGGCGGTCCGGTGGTAGTACGTTTGGCCCGCCGGGATCATCACCGGATGGCCGAACTTATCGGTGCAGGAAAGTCGTCCGTCCCGCGTTGCGGTGAAGAGAAACGCGCCGCCGTCGGTGTACGAGCCGCCCCGCGCGTTCCAGTAGCGATCGGCAACGGGGCAGATGCGCGCGTCCTCGCGGGCGAGGCTCGCCAGCAGGCCATCGATGGCCTGCTTCTCCGAGGCAATGACACCCACGCTCACCTCCGCACCTTGCTGCAGCGCGAATACCTGCGGCCGCAGCATGGAGGTGTCAGTGATACCCGCGAGTTCCCACCCCTGCTGATTCGGCAGGGTGCGAGCGATGATGAAGAACCAGGGGCCATCAGGTGAGCCGTGGATGTGCGCCACCTGGATGGCCCGGTAGATTCGCTGCTTCTCCGGCGGCAGCATCAGGAAGTCCCGCTCTGTGGTCGGCGCCATTGCTTCGATGAGGTGCTCCATCGGGTACCCGTACGTGCGGCTCCACAGATCGAACAGCAGCACCGCGACTTCGGTATCGGTGAGAAAGAGCGGGTACAGCCCGCGCTGCGCGAGGTACTCGCTGATCGCGTGGAAGTTGGCAAAGTCCCCGTTATGCACGAGGCCTACGTCCAGGGCGGCGAACGGGTGGGCGCCGCCGGGATGCCAGACCCGCCCTTTCGTGGGATAGCGCTGGTGTCCGATCCAGATGCGGGCCCGCACGTCTTCCATTCGATAGTACCGCAGTGCCTGTTCTGCGTGGCCGACGATCTTCAGCACGAACATGTCCCGGCCGTACGAGAGCACGAACGCCCGCATCCGCCCCTCGGCGTAGAACGTTTTGTTCAGCCTGAACGCCCACTGTGAGATGTACTCGTCCTCGGCCGCCTGGCTGTCCAGGGCGGCCAGACCGTGCTCGTCCACGAAGCGGCGGAGCACATCATGCCGCACCCGTACAAAGTAGCGGTGCACATCGGGGGGGCGCACCTCCAGGCCCTCGATGTCACGGTGATCCTGCACCGTAGGGATTCGGTAGTCCGTATGGACGTCCAGCACCGGATCGATGAACTGCCGGACGACGTCGTGATAGGCCCCGGTATCGAGCAACGCGATCTGGATGAGGTAGTCCGTCGCCAGCCGATCGGGGTCGACCTCCATCTGTTCGGGAACCAGCCCGGCCAGCGCCAAGCCCCCGCCCTTGCCGTTGCCGCGGTTGTGCATCTGCGCGCACGGCGCCAGGATGTGCCGTCCGGCCACCGGTATCGTGGACGCGAGTCCCACGACGCCGCATCCTCCCTCAGCCTCGGCCTTGCGGGAACAAAGGGAAGCACCGGTATATAGGTGGCGGCGAGATGCGATGACCTGCTCGCTCATTTCAGGGTTCATCGCCGCGCGCCGGCGGCTTCCGCCGGCTCCAGGTAGACCAGCAGGTCGGTACGGCCGCGCAGTTCGGCGATCGATTTGAGCCCCAGCCTGCCCAGCAGTTCGCGCAGCTGGGCCGCCCAGGCGCGGTACAGTTGAGCGATGCGCTGCGCTCCCCAGTGGGGATCGATCAAGCGCGACAGCTCGGGATCGGTCGTCGTGATCCCAAACGGGCAGCCTTTGCCCTTTTCACAGGTCCCGAGCCGCGTGCAGCCCAGTGCCACCAGGTCGGCCGTCCCGATCGCCGCCCCGTCCGCCCCCAAGGCGACGCACTTGGCGACGTCGTAGGCGGTGCGGATACCTCCGGAGGCGATCAGCACGATCTGGTCCCGGATGCCCTCCTCCATCAGGAAGCGATGCACTCTCGGGACGGCGTACTCGATGGGCATGGCGATGTTCTTCTTGGCGATCTCCGGCGCCGCCCCGGTACCGCCGTAACCGCCGTCCAGATCGAGGATGTGCGCGCCCGCATAGTACGTCCCCACCGCCACCATGTCCACGTCGGTGGGCGTGGATACTTTCACGGCGACGACGGCGTTGGGGTTGACCGTGCGGATCCAGTCGACGTGCTTCTTGTGATCTTCCACCGAATACACGCTGTGGAAGGGGAACGGCGAGAACAGCGACGTCCAAGCCACCGCCTCCCGCATCACTGCCACCGCCTCGGTCGTCTTGCCGCCCAGGAGATGGCCGCCCAGGCCAGGCTTGGCGCCCTGTGCGTACTTGAACTCGACGAACCGGGCCCGCTGGACAGTTTCCTCGCGCACGCCGAAGAGTCCCGTAGCCACCTGGGTGATGACGTGGTCGGCGTACGGGATCAGCTCCTCCGGGTAACCTCCTTCCCCGGTCGATGCGAAGGTGTTGACCTCCTTCGCCGCCATGGCCCGCGCCAACATCGTCTGCAGGCTGACTGAGCCGAAGGACATCCCGCCGCCGTAGAACGGAACGGAGATCGTGAGCGGAGGTCCGTCCTTCCGGCGGTTGAGCGAGAGGCGTAGATCGACGTCGTCCGGGCGCGGCTGCTCATGCGGGCTTTCCTCCGCGACTTCGACAGCGAAGCGCACGACATCGAAGCCCCCGCCTGACCGGCCGATCTTGTATTCCCCGCTCGCGGGGGGCTTGCCGGTGGCCGCCTGGGTCCAAGTCGCCTGCAGCAGCTCCGGGGTCCATCGCAGGTCCCCCATCGTCGGCACCTCGGTTTCGTCCGGTTGGGGCGGCGCCGAAAGTGTCGAGCCGAACAACGCACGGAACGTAGCTTCCTCCTGAGGCTGAAAAATCGCCCGCCCGGTTTCCCCCCGCAGGCGGCGCACCTCGCGAATACCCATCGCACCCAGGCACTCCAGGAGTTGATCGCGCCACGCGCCCATCAGGTTGACGAGTCGTTGCGCGCCCCACTCCGGAGCAAACTCGCCGTCCTCGGCCGGGCAGTGGGTCTTATCGGCCCACAGGCCGCATCCGAACGCGACCATAACGGTGAAGTCGATCGCTACGAGGTCGGCGCCGCAGAGAATGGCCTTCGGGACATGCTCGGCCGTCGCGATCCCCCCGCTGGCAACGAGCGTCACCTCGTCCCGGATGCCGGCTTCGACCAGGCGCCGGTGCACGTCCCGCAGCGCCTCGGCGACGAATCCCCGCGCCGTCTGGCCGTACTCATCGGCGTAGAGGTGGAGCACCTCGGCCCCGTCGCGCACCATGCGTTCCACCGATTCCGGATCCGCGCGGTCAAGCGGAACGCGCCAACTCACCACGGCGTCCGGCCGGACTGCCTTGACGCGGCGGGTCGCCGCTTCGAGCCCGTCGCCTTCGAGCTCGACCATCCGGGCCGGTCGCCACAGGTCCCGATACCGCTCGAGTGCACCCGCGCCGAGGCGGAGCGCCAGCGCGGAGCCGAAGGGCGCGAGATCATCGTCCCACATTTCAGGTGTGATCACAGCCAGGGTGCCCAGCGAGGCGGCGGCACGCGCGATGGCCAGGATCGGGGTACGGGTGACGAGCGGGAACGGGAAGGGGTCAAAGATCACGGGGATCGGTAGCTCCACGATCGGTGGGAGCGCGTCGAGGGACCCGTCTGCGCCGAGGGGCAGGCGGGGCGGCTTTCGGCCTACGTCCACGCTGGTGGAGATGTACTCGCGGCCGTGGATACCGTCCCGGGTAGGGCGGACAATCTCCGACATGTCCAGCCAGATGGCGTCGAAGCCTGACCCCGCAAACGGGCCGCCATAGCCGGCGCCGGAGATCGGGATCCTGCCGGTCTCCGCCATGAACCAGGTCTGCGAGATGATCTCGGACGTCCAGTAGGGGTCGCCGCGCCCGACTGCGGCAAACGGCGGGTGCCCGTACTTGACGTACTCATCGTCTTCCTGCAAGCGGAACCGCACCGGTGGGTCAAACGGCGCCCGCGCGGGCATCGTACCGATGCGGTAACGGGACTGTCTCCGACCCTCGAAGACCATGACGAATCTACTCCCCACCTAGTCTATTATAGCGTCGGAGCTTGGGTTCAGGCGCCGCAGGGAGTGACCCGTGGCTTCGGGGTCGAGGGAGGCTTGCGTTCAGGGGGCCGGCGGATCGTCCGAGCCCCGTACGCGCTCCAGCGACATGTTCAAGCCGGGACGGGAGGGCACGGGGACTGTCCGCCGCTGGCCGAGTTGTGGACGCCGTCTTCCCGAGCACCCCACGCCACCACACTCGCCCGCATGGAGCGCTGAGGCCACGGACGGGCTCAGGGTTGTTGGGAAGGCTGAGACGTAAGGCCTCCACTGTGGCGACCTGGACCGTATCCGTCTCCTCAGAGCCGGCCCCCGCGCTGGTTACCGAAGGTCTTGGGTGCGACCCGCTCGTCATGCGAGCGCGAGGAGCGCGTTTGCCTCGCGTTCGAGAGACGTCCGATCCATAACAATGAAGTGGTGGCGTCCGGCCAGCCACTCCGGGAGTTGGCTGCAATAGTGCGCGCTCCCCGGCTCACCCGACTCCCCACCGGCATCGACCGCATACAGGCCGGGGGGATCGGCACTGAGATCGGCGATGAGCCGGTAGTTCGCTCCGAGGACGGCCAGGTAGTTGGGATCGTAGCCCGTGTTGCAGACGGTGACACCGCTGCCCCGGACGGGGTCGCCGCCGCGATCGAGCAGTGAGCCCAACTCCCCGCGCCCGGACAAGAAGTGGCGCAGGGGGATGGTGTGCATGCGTCCCCAGGTCCACGCCGACATGTCGGCGCCGAAACGAGTCTCGAGGTCGTCGATCGCACCGCGCAGCGCGGCAACCGCCGCGTCGCGCCGAGACCCGCCCGCGAACCACTCGTACGGGTCCTCGGCCAACAGCGCCACTGCCAGCCCCATGTCGGCGCTCGCCATGAGGTCCACCATCGTCGGCGGGAAGCGCATTTCGGCAACGGCCCGGCACCATCGGGCAAGGAAGGACTCGAACAGGGTGGCGCCCACTTCTTCCACGTCCATGCGGCGGTTCCAGGCTCGGAGCACGTCCGCGGCACGGCGGATGCGTTCGTCCGGGGTGGCCTCCAGCAGCGACAGCAACGGCGGAACACCTTCCACCGCGCGTAGAGAGAGCGTGTCAAGTTGCATGCGCGCGAAGTCCCCGACGGCGAATTGCTCCTGCGCCTCGAGTAGCTGCCGGATTCGCGCCGCCCGGTACCCGCTGTTCCACGTGCCGGACAGCGGATACGCGAAGTCGGGCGGCGCGGTGCGATTGTTGGCCGATCGGACCCACCCGGCCGGCGGTTCGGTCACAGCCGGCATGTCGTCGTAGGGAATGAACGCAGTCCATGTATCTTGAGGGTCCCATCCGGCCCGGTACCCCCGGTCCCAGCGCTCTCGGACCGGAATGCGGCCGGCGCATTGGTAGCCGACGTTCCCATCTACGTCGGCAAAGACGAAGCTGAGCGTGGGCACGCGCCACTCCCTCAGCGCTTCACGAAGCTCGCCGCAGGAACGCGTGCGCGCCGCGTTCAAGCCGCACGTGATCTCGTCGCTGTGTTCCGTCCCCAGCCAGCGCAGCGAGACGGGCCCGGTGTGCTGCACCGGTTCGGGCAGCAGGTGGTCGACAATGGGACCGTTGCGCGAGCACCGGACGACCAGGAGAAGGGGTTCCTCGCCCTTGATCGTGATGGTCTCCGTCGCCTCCTTTGCCGGTTCCCACGTGCCGTCGTAGCGGAAACATCCGGGGTGGCGAGGATCGGTCTGCTCCTGATAGAGATCACGCTGTGAGCAGGTGTTGTTCGTAATGCACCATGCAACCCGTTTGTTGCGTCCCATGATCAAGAACGGTACGCCGACATAGGCGATCCCTGCGCTGTTGAACGAGCCGCCGCACAGGTGGAGTTCGTACCAGCACCCGGTCGTGCCGAAGGCGATGTGCGGGTCACTCGCGAGCAACGGCCTGCCGGTGGCGCTGCGGTGACCGCTCACGGCCCAGTTGTTGCTGCCTGCGCCCTCCTCCGGATCGCCCCCTCCTCCGGCGATGGGTTCAAGCGGGCCGCGTGAGGTCGGGTACGATCCCTTGGGGACGATGCTCTCTTCCCCGGCCTCGGGCATCAGAAAAGCACGATAGAGGCTGGCGTCACGCAGCGTCCGCTTTGCCAGTTCCGGGATGGCGATCACGGGAAGGCGCCCGGTGAGATACCAGCGAAACTCGGCCATGACGGCCAATGAGTCCAGCGGCGTCCAGGGGTCCGGTCTGTAGTCCAATAGTCCGAACTCAATCGGCAGGCGCTCCCCGCGCTGTCGAACGCACGCGTTGATCCCGGCGGAGAACCGTTCCAGGAGGCGTAACGTGGCGGCGGGCAGCCGTTCGAGATGCGCGTGCGCGATCCTGTTGAGCCCAACCGTGCGCGCTACGATGTCGAGGGGCACTCCGTCACGGCCCAAGACCTCCGCCAGCCGGCCGAGCGCCCGGCGGCGCAGGTAATCCATCTGCCAGAGGCGATCCTGGGCAATCGCGAAGCCGAAACCGAAAAACAGCGCATCATCGGCGTCCGCGAAAATGTGCGGGATGCCCCAGTGGTCGCGCAAGATTTCGACGGGGCCGGGCGCGCCTGTTCGCAGCCGACCTTCCATCGGCGGCAGGCGGTCGACCACCTCGGCATTCCACCAGGTGGCGAATTCCGTTCGTGTCATCCCGGCCCGGGTGCAGACGCTGTCGATGGATTCGCCGGAGCCGAGCCACCGCAGGAGGTCGGCGGGCGAATGCTTCATTGAAAAATCCTCCGGGATGCCACGCGTCGTCGACTACATGCTTCAACGCCGGCCGGTCATTTCCTCGGCCTCGGTTGCGCCATGCCGCGATCCTGAGGTCGAACACCGTCCCGGGGTTCTCCACATCGGGCGTCCGGCTCAACAGCCCTCTGGATCTGGTCGCCGCGCACATTCTCGCAACCGTTCGCCTAACCTCCGCACAGAGTCGATCCCGTTGAAGTGGAACGTGTGCATCCCAAGACGCGCGGCGGTTGCAAGGTTGTCCGCACGGTCGTCAACGAAGAGTGCTTCCTGCGGTGCAACGTGAAGCCGGGAGAGGCATGTTTCGTAGATGCGTGCCGCCGGTTTCACGCAACCGACCTCGCACGAAGCGACGACAACGTCAAAGCACTCCTCCGGCGCTCTATCGCGCCGGATTCTCGCTAGGATCTCCCGGGTGCAGTTGGAAAGCATGGCGGTGCGGCCGATTGCAGTCTTGAACGCCCGGGCAACCCCCCACATCTCCTCTCTGTATCGGGTGTACGAGTCGACGTCGGATTGGATGAGCCACTCGACGGTGTCCGCAGTGCCGATGTCGGCCGCGCCGAGCCGGTGGAGAACCTGCCTCCAGTACCACTTCGCATCGATCATACCCGCGTCATACGCGTCGCGACAGTGACGAAACGCCTCGCGAAAGACCTCGATGTCTGCCCCCACGCGCGCGGCCATCGCCGTCACCATCTCTGTGTCTTGCGGCCAGGTCAGGACATCACCGTAGTCCAGGATGAGCGTCGAGATCGGGGTCGAACCCAGCGCATCCATCGACGAGCCTCCCCGCGCGACGCCCCTCGGTCGGTCGAACCGGGGCGTGCATCCTCGTTGCAGGCTCCTTGAGCGGATACTTATCCGCGCGGGCGCCGATGTCATCCATGGGCGTGCCGCCGCGCGTTGCCCCTGCCTGCACGGATCCTTGACAGGTATCCAACCCTGCTGCAAGCATGTAGGTGGCTACAATACAGCGTAGGGTAGGTCGCGCGCCGGCGAGACGCCGCGGTCGGGCCACGGGGAGATTGAGATGCCGATCTTTGAGTTCAGGTGCCAAGCGTGCGGGGAGTCGTTCGAAGAGCTGGTCGGCGTTGTGGCGGGGAACGGCGAGACCGTCTGTCCACACTGCGGGAGCGCGGACGTCAGGAAAAAGATCTCGGTCCCTGCCCCGGCCGGCAGCGGACGGTCTTCGTCGATGGGGAGCGGTTGCGCCCCAGGCGGCTGAGGGGTCCGTTTCTAGGCCGGCGGGGCGCCGGCCGTGGCAAGAGTGCGGGCGGAGGACTGTTCGGAGGCCTGCGGAAGCCCGGGGCCCTGCGGGGAGTCGGCGCGCACCGGTCCGGCGGTGGTCGTTTCGCCCTTCGCTCACCCAACCACGCAAGAGTGGGCAATGTGATCCGCCGTTCGATGCCGCCCAAGTTTCCCCGAACGTTCACGAGCCGTACGCGCCGCCGTGCGGTTGGACCGCGCGAAAAGATGCGGACCCGTGCCGCTTCGATCGCGATACGCACCACCCGGGAAGCAACCCGACCAACCCGAATCTGCGGGTTCCTATAAGTAGCAGCTCCGATCTGCGGCGATAGGGTTTCCGCGAGGCGTCGGCGCATTCTCCTGAGAAAGGATCGAGGGCTCCATGGGACCATTCACGTTCTGGGTCTGCGCGACTGAGATTCAGGTGCGCATCGGCCCGTGGGTGGTGAGGCGGGTCGCGCTCGCCGACATCGCCCGGGTCGACGTGGCAGGGTATCGCCAAGTTCCCATCTGGAACGAGCACTGGTGCAACTTCACGCCAGCGCGCTTCGTCGTACTCCGGCGCAAGAGCGGATGGGTCCGCAACTTTGTCATCAACCCGAAGGACACCACCGAATTTCTCAGTGCACTGCACCGCGAGGCGCCGGGGATCGAACAGGGCTAGCGCGCACGTTCGCTCGCCCGCGGGACTCCCTCGAGGGTCCCGGGCGTGGCGAGGTCGAAGAATCGAAGAGAAGAGAGATCGGAGAGTCGCGGGGGCGATGGGAGCAGACATGACGGGGACAGGGCAGGGCACCATCAGTCTGGTCGGCGACGTGATGATTCGCCGCCCGCTCGCCGAGAGCGGACGGGGACGTGCCGCGGGCTTTCAGGCGGCGTTGGCGGCGATGCGCGAGAGCGACCTCGTCATCGCCAACTTGGAGATGCCGCTGTCGCGGCGAGGGTTCCGGGTGCCGAAGCACAGCAACTTGAGGTCCGATCCGGATGTGATTCGCGACGTGCGGGCGATGGGCGTCGACGCGGTCACGCTCGCCAACAACCATATGTACGACTACGGTCCCGAGGCGTTGCAGGACACGATCGCGGCGTGCCGGGCTGCCGCTGTCACGTGCTGCGGCGCCGGCAACGATTTGGAGGAGGCGATGGCGCCGGCGCGCCTCCGTGCGGGCGCAGCCGAGATCGCCCTCCTCAGCGTCGCGTGCACGCTCCCGATCGAGTCGGCGGCGCGGCCGGGGAAGCCCGGGATCGCGCCGATCGAGGTGGTGTGGTCCTTCGAGCCCGACGTCAACCTCACGGTGGAGCAGCCCGGTACGATGCCCACCGTGCGCACGTGTGCGTCATCAGTGGATCGGCAGCGGGTCTGCAACCACATCGCGGAACTGTGTGCCGAAGGGCACGTGGTGATCGTCGGCATCCACTGGGGCGTGCCCGAGCACTGGCTGTGCCCAGCGTCGGGCCGCCTCGCCGAATACCAACGGCCGCTCGGGCATGCGCTCATCGATGCCGGCGCGGCGATCGTGTTTGGGCATCACTCGCACTCGCTCCATCCAATCGAGGTCTATCGCGGCCGTCCGATCGTCTACAGTGCGGGCAATTTCCTGTTTGAGGACCCGCGGCGGTTCATGGCGCCGGAATCGGTGATTGTCCAGGTCTCGCTCGCCGAGCGGCATGAGGTGACGCTCGTGCCGGCAGTGCTGGACGCCGAGGGCTTCCCGCAGCTCGCGACCGGGAGCGCAGCCGGTCGCGTGCTGGACTGGCTTCGCGAGCTGTCGGGAGGGTTCGGCACCGCGCTCGCGATCGAGGGCGATCGCGGGCGCCTGGTCCTCGGGCAAAGCTAGGGGCTCCGACACGGGACGGCAAAAGCGGTCGCGTGTTCCTGAGATCCGGTGTGGGCGATGCGGCCCCCGCTTCGTGCGCTGATCGGACTCGCCGTTAGGGATGTTCCGGACGACGATCACGCTGGACACAGTCTCTCCGCTTCTCAAAGCCGTCCTGTGCCGGAACGTGGTGGGGGTGACAGCGAGCCCGTTTCAGGAGCACGTCGGACAACCAGGGCCGCCCGCCCGGGCCTGCTCCTTCCCGCGCTCTTCGGCCGGTTCGATGCGGTGGTCCTGTCGGCACGCGCGCTCCCGCCGTGGGGGCGGCGGACACGGCGGGGAGTGGCAGCCCGGCAGAGTCGTGCACGGCGAATCAGGTCCCGGCCCGATAGGAAGACCGCGGGGAGGCTGATAGGCTGGGCGCCGCAAGGATGTTCGGGTGAGAGAGGTGAGGGCGATGGCGGCGGCGGGAGCGCAACCGACCGGAAGGCGGATGCCGGAAGCGGGCACTGACGCCGTGCGCTCCCCGAGACGGCACCGCCACGGCACGAGCGCGGAGGTGCCGGAAACGGCGGGCGCCGCCGGCACCGGCACCCGCAGGGCGGCCGCGGCCATCACGCCACAGCAGCGAGAGTCATTTCGCCGGTGCCTGCGCGAGGCACAGGCGCGTTTGCGGGAGGAACTGCGGTTCGCGGCCGGGGCGTCGACCGAATGGGAGCAGACGGCTCGCGGCGAACTGGAGCGCGAGGGGCTTGGCGCGCTGTTGTACGAGCGCGACGCCAGCATGGCGATGACCGCTCAGGTGCGGAGCCGGCTGGTAGAAATCGAAGCGGCGCTGGAGCGCCTGGATGCACGCACGTTCGGCAATTGCGAGCGGTGCGGTCATCCAATCGGCGCGGAACGGCTCCGGGCGATGCCCGAGGCGCGCCACTGCCTGCAATGCGCCCGCGGCGCCGCGTCCCCCGATAGCCGGAGGACCGCTCGACGCGCGGGTTGACGACGCCGAGGCTCGCCTCGGTCGAGCCTCGGTATCGGCCTTAAGAATTGGTCTGTGCGCGCGAGACCGTTTGCCAGGTGGATCGCCGGCGGTTCGCGCGGATTTTCCGCCAGGCCGGATTGACGATGAGCCCGGAGCCTGGTACTGTGACATGCAAGCCATATCAGTATGAGAAGCACGAGTGTCCCGAGTCCGGATGCGCTTACGGATCATGGCCGCCGGAGGCGCGGTGTCGCCGCGCTTTCGTTCCCCGTCCTCTCCGAGGGCGCGGCGCATATCTTCAGAGCTTTGTTACACGCGTGCGGCGATAATTGAGGGGACGGCGTAAGGAAGAGGCACGTCGTCCACTCCGGCTCGGTTCCCAGGAGGTAGGCGTTCGGATGAGAGCATCGCGTTCAACCGCCCCTCGTTACGGTTGTGGTCGGACAGAGACGTACCGCCGGCTGGCCACGGTGCTGTTGACCATTATGTTGCTCCTCGCGCCCTTTGCCCCGGTGCGTCAGGCGTCGGCCGCGAACGCCTCGCTCGTCATGACTGCCTTGAACGTCCTTGAGCGCGGGTACGTTGACCCGGTGCAACCTGTCCAGCTGCTCAACGCCGGCATCGCGACGATGCGCAAGGTGACGAACAGCAGCGCCGACGTGCTTCCGGACATCCCCGCGGGGACTCCGGAGGAGCAGGCGTCGATGCAGTTCATGTCGGAGTTTTCGAAGGCGGCACAGGCCTTACCACCGGGCATCACCGAGACGCAATTCGCGTATGCGACCACCCAAGGCATGCTATTGTCCCTCAATGACAGTCACACGTATTATCTCGACCCGGAACAGTTTCAGGAGGCCGAGCGCCAGGTTTCGGGCACCCCCAGCTTCACCGGCATTGGGGTGGAGATTACGGCTCAAAAAGACTCCTCGGGAGTGCAGTGGGTGTTCGTGGCGACCGTGTTCCCCGGATCTCCGGCTGCCCAGGCCGGGATCAAGCGGTTTGACCGTATCGTCTCTGTGGACGGCCGGTCGCTCAAGGACGCTACGGCCGTGGAAGTGAGCCAGTTGATTCGCGGTCTGGCCGGAACGGTCGCAACCCTCGTCGTTCAACGGGGAGATCAGACCGTGCAGATCCCGGTGACCCGCGCGCCGATTCAGGTCCCTCTGGTGGAGGCGAGTTTTGTCGCACCGGGCGTGGCGTATGTCCAGCTCTTCGAGTTTTCTGAACGAGCGGGTCAGCAGTTACGCGGTGCGATTCAGGCGCTGCTGGCGCAGGGGTCCGTCCGCTCCGTGATCCTGGACCTGCGGGATAACCCCGGCGGCCTGATTACCGAAGCCGCGAACGTCGGCGGGGTGTTCATGTCCTCCAACACCGTTCTGGCGCGGATTCACGAGCGGGGTGAGCCGTCGAGCTCGTTGCAGACGTCCGGGCAGCCCCTCTTGCCGGATACACCGCTCGCAGTGCTGGTCGATGCCCAGAGTGCCTCGGCGTCCGAGATTCTGACGGGCGCGTTCAAGGACTACGGGCGGGCGACGATCGTTGGCGAGAAGACCGCCGGCGCGCTCGGAGGGTCGGTGATGGTGACGCTCCCCGAGGGCGGCATGTCGGTGACCGTCGAGCGGATCTTGACCCCAAAGAACGAGCAGGTCGAAGGGGTCGGGATCGCGCCCGATGTCGACGTCACGCTCACGGCGAACGACATGGAGCGCGGTCAGGACACCCAACTTCAGGCGGCGCTTCAAGCCCTCGGCACCGCCTGGATAGTGTCGTTGACGGCGGCCTAGCGTTCCGAGTCCCGACAGGAGGGGCACACAAGATGTCCGCGCATTCGCTGCAGCATTTTTCGCGGCCCAACAGCGACACAGCGTCCCGTGTCCTCCTGAACCGGCGCGCGCTCCTTAGGGGGGCCGCCGTGCTCGCTTCAGAGCTGGCCGTCATCGCTCCATCGATGTGGACCGGGGCGCTGGCTGCGACCCAGAGCGGGGCGGACGTGCAGCCGTCCGGGAGCGGCCGGCCCGACGCATCGGGAGCGCGCCCGGTGGCCCTGGTAGCCAACAGCCTCAGCAACACGCTGACGATCGTAGACGCGCGCACGTTCGAGCCGTTTCGCACGATGCCGGTCGGTCGCGAGCCGCACAAGTTCCACCTGAGTCAGGGCGGCCGCACCGTGTACTCATGCAACACCATGAGCAACGAGATGATCGAGATCGACCTGGCCACCCTGCGGCCCGTGCGGCGTATCCCCATCCTCGATCCTTACAACGTGACGTTCACCACGGGCCGTCGTCTGTTCGCGCTGAACTACCGCTACGCGTTCGTTGACGTGCACGACGCGCGGACGTTCCGGCGCATTCGGCGACTTCACACCGGGCAGTCGCCAAGCCACTACGCGCTCTCGCCGGATGGCCGCTGGTTCGTCAACTCCAATCAGCGCGCCAACACCGTCACGGTTATCGACACAGGTTTCCTTCGGGTCGTCCGGCTGATCTCTGTGGATCCCTTTCCCGCGGGGGTCTCCATCTCGCGCGACGGGCGCCACATGATCGTATCGAGTGGCCACGCGGGGACGCTGTCGGTGTTCGCAACCGAGGATTGGCGGCTCATCCGCAGAGTGCACAGCGGCCGGGACACGCATGAGCACGTGGCGACGGGAAACGGTGCCCACATTTTCGTCACCAACCGCGGCGAGAACACCGTGAGCGTTTTCGATGTGGCCGCGCAGCGGGTGATCGAGAAGTTTCATGTGCCCGGCGGGCCAGACATGCCGATGCTCAGCGCCGACGGCCGGTATCTCTGGGTGTCGGGGCGCTATGCGGACATCGGGACCGTGATCGACGCCCGTGCGCTACGGATCGTCCGGACGTTCCGGACCCAGCACTCTCCCCACGGGGTGTTTCTGGGGACCACGCTGGCGTAGGCCGGCCCGGAACCGCACTGCGTGGCCCCGGCCCCCGGCTTGTCCCGACGGGCGTCCGATGCGCGGTGGCGGCCGCGTCCCATACCGACCAACGCAACGACCGCACGCATGCGGCTCCGGGTCGGTGCAAACCGATCCCTCACGGGCGTCGCAATGCGCGTTCGCCTCGGAGTCCGCTCCGCCCCGTGCCGGAGAGATTCTCCCACCGGCGCGGCGACGTGCCGTGGTCGGCGAGAAGCATCGTTCGGCAGGAGCTTTTCGCCGAACAGGCCGAAGGCGAACGCCGTGGATTGCTTGCAAGAGATACTCTCCGGACAGGAGGAGAAGAGATGGCGTTTCCCCTGAGAATTCTCGGCCGGGCAGGGCTCCGGGTCTCGGCTCTGGGACTTGGGTGCATGGGCATGTCCGATTTCTACGCCGGGCGTGACGACCAGGAGTCCATCGCGACGATCCACCGTGCTTTGGATCTAGGCGTGACCTTCCTCGACACTTCGGACCAGTACGGGGTGGGGCGAAACGAGGAGCTGGTGGGGCGGGCGATCCGGGGACGGCGCGACGCGGTCGTACTCGCAACCAAGTTTGGAATCGTGCGCGGGCCCGACGGCGGCTTCCTCGGCGTTAACGGCCGTCCCGAGTACGTGGCGCGGGCATGCGATGCCAGTCTCCGCCGCCTGGGCGTCGAGACGATCGACCTCTACTACCAGCACCGCGTCGATCCGGCGACCCCGATTGCAGAATCCGTGGGCGCCATGGCCCGGCTGATCGCACAGGGAAAAGTCAGGTACCTCGGCCTCTCGGAAGCCGCTCCCACGACCATTCGGCGCGCCCAAGCGGAGCACCCCATCAGCGCGCTCCAGACGGAGTACTCGCTGTGGAGCCGTGACCCCGAAGGGGAGATCCTCGCGACGTGCCGCGAGCTCGGCATCGGGTTCGTCGCCTACAGTCCGCTCGGCCGGGGCTTCCTCACCGGCCGCTTCCAGAAACCCGAGGACCTGCCTCCTGACGACAGGCGAAGGGACATGCCGCGGTTCCAGGGGGAGAACTTCCAGCGCAACCTCCATCTTGTGAGGCGGGTACAGGAGATGGCGAAGGCGAAGGGGTGCACGCCGTCGCAACTGGCGCTGGCATGGGTGCTGGCGCAGGGCGAAGACGTTGTGCCCATTCCCGGCACAAAGCGCCGCAAGTATCTCGAGGAAGACATCCTTGCGGTAGACGTCGCGTTGACGGCCGACGACCTTGCGCGCGTGGACGAGGCGGTACCCAAGGGCATCACCGCGGGAGACCGGTATCCCCCGCAAGGCATGCGCACGGTGAACCGGTGACGCTCTGCGCCTCTGGTGTTAAGCGCCTTGGACACGCGTGAAGGTGGTGAGGCCTCCGTCGTTCGCCTCGCATATTCCGCTGGCTTCGCCGGGCACCGTGAGTTCCAGACCTCGATGCGGCCGGTGGCGAGCAGCCGGCTCGGGGATGTGGACCCCGTCCCGGAGCGACTCGAAGCGTTGCAGCTTGAGACTGGCGTTCCTTTCGTGCCGGTCAGCGAGTGCCCTTCATTGTGTAGAGGCGCGCGTCGGCGGCCTTCAGCAACACCTCCGGAGAATCACCATCGTCAGGGTGGCACGCAATCCCCCAGGACAGGGTGACATATCCTCGCGCCTGCGCCGCCCCTGGCGCAGCGGAGAGCGGGATCTGCCAGAACCGCATGGGGATCATCTGGGCGGTCTTCCCTGAAGTGTCGGGGAACAGCAACGCGAACTCATCCCCGCCGTACCGCGCGACGAGATCGTAGCCGCGCGTTCGCTGCCGGATGGTCCGGGCGACATCGCGGAGCGTGGCGTCTCCCGCCGCGTGTCCGTATCTGTCGTTGATTGCCTTGAAGCTGTCGATGTCGACGAGCGCGACGCTGAAGGGACGGCCGGTGCGACGGGTTCGGATCAGCTCCACGCCGACCCGGTCGAGGAACGCGCGGCGGTTTGGCAGTTCGGTGAGCGCGTCGGCGAAGGCAAGCTCTGCCACGCACTCGTGCATGCGCGCGGTCTCGAACACGCCTCCCAGATAGGTGGCGAGAAGGGCCAGCAGGTCGAGATCCTCGGCGCTGAACGCAGCCTCCGCGGACCGATGGGCGCTCAGGGCCCCGATCGCGCGATCGTTGGCAAGCAACGGAGCGTAGATACCGGAGCCGGGTCCGTTCCGCCGGCCTAACGCGCGCGAATCCCCCTGCATGTCCGGCACGCTCAGCGGCACACCGGCCTCGATGGTCGCCCACATCAGGCTCTGGCCCCGGGGGAGGGCGGCATCACGTAGATGCGCCCGGAGTCCGGTGGCCCCTACGATCGTGAGCAGATCGGGGTCGCGGGCGTCGATGAGACCGATGGTGCAGGAGTCAAATCCAGCGGTCTCACTCAAGGACTCCAACACCCGCGTCACGAGGTGTGACAGGCTCAGCACCGCCGTGAACTCGCGAGCGAGTCTTGCCAGAAACTCCAGCGCTTTGTCGCTGCCAGCCGGCGATCGCATCGGACCTTCCTCCGCATTCACATGGACGGCGAGAGACCGGCGCCTGGAGCCACGAGAGCACTCTCTTCTCGTGCTTTTGTGCCCCAGAGAGGCGGACGATAGACGCGCGGCGGTCAACGGAGCGCCTGGCCGTCGACTCCGCCGCCGCCGCTCGCGCCACCGGACGGTGTTGATTGAGGGCCCCCGCAGTGCCGCCGCGGCGGACGCGAGTGCAGAGGCGTTCTTATTTTTCGGACTCCATACACTCAGCACCCGATTGCGAAGCTCCCCCACAGATGCGCCATGCTGAAAATTGAGGATCCTGTCCAAATATCCGTACAGCGAACCACGTATCACCCGGGCGGTTGCGCGGACGTTCGCCATCCTACAACTCCTCGCGACGCGAAGCGAGATGGACGTTGCAGCCGTCTGCAAGGCCTTGTCTATTCCTCGCAGTTCCGCGTACAATCTGGTCGGCGCCCTCTCGACCTTGGGTTATCTCACAAAGCGCAGAGATGGGATCTTGACGCTCACCGAGCAGTCGAGAGCGGCCCTCGAGCC